>JBEKFH010000380.1:0-4473 GCA_050013415.1 Streptosporangiaceae bacterium | reverse complement strand
AGCCTGGCTGGTTTCCCGGGCCGCCGGCCGACCGGGCCGCGGGCTTGTGATGCCGTAGTTGGCCAGGTCTGCCCCCCGGCCGACCGCTGGGCGGCCAGCACGGCCCACGCCGGGACCGCGGGGGCGCCTGCCGCCGCCGCGGGCTCCAGCGCCGCGGGCTCCAGCGCCGCGGGCTCCAGCGCCGCGGGCTCCAGCGCTGCCGGCTCCGGCATTGCCGTTTCCAGCGCCGCGACGCCGGCCGGCGCAGCGCGGCGCCAGACCCGGGCTACCACCAGGATCTCGTCCTTCTCCGCGAGCGGGGCGAGGCGGCACCAGGTGCGCGGCTCGCCCAGGTACCGCAACTGGGAGGCGATGAGCTCGGGCAGTCGCTTGCTCTCCAGCACCGGCCGGGTGGCGAGCCAGGCCAGCACGCCCGGCGGGAGCACGTAGAGCCAGAAGGAGGTGTGACCGAACGAGAGGCCGAGCACCGTGAGGATAACCACGTAGGGAACGACAATAGCCGTGAATACGCCGATCAGGCCCACCGGGAGCGGCATCGGCAGCCTGAAGTCGTACAGCTTGTAGAGCCGTTTCTCGATCCGCCAGATATTGGTATAGGTGGGCAGATCCACCGGCTACGCCCCTTCTGCCTGCGCCGAGATCAGTGGACGCCGAGTGCGCCCGCGATCCCGGTGGCAAGCGTTCGCACGATGTCTGGGGTATAGAAGATGACGGCGATCGCCACCGCGAGCACGACGAACTGCACGAACCGGATTATCTCGCGAGTGAACAGGAAAAAAATAGCAACGATACCGACTATCCCCAGAAACAGCGGCCCGAACAGGCCCTGCAGATAACTCACAAGGCCAGTCGTGCTCAGTGCCACCGGGGAAGCCGTGGTGAGCAGGTGCAACGACATCTATCTACTCCGGATTATAAGAGACACGAGCAGCGGGAAAACGCGGCCTGACAGAAATACTCTCATCATGGCGTCGCCACCGGCAGCGGCGAGGTGCCCATTGACGCGATGTACCAGCTCCCGCCCTGCCGGACGACCGTCATCTGGTAGGTCACCTCGAGCCCTGCCGGAGCGGTGGTGACGGATGAAGTTCCCGCGGACTTGGGCGCCGTGCCCGGCTGGCCGGCCAGATGCCATACCACGCTGACAGTTATCTGGCGCGTCGACCCGCCGGGTGGTACCTGAATACCGGAAATGGCGTCGTAAGTCACGATGCCGCCTAGTCCGGTAATGGAAGCGCCGCTCGCGAGAAACCTGCTGAGGGTGACCGGATCTCCGCTGGCGTACGCCTGGAAGAAGGCCGGAAGCTGCCTGCCGAGCGCGGCAGCAGCGGCAGGGTCCGAAGGTTCGCTCTGCGCCGTCGGCGGCACCACGCGCGCCGGCGGCGGGAGCAGGGATGGCTCCGCCGATACCGACAGACCGCCGTTGGCCGCATAGACGGGCACGCCAAGTTCCATCAGCTGGCCGCCGGCCCGGACGAGAAGCGTCACGACCGCCTGCTGGGAGTTCCGCACGGCGATCCCGGCGACTTCCTCGGACTGCAGCCGCAGGGCTCCTGCCCCGCTCCAGCCGAGCTGGGGACCGGACCCCGCAGGCAGGAAGGCAGCCAGCTGCCTGGCTCGCTGTCCTGCCGTCGAGGGGCTGAAGTTGAGGTATACCTGGCCGAACTGCAATGCGTACGCCTCAGCCAGGCTGACCGGGAACCCGTGCGCCGAGTCGGCCGCGGGGGCGGCCACGGCCGGGGCTGGCTGCTTCTGGGGCGTCACGATCGCGGTCACCCCGCGATAGCCGATGATGAGCAGAACCGCCCAGAGAACCGCGCGGGATGCCCAGACCAGCCAGCGGCCGCCCGATCCGCGCCAGTGCGGCGAGGGACGTTCCGCCGTCTCCCCGGCCGATTCTGGTGCACCTGGCGCTGCCTCGACTCCCGCAGCGTGCGCGGTCGGCTGCGCACCGCGATCGAGGATAGCCCTGCGAACCATCAGACCTCCGGCCGCTCCCGCGTCTGACCAGCAAGGAGTCGCGGCATGCCCTTGCCCGTCTAGTCCACCATTCTGCGGTAAAACGTCCTGGCGATGGCGCTCTTTCGCCCAGTCGGCATGCCGGCCCCGGGCCGGCCGGCCGTCCTCAGCACCCTCTCCTGGTCCGGGTGCCTTATCTCTAGATGGTTCCTGACCTGCGGAAATGGCGAGTGACGGCCATCGGGGGACCGGATCAGGAGGGATCGCCTTTTCAGCTGGGTGCTGGGTATGGCGACGCATCGCGGTATGTCCTCCGGGCGTGTCTCCGCAGCTAGT
This sequence comes from Streptosporangiaceae bacterium, assembly GCA_050013415.1. Lineage (GTDB taxonomy): Bacteria > Actinomycetota > Actinomycetes > Streptosporangiales > Streptosporangiaceae > Palsa-506. The sequence continues at coordinate 2,178 of JBEKFH010000380.1, read as the reverse complement.
GCCGCTGGCGGGCAACAACAAACAGCGGAAGCAGCCGACCATGCCAGGTGTGACATGCGTGTGACACCAAGCCGGTCACACTCATGCAGAACGATGCATTTCACCTGCTCACGCGCTGATCCATGGCGCAATGGCGCCGCCGCCGGGATCACCCAGTCGCGAGGCTCACGGTGCTACGGCACCGACGGTGCTCGCGATCCATGCCAGGACATAAGCCTCCTCGTGCCACGAGTCGTACCTGCCGCTCCGGCCGCCGTGGCCGGCCACCATTTCGGTCTTCAGCAGGAACGGGCCACCGCGGCCGGCCGCCTGGAGCCTCGCGATCCATTTCGCCGGCTCGCGATAGAGCACCCGCGTGTCGTTGAGGCTCGTGACCGCCAGGATCGGCGGATAGGCCAGGTCGCCGACGTTCTCGTACGGCGAATAGGACTTGATGTACGCGTAGACCTGCGGATCGTGCAGCGGATCGCCCCATTCCTCCCACTCCGTAACGGTCAGCGGGAGCGACGGATCAAGAATCGTGGTGAGCGCGTCCACGAACGGGACCTGGGCGACGATGGCGCCGAAGGCGCCGGGGGCGAGGTTCGCCACCGCGCCCATCAGCAGCCCCCCGGCCGACCCGCCCCGGGCAGCCAGCCGGGACGGCGCGGTCCAGCCCTGGCTCACCAGGTGCCCGGCGCACGCGACGAAGTCGGTGAACGTGTTCGCCTTGTGCAGCAGCTTGCCCTCCTCGTACCACCGGCGGCCCAGCTCCCCGCCGCCGCGGACATGGGCGATCGCGTAGCTGAAGCCGCGGTCGAGCAGCGAGAGCCGGGATGTCGAGAAGCCGGGATCGATGGAGGTCTCGTAGCTGCCATAGCCGTAGATCAGGCACGGGGCACTGCCGTCGCGAGGCGTTCCCTTGCGGCAGACCAGGGAAATCGGGATCCTCGTGCCGTCGGCGGCAGTCGCCCAGTCCCGGTGCTGCTCGTAGTCAGCGGGGTCATACTCGCTTCCGTCCGGACCTGGCAGCACGGGCCGCCGCTTGAGCAGGGCGAGGTCGCCGGTCGCCATGTCGCAGTCATACACCGAGTCCGGGGTCACCAGCGACGCGTAGCCCAGCCGGAAGACCTCCGCCTGGTACTCGCGGTTCGCGCCTGGCCGCACCGTGTAGACGGGCTCGCTGAAGGCGACCTCGTGGTCGGTGCCGTCGCCGCGGATGATCCGCAGCCCGGTGAGGCCGTGCCGGCGGTAGTAGACGACCAGGTAATCAGCGAAAGCGTCGACGTCGAGCAGCCGGGTGTCGGCGCGGTGCGCAATCAGCGGCGCCATGGCGGACGGATCGGCCAGCGGCGCGACCGCGAGCTCGAAGTTCTCCGCGTGGTCGTTGTGCAGGATCAGCAGCCGGTCATCGCCGTCCGTGCCGATCTGGTGCTCGACGCTGTACTCCACGCCCTGGCGGCGCGGCAGCACCACGCTGAACTCACCGGCCGGATCCGCGGCGTCGAGCAGCCATGCCTCGCTGGTCAGCGTGCTCGCCACCGAGATCTGCAGATAGCGTTCGCTGCGGGTCAGCCCGACGCCCACCCCGAACCGCTCGTCCGCCTCCTCGAATACGACGACGTCCTGCGCTGCGCCTTCCTGCTCGATGAACATGGAGCGACCGAGGCCGAAGAGGAGCTGGATGAAGGGCGGAACGAAGAGGATGAAAAGCGTGACGAGGGTCCAGTAAAGGGCGCCACCGGGAAGGCCGAGCCATCCGGCGACGAGCAGGACCATGGTCGCGGGCTCGACGAGTGAGCGGCGGAGGTTGTCGAGAATTTTCCAGCGAGAGATGGTGGAGATCGGATTGCGAACGAATTTGCCGGTTTCGTCGGGGACACGCGAGAAGAGCCATTGCGCGATTTGCCAGTCGCCGCGCACCCAGCGATGCTTGCGGCGGGTGTAGGCGCTGTAGTGCGACGGGTAGTCGTCAATGACTTCGACGTCGGTGACGAGGCCGGCGCGCGCGTAGGCTCCTTCGATCAGGTCGTGGCTAAGCAGGGCATTACGCGGGAAGCGCTTTTCGAGCACCGCGTGCAGCGTGGAGACTTCGTAGATGCCTTTGCCGGTGAAGCTGCCCTCGGAGTAGAGGTCCTGGTAGACGTCGGAGATGGCGCGCGTGTAGATGTCGAAGCCGGTTTGGCCGGAGTAGATGTT
>JBEKFH010000379.1:0-4505 GCA_050013415.1 Streptosporangiaceae bacterium | reverse complement strand
ATCAGCGCCTTCTCCGGATGCCGCGCGAGCCAGCCCTCGCCCGCGTGAACCAGCTTGTCGACCTCGTCGTTGCTGACCCAGTAGTGCTTCGCGTCGTCGAGCACCGGAAGCAGCACGTACAGGTGGTTCAAGGCATCAGCCAGCCGGAGGCTGCCGGACAGCCGGACATCCAGATAGCGCGAGTCGCCCCACTCCGGGATCGTCGGGTCCAGCGCGATGCTCGACGCCTCGACGAGCCAGCTCAGCGGCTCGAACAGCCGGCGCAGCAGATCGACGCCGCCCCGGCAGGGAACCGCCGGAACGTGAATCTCCAGCGGCATCGGCGCGGCCGCCAGCTCCGGGCGCGCTTCGCACCGTCCGGTCAGGGCGGTCCGGAAGACGTCCTTGAGCGCCATCGCCAGCATGCTCGACGCGGCGTACGGGCGATCGTTCACGTACTGCCCCAACGCGAATCCGTCGCCGGACGGGCCCTTCCGGCCCCGTACCAGCCCGACCGGATCCACCTCCAGCAGCAGTGCGACCGTGCACCGCTCGTCCGTGCGCTCCGGGTAGAAGACATGCGCCGTGCCCACCGACTGCGGGAAGGACTGAACCCGGCCCGGATGCTTGTGCAGCAGGTAGCCCAGGTCGGTCGCTGGCGCGCGGGTGGTGGAGACGGTGAGCAGCACGATCGCAGTCTTCACTATTCTGCGGAAGGACGAGCCTCCTGGCGGGCTTCCAGTACGGCCAGGTCGCGGACCGCGAACCGGTAGTGCTCGGTCTCCTCGTCCATCACCACGCTGATGCAGTCGATCACCGTGCGCTCCTCATCCGGGTAACCGGGAGCGGGCGAGCGCTGGCACAGCCGTCCCAGGTTTTCGTCGGTCAAGCCGGCCACGATGCGCCTCATCACGGCCATCCGGTCCGCCCGGGCGGCCAGGATCCTGGAGAAGCCGGGCTGCGCGGTCAGGTCGATGCCGAGCGCGGCCGCGTCCGCCGCCGGATACCAGCTCTGCGGCAGGCCGAGCGGGTGGTAGGGCATCGGCTCGTCCAGCACCGTCCGGCTCGCCCACGCGTCGGTGATGAAGACCAGGTGGCGCAGCGTCTGCCCGAACGACCACTCCTCGCCGACCTGCCCGGCCAGCGCCGCTGCGGGCAGCCGCCCCGCTCGCTCGACTGCCTGCGCCCACAGCCGCTCGATGGTGTCCCACATCGCGCGGACGTCGCCGGCCGTCTGCATTTCGCGGAACTGCACCCGTTCGGGGTGCCGGCGGTCCAGCTCGGCGCTGACGAAACCGGTCACGTCAACGCCATTGGCCGTGACGTTGCTGAGGTAACCGGAGATGCTCACGTTCACCAGCCAGCCGTCCCTGATCGTGACGCCGGTCAGGTCGCAGTCGGTGAACCGGGCACCGCGCAGGTCCGCGACGTCGAACCGGGCGCCCCGGAATTCCGTGCTGCCGCCGCCCTCACCGGCGTAGAACCGGTGCGGTCCGAACTGCGCCTCTGCCGGTTCACCGGGCCGGGCGGGAACCGGGCCCGGTGGATCGCTGGCTGCTGTCATGGCCCGGATAGTAGCGCTGACCCCCGACGATCTGTGCAGGCTGCTGTACGAAGATCGCAAACGGCCAGTCCCGCGCTGGGAGCCGGCCGCCGAGCTGGTGGGCGATACTGGGATCGAACCAGTGACCTCCTCGGTGTGAACGAGGCGCTCTCCCGCTGAGCCAATCGCCCGCCGCCCGGGACCGCAGGATGGGTCCGCCCGGGCGCATCTCAGGGTAGCGCATGCCGGCCATTCCGCCGTGCCAGCGCCGTCTGTCCCCGGGGCGCCCGCCGCACCTGTCCCGCGCCGCCGGTCTCTCCCGCCATGGCGCGCCCGCCCGGCCGGGCGCCTCACCGGGGCCCGCCTGCGCCGTCACGGCCCGCCCAGCTTCCCGCTGGCACTCGTTCTTTATTGGTATAAACGGCGATATTAAACCCGAATTATCTCATTGAGCGGGATATAACGATGATGTAAACTGGGCAATGTTCCGGACCGGTCCGGCGAGCATCGCAGCATGCGCGGCGAGCCCGCCCAACTATGCCAAAGGTCTCATGACGCGTCATCACCGTGCAAGCTATCGAAGACCGGCAGTCCAGAGATAAATACATTCTCGAAACTCAAGTAAAGCAAACTCGCAGCACATAACGCCTGGTCAGAGGAACAGTCAACAAAGAAATAACGTTAATTTAAAGAAGTCTTTGACCAGGTCACGGCCAGTTTGTTGCTCAGCGCGCATGGTTACGGGTACCCGATTCGCGGAATCTAATTATCGCGACGAATTTTAAGCAGCGGCTACCCGTCATGGGCGATGAGACCGCATGGTGATGACGAAGCCCGGCATTCCGGGACATGACAAGACAAAGGTTTGCCGGATGATGAAGAACAGCAGCGCCACGGTGTCAGCGGAGCTCGCGCTCACGCTGGTGGTTCCCGAGCACGGCGCGGTCCCGCTCATAGCCAGCCTCTACTACAGCGCTGACGACCCTTATGCGGTCCGGATGGCATTCCATGTGGGCACCGACGACCCGGTTGAGTGGATCTTCGCGCGCGAGTTGCTCTCGGCGGGCCTGGCGCGGCCGTCTGGCGAGGGAGACGTCCGGGTCTGGCCAAGCTTCCGCGGCGCCCGCGAGGTACTGAATATCGCGCTGTCATCCCCGTTTGGCCACGCGCACTTCGAGGCGCCGCTGTCCGCGACAGCGGATTTCGTGCACCGCACGCTCGGCATTATCGTGGCCGGCCGGGAAACCGAGTTCATCGACGTTGATGCTGAGCTTGACGCGCTACTCTGGCGCGCTTAGCCAGCCGCGGGCAGCATAGCCTCTTTTATGCCCGGATAAAGCTGCTGAGAACCCAAGATTGACCGGCCAGGAGCCCGATCCCGTCACGGATCGGGCTCCGCCGCGGACCTCGCGGCGAATATCTCCGCGGCCCGGCGCGTGACGGGCCCGCCGACAGCCGGCAGCGGCTGCCCGTCGACGGCACGGACTGGCTGCACGTCCCGCATCGTGCTGGTGAGGAACGCCTCCTGCGCGGCGCCGAGCGCCCCGGCCGGAAGCTCCTCCTCGGCGGCGCCGGCCCACTCGATCACCAGCCCCCTGGTCACCCCGGCCAGGCAGCCCGAGCTCAGCGGCGGCGTCAGCAGCCGCCCGCCGGACACCACGAACACGTTGGTGCCGGTCCCCTCGCACAGGTTCCCCGCCGTGTTGGCGAAGACCGCCTCGCCGCCGCCGCGCTCCTCGGCGTAGCTCAGGGCGAGCACGTTCTCCGCGTACGACGTGGTCTTCAGCCCCGCGAGCGCGCCGCGCTCGTTCCGCGGCCACGGCACCGTGACCACGTCGCACCACGGGCCGGCCGCCGCCCAGTCGCCCAGCGCCGCGACGGCCGTCAGGCCGGCGTTTCCCCGCATGGTGCCGAGCGGCGACTCGCCCCCGGTCACCGTCAGCCGCAGCCGCGCCCGGTCCGGCCGGCCGGCCGCGTCCAGCAAGTCGGCGATGCCCGCGCGGAGCCCGCCGAGGTCGGGCTCCGGCAGGCCGATCCCGACGGCGGACCCGTGCAGCCGGGCCAGGTGCCTGGTCAGCGCGAACGCCACGCCGCCGCGCACCTTGACCGTCTCGAACACGCCGTCCCCGACGGTCAGCCCGTGATCGAAGACCGAGATCCGGGCGTCGGAGTCAGCCAGCAGCGTCCCGTTGATCCAGACGGTCATGGCAGAAAGCTATGCCAGGCCACCGCACCGCGCGCCCGCCGTTATGCATATGTCAGGAAGAAGCTCATCGACGGTCATTATCTGCTCCGAGACCTCCCGGTCCACGGCCATCATCGGAACCCGCTCCCTGACCACGTCGCGCACGGCCGCCAGCGGGACGCTCGGCGCCCCGATCGCCGCGCGCAGGTCGATGCCCTGCACCGCGCACAGGATCTCCACGGCCAGGCAGGTGCGGACGTTGACGATGACGTCGCGGAGCTTGCGCACGGACGTCCAGCCCATCGAGACGTGGTCCTCCTGCTTCCCCGATGTCGGGATGGTGTCCACGCTGGCCGGATGAGCGAGCACCTTGTTCTCGCTGACCAGCGACGCGGCGGTGTACTGGGCGAGCATGTAGCCGGAGTTCGTGCCGGCGTCCGGGGCAAGGAACGGCGGCAGCCCGCGGGACGACGCCGGGTCGAGCATCCGGTCCACCCGGCGCTCGCTGATGCTCGCCAGCTCGCTGATCGCCATGGCGAGCATGTCGGCCGCGAAGGCGAGCGGCTCGCCGTGGAAGTTCCCCGTGGTCATCACCTCGCCGTCGGCCACGATGACCGGATTGTCCACCACCGAACCGAGCTCGGTCTCGATGACCCGCCGGGCGTAGCCGAGCACGTCCCGGACCGCGCCGTGCACCTGCGGGGCGCAGCGCAGGCTGTAGGCGTCCTGCACGGCGTGCCTGCTGCTGCGGTGGCTGGCCATCAGCGGCGAGCCGGCCAGCAGCGCCCGCAGGTTGGC
>JBEKFH010000378.1:0-4522 GCA_050013415.1 Streptosporangiaceae bacterium | reverse complement strand
CGGCCCGGCGTGACTGCGTTCGTCGGCTTCGCGCGGGCGGCGCGCGCGTCGCTGGCCGCCGCGCTTCCCGCGTTCGCGCTGGTGCTCGCCCTGACGGTGGTGGCGTTCGGCTTCATGGTCCGCGCCGCGGTGCTGCGCGGCGAGGTCGCGGCGTCCTGGCAGGCCACCGGAGCGGATGCTGTGATCAGCCTGGCCAGCATGCCGGACCCGATCACCAGCGCGCAGCAGCGCGCGATCACGGCCGCCGCGGGGGGCGCGCGGACGACGGCCGTCATGGTCACCACCGCGGCGCCGGCCGGCGGGCCGCCGATCGACGTCGTCGCGGTCAGCCCGGCGAGCTACGCAGCGCTGGTGGCCGGCACGCCCTATCCGCGATTCCGGCCCGGGCTGCTGGCCGAGCCCGCCGGGGCGGCGGGCTCCGGGGCGGCGGGCTCCCGTGCGCCGGTGCCGGTGCTCGCCTCCCCGGCCGTTGCCGCCGGCCTGGGCCGCGGCACGGCCAGCCTGGCGACCGCGCTCGGCACGCTGCGCGTCCGGGTGGCCGGCCGGCTGTCCGGAACTCCCGCCGTGCCGGGCGGCGGCTTCATCCTTTTCCCGGCCTGGGCGATCGGCCGCCTGCACGCGGCCGCGCCGCCGACCGCCCTGCTGATCGTCGGCCCGCGGCTGAACGCCGCGGCGCTGGCGGCCGCCGTGGCGCGGATCATCCCGCAGGCTGGCGTCACGCTGCGATCCAGTGCACTGGCCGCGCTGACCGGAGCGGCGCTGCCGCGCGGAGCCTATCTGGCGTTCGCCCAGGGGAGCGTGGCGGCGGGCGGGTTCTGCGTGCTCGTGCTGCTGCTCACCCTGGTGCTGGCCGCGCGCTCCCGTGCGCTGACGCTGGCCCGGCTGTCGACGATGGGCCTCGGCGCCGGGCAGGGCCGGTGGCTGCTCATCGCCGAGGCGCTGCCGCCAGTGCTGGCCGCCGCGGCGGCCGGGGCGGCCTGCGCGCTCGCGCTGGTCCCGCTGCTCGGCCCGGTGCTCGATCTGTCGGTCTTCACCGGCTCGGCGGCGGCCGTGCCGGTCCGGGCTGACCTCGCCGCGCTGGCGATCCCCGCGGCCGGCCTGATAATCCTGGGAGCGGCGACGCTGTCGGCCCAGGCTTTCCTGGCGGCCCGCCGCGGCGCCGCCAGTGCCCTGCGGATCAGCGGCTGAGGGCAGAGGAGGACGATGAGCGCGATACGGGGCGGCAAGCCCGAGGGCATGAACGCTGTCCCCGGCGCTGGTGCCCGGGGAGAGGCGAGTGCGGCCACGGCGCCGGCCGCCGGGGTCGCCGAACTCGGCGCCGAGTTCGAGCGATCCCGGGCTTCCTATGGCGCCGACGCCCTGATCGCCTGCGACCGGCTGGTCCGCATCTACGCCGCGGAAGGCGTGGAGGTTCAGGCGCTGCAGGGGCTGGACCTGCTGATCGCTGAGGGCGAGCTGACCGCGGTGGTCGGTGCGTCGGGAAGCGGCAAGTCGACGCTGATGAACATCCTGGCCGGGCTGGACGCGCCGACGGCAGGCTCGGTCCGGGTGGCCGGGCATGATCTGGCCGCGATGACGGCCAATGACCGGGTTGGTTACCGGCGCTCGACTGTCGGCTTCGTCTGGCAGCAGACCGCGCGCAACCTGCTCCCCTATCTCACCGCGCAGCAGAACGTCGTGATGCCGATGAGGTTCAGCGGCATCCCCCGGCGCGAGCGCGGCGGCCGGGCCAGGGACCTGCTGGAGATGCTCAGCGTGGGGCACTGCGCGGACCGCAGGCCCGCGCAGCTGTCCGGCGGCGAGCAGCAGCGCACGGCCATCGCCACCGCGCTGGCCAACCAGCCCCGGGTGCTGCTCGCCGACGAGCCGACCGGCGAGCTGGACAGCGCCACCGCGCGGGACGTGTTCGGCGCGCTTCAGTCGGTCAATGCCAGCCTGGGGGTCACCGTGCTTATTGTCACGCACGACCCGGCGGTGTCGGAGCAGGTGCGCCGGACGATAGCGATCAGGGACGGGCGGACCGCGACGGAGACGCTCCGGCACGCGACCGCCGATCAGGAGGGGAACGCGACCCAGCACGCGGTCGAGTACGCCGTCCTGGACCGGGCGGGCCGGCTGCAGCTGCCCCGTGAGATGGTCGAGCCGCTCGGCATGCGGGACAGGGTCAGGCTGCAGGCCGAGCCCGATCACATCGGCGTCTGGCCGGACGATTCCCGGCCGCCTGCTGGCCGGTCTCCTGACGCCGGCCCGTCCCGCGACGCCGGCCCGTCCCGCGACGCCGGCCCGTCCCGCGACGCCGGCCCGTCCCGCGACGCCGGCCCGTCCCGCGACGCTAGCCCGTCCCCGGCGGAAGGCAGTGCGTGAGCGGCGAGCCGGGCGGAACGGCGGCCGGGTCCGCCGCGCGCCCTGCCGGGACCGGAACCGCGGCCGGCGTTGCCGCCGATCCTGAGGAGATGGTTGCGGTCAGCGACGTGACCCGGGTCTTTGGCAGCGGGAGCACGGCCGTCCGCGCGCTGCGGGGAGTCTCCTTCGCGGTACCGCGCGGGCAGCTCGTCGCGCTGCGCGGCCGGTCCGGATCCGGCAAGACCACGCTGCTCAATATTGTCGGCGGCCTGGACCAGCCGACCAGCGGGAGCGTCTGCGTCGCCGGGCGGGAAGTGAGCGCCATGACCGAGCGGGAGCGCATGCTCATGCGCCGCGGGACGGTCGCCTTCATCTTCCAGTCATTCGGCCTCATCCCGATGCTGTCGGCCGCCGAGAACGTCGGCATCCCACTTCGCATCAACGGCGTGGCCACACGGGACCGCGAGGAACGCGTCCGGCTGCTTCTCGGTGTCGTGGGCCTGGCCGATCATGCCAGCCAGCGCCCGGCGGAACTCTCCGGCGGCCAGCAGCAGCGGGTCGCGATCGCGCGTGCGCTGGCAGGCAGCCCGGAGCTGCTGATCGCCGACGAGCCAACCGGGCAGCTGGACTCGGAGACTGGCAGGCAGATCATGCGGCTGCTGCGGACGGTGGTGAATTCTGAGGGGATCACGGCCTTGGTCGCCACGCACGACTCGGCGCTGATCGACGTCGCCGACGTGGTGCTGCGGCTGGAGGACGGCATGCTGGCGGCTGCGCCCGGCACCGTGGCGTAATCTGCGCCTGCCGGGCAAAATGACTGCCTGCGCCGTGGCGGCTGCGCCATTGCTGGCTGCGCTGTGGCGGCTGACCCATGGCTGGCTGCGCCATCGCGGCTGCGCCATTGCCTGCCTGGGCTGCGAGGGAAGGAACACAGGGTGAGTGGTGGCGGCAACTCCGTGGATACTCCTGCGCCAGATACTCCTGCGCCAGATACTGCCGCGTCAGATACTGCTGCGTCCGGACTGCGCCAGGCTCTCGCCGCGCGACGTTTCGCGGTCACCGCTGAGATCGGCCCGCCCCGCGGCGCCGACGCCGGGCCGATCCGGCGCAAGGTAGCGCTGCTGCGCGGCTGGGTGGACGCGGTGAACATCACCGACAACCAGAACGCGACCGTGCGGCTCTCTAGCTGGGCAGGCAGCATCGCCGCGCTGGCGGCCGGAGTAGAGCCGATCATGCAGGTCACCTGCCGGGACCGCAACCGGATCGCGCTGCAGTCCGACCTGCTCTCCGCGTCGGCGATGGGCATACCGAACGTGCTGCTGATGACCGGAGATCATCCCCGGTTCGGTGACCACGCCGAGGCCAAGCCCGTGTTCGACCTTGACAGCGTCCAGTTGCTGCGCGCGGCGAAGAGCATGCGGGACGAGCGGAAGCTGATGTCCGGGCGGAAGCTCGACCCGGCGCCCAGCTGGCTACTCGGTGCCGTGGAAAACCCGACCGTCCCGGCTGAGGCCAGCATCACCCGGCTCGCGGCGAAAATTGAGGCTGGCGCGGAGTTCGTGCAGACGCAGTTCGTCTTCGACGTGTCGGAGTTCGCCGCGTGGCTGGCCCGCGTGGGTGACCTGGGGCTGCTCGAGCGATGCCACGTCCTGGCAGGCGTGGGGCCGATCTCGTCGCTGCGCGCGCTGAGTCATCTGCAGGGCGGAGTGCCGGGAGTGCGCATCCCCCCGGAGGTTGACCAGCGGCTGCGCGGGGTGCCCGAGGACCAGGTGGCAGCCGAGGGCGCGCGGCTTGCGGCGGAGACGATCGAGCGGCTAATGACGGTTCCGGGGCTGTCCGGGGTGCACGTCATGGCGATCGGGCACGAGGGCGCCATTCCCGGCATCCTGCGCCAGGCTGGCCTCGCCGCCAGCAGGCCGCCGGGAACCGGGGACGCCGCGGACGGGCTGGCCCGCGCGCGCTAACCCGTAGCTGGCGGCTTGCCTGGCGCCTTCGCACATGCAGGGGCCGCGGTGCCTCATGACGACTGTTCGCATCATTCAGATGAGCATGATGGCGTCACAGGGGTGGAAGCAGCTGGCAGGTGGGGCCAGTCCTTCTTGGGTGATCGGGCGGCACTCGCGCACATCAGGCGGCGTGGGTGTCGGGGCCGGTGGCAAAGGTGCGGCCGGCGGGCGTG
>JBEKFH010000377.1:0-4543 GCA_050013415.1 Streptosporangiaceae bacterium | reverse complement strand
GGCGAGGCGGGCGGCGCGGTCAGCGTGCCGGCCTGCCAGCGCTCCCGGCCGTAGTGGCCGAGCACGATCAGGCCGGGCACCAGGCCGAACTGGCCGTATTCCACTGCGTCGAGCGCCGGGCGGCCAGTGATAATGGCCAGCGTGCCGGCCAGCGGCGCCAGCCGGCGCAGCGCGCTGACCGCCGCCGGACCGGCGCGGGCGGCCGCCGGGTCGGCCACGATCGGCGCCAGCGTGCCGTCGAAGTCGAGCGCGATCAGCGCCCGGCCGGGATCGCGCAGCATCGCGGCAAGACCGGCCCGGCCCGCCGCCGTCCGGGGGACGGGAAGGCCGCTCACCTGCCCTCACCGGGCGGCGCCGAGCGGATCCTGGCGCGGCGGCCGCGCTGCCTGCGCAGCCTGGCAACGAGGGCCGGGTCGAACGCGACCGCCTCCGGCCGGTCGATCAGCTCGTTCAGCAGCTGGTAGTACCTGGTCGCCGGCATGCCGAGCGCCTCCAGGATCTCGCGTTCCTTCGCCCCGGGCTGCCGCCACCAGCTGCGCTCGAAGGCCAGCACGCGCATCTCAAGATCAGACAGCGCAGCCATCCGGCCCTCCCAGCCTTTCCGTCGGCACTCCATCGTAGGCGGGCCCTATGCGCGATGCCTCCGGGCGACGTACGCTCACCCTTCGTGGCCAACTATGACTGCCTCACCTTCCTGACTGACTACGGCGTCGAGGACGGTTTCGTCGCGGCCTGCCACGGGGTCGCGGCCCGGATAGCCCCCGGCATCCGCCTCATCGACATCACGCACCTGGTGCCGCCCGGCGACGTGCGCCGGGGCGCCGCGGTGCTCGCGCAGACCATTCCGTACCTGCCGGCCGCGGTTCATGTCGCGGTGGTCGACCCGGGCGTCGGCACCGCGCGCCGCGGCATCGCCGTCCAGGCGGGCGACGGGATCCTGGTAGGACCGGACAACGGGCTGCTGTCCTGGGCGGTCGCTGCCAGCGGCGGGGCGCAGCGCGCCTGCCAGCTGACCAACGGCGAGTGGTGGCTGCACCCGGTCTCGCCGACCTTCCACGGCCGGGACATCTTCACCCCGGTCGCCGCCCGCCTCGCCGCCGGCGCCGACCTGGCGGAGGCCGGCACCGAGATCGACATCGCGGACCTGGTCACCCTCCCGGCGCCCACCAGCCGGGTGCGCGACGGCGAGGCCGAGGGCGAGGTGATGTCCGTCGACCGGTTCGGCAACGTGCAGCTGTCCATCGCGGCGTCGGACGCCGACCGGCTGGGCATCGGCTTCGGCTCGCCGGTCGTGGTCCGGTGCGGACGGCGGCAGCTCACCGTGCCGTACCTGGAGACGTTCGCGGCGGTGGCGCCGGGCGAGATCGTCGCCTTCACTGACAGCGCCGGGCTGATCTCGCTGGCGGTCAACGCAGGCGACGCGGCCGAGCAGCTGGGCCTGCCGCCCGGGGCGCACGTCCGGCTGTCGGTGGCCCGGCCGTCCTGACCGCCGGGTGTCCGGCCGTCCTGACCTGCGGTGGCGCGGTGTCCTGACCTGCGGCGGCCAGGCGTCCTGACCGCGGTGGCGCGGCGTCATGTCCGTGGGTAGCCTGGCGTCCTGGCGGGTGTCGGCGATGTCCTGCCAGCTACGCTTAAATCCCGCCGAACCCCGGTGGGCATGACACAATGCGGTTACCCCGCACGGAAGGCAGCCCGCGCGTGCCGCTGAGGTTTCCCCGCACCACGATGGTCCCGATCGCCGTAGCCGTCGCTGCCGCCTGCATCGTGGTGGGCGCCGGCCCCGCGCTCGCTGACCAGGTACGCCAGTCGGAGTGGTGGCTATCCGCGCTGCACATCACCTCCGCGCAGCGGGTCGCCAAGGGATCGGGCGTAACGGTCGCCGTACTGTCCAGCGGCGTTGACGCGGCAGCGCCCGACCTCACCGGATCGGTGACATCAGGCCCGGACTACACTCACTCGGGCCGCGCCGCTGGCGGGCCGTTCTGGGGCATCAGCGGTACCGAGATCGCCAGCCTCATCGCCGGTCACGGGCATGGCGCCGGCGACAGCGCGGGCATCATCGGCGTCGCTCCCGCCGCCAGGATTCTCTCCGTCCGGGTGACACTCGACAGCGGGGATCCGCTGCTGGCCGACCCGGCTGTCGCCGACGGGCTGCCCGATGCAATCGCCAGCGGGATCATGTACGCGGTCAAGCACGGCGCCAGCGTCATCGACCTGCCGCTGGATCCCGGAGCGGCCAGCGCGACCGGCACCGCCGGAGCGCCGGGGCTGGAGTACGGCAGCACCGCAGAGAAGTCGGCGGTCGCTGACGCGCTGCGCAAGGGCATCGTGCTCGTCGCGCCCGCGGGTGACGACGGCGCCGGCACCGGCATCGTGAACTACCCCGCCGCCTACCACGGCGTTATCTCGGTCGGCGCCTTCAACCATGAATTCATCAAGGCGCCGTTCTCCAGCCACGAGCCCTACGTGACGCTTACCGCGGCGGGCGAGGGCGTTACCGCGGCAACCCCGACCGGGTACGCCACGATGAACAGCACCAGCGCTGCCAGCGCGGTGGTAGCCGGCCTGGCCGCGCTGATCAAGTCGAAGTTCCCCGCGCTGACTCCCCGTCAGGTGACGAAGGCACTGACCAGCAGCACCAGGTTCCGCCGCCCCGGCGGCAGGCTGATCGGGTCTGGTTTCGGAACCGCCGATGCGGCAGCCGCGCTAACGGCGGCGGCGGCGATCGCGGCGCATGGCAAGGGCACTGGCGGCGCGGCCACCGCGAGCCCGCGGCCGACGACTCGGGGGGCGGCCTCGGCGGCGCGCTCGCCGTGGCATCGCCTGCGCCCCTATCTGCGGCGGTATGGCGTCAAGGCGCTGGCCGGCCTGCTGGCACTGCTGCTGCTGATCACGGCGTTCATCCTGGTCCGGCGGCGCCGGAGGCGGATGTCGCGGGAGTACGACACGCTGGACACCATCCGTCCGATCCAGCCAGAGACGGCGCCGCAGGCGGCTTTCCGAGCTGATGGCAGGGACCGGGCGGGATTCCTGTCGTCGCCGTCGGCCGACGCGGGCGGACGCTGGACCCGCGACGTCGTGATGGGCCCGCGCGACCCGAACCGCCCGCGCGGTCCGCGCGGCCCGAACTACCCGAACGGCCCGGGCAGCCGGAACCACCCGCGCGACCCAGGCGACGTTCGCGACCCGACCTACCAGCGCGACCCGAACTACCCGCGCGACCCAAGCGACATTCGCGACCCCTACTACCCGCGCGACCCAAGCGACGTTCGCGACCCGACCTACCAGCGCGACCCAAGCGACGTTCGCGACCCGACCTACCAGCGCGACCCGAACTACCCGCGCGGCCCAGGCGACGTTCGCGACCCGAGCTATCAGCGCGGCCCAGGCGACGCGGGCGGGGGCGCCGGGGCTGCCGCGTTCGCTGCCGCGGTCAACGCGACCGGCTCCCGGACATTCAGCGGGTCGAGCGCAGGCGGGATGGCGGACCCGGAGGGCTTCGAGGACGATGACGGCTTCGCTGTTCCTGCGCGGCTGCCGACGGCCGGCGGGCGGCACGCCGCCGGCCCGGCTGACCGCCCGGCGCTGGCCCCGCTGCCGAGGCCGGCCAGCCGCCGCGCCAGGGTCTCCGGAAAACCTCCCTGGGAGCCGGCCGCCAAGCCCGACAGCGAGCTTCCCTGGACGGCTGTCCCGGCGCCGCCGTCGGACACCTCCGGCGGGACCGGCGAGCGGCACGTCCAGCTCGGCGGCTCCGTCTGGGAGACCGCAGTGGCTGGTGACCGCGCCGCGGCACCCACCCCGGCCGGGGCAGCACCGGAAGGGGCCGGGCGGCCCGCGGACGCCTGGGCGACGGGGAACGCCGCACCGGATCCGGCCAGCGACCCGATCTACGTATGGAAGCCAGCCGAACCTGCCGACGCCTTCCCGGCCGGCGGATTCCCAGCCGAGCCCTTCCCGGCTGGCGGATTCTCGGCCGAGCCCTTCCCGGCCGGCCGATTCCCGGCCGAACCCTTCCCTGGCGAGGCATTCCCAGCCGAGCCCTTCCCGGCCCGCGGATTCCCAGCCGGCGGATTCCCGGCCGAGCCCTTCCCGGCTGAGCCCGTTCCTGCTGATACGACTGAGACCTTCCCTGCGATCCGCAGGGATGACGAGAGCTGACCAGCCCGGCCGGCTGTTATTTCCTCCGCTGCCCGTTCGACGCGGCGAGTTCCTCCTTGCGGACGGACGCGTACATCGGCACGTACTCCTGGCCGGACAATGCCTGGATGGACCGCATCACCTCGTCGGTGACCGCTCGCCGCTGCCGTGCGCCGATTCCCTGCTCCCGGTAGGCCTCGAAGGTCAGCGGCGCGCCGACTCTGACCTCGATACGGCTGAGCCGGGGGATCTTGCTGCCTGGCGGCAGCACGTGCTCGGTGCCGATCATCGCGACCGGGATGACCGGAACGCCCGAGCTGAGCGCGAGCCAGCCCACTCCGGTCCGGCCCCGGTAGAGGCGCCCGTCCGGTGACCGGGTGCCCTCCGGATAGATGCCGAACAGCGC
>JBEKFH010000376.1:0-4569 GCA_050013415.1 Streptosporangiaceae bacterium | reverse complement strand
GCGGGCAGCCGTCCAGATCCGGCTGCCCGTGCACGATCCGGTAGAAGATCGTCTCGAACGAGCCGGTGCCGAACGGCGGGCGGCCGGTGGCGGCGAACGCCACCGTGGCCCCCCAGGAATGCACGTCCGACGCCTGGCCGCTCTGGTTGCCCTCGATCACCTCGGGCGCGAGGTAGCCGGGGGTTCCCATGAACATCCCGGTCTGGGTGATCCTGGTCGAGTCCGGCAAATGCGCGATACCGAAATCGATCACCACGGGCTCGCCGCCGGCCAGCATGATGTTGCCGGGCTTGACATCCCGGTGCACGACGCCCGCCGCGTGCACGGCGGTCAGCGCGGCGGCGAGGCCGCGCGCCACCGCGGCAAGTTCCTGACCGCGCCGCGGCCCGCCGGCGGTAACGACCTGCTCCAGCGTCCGGCCGCGGACGTACCGGGTGACGATGTAGGGCGGGTCGCACGTCACGTCCGCGTCGATGACCTCGGCCACATACGGGCTGCGCACGCGGCGCATCGTCTCGACCTCACGGGCGAGGCGGCGGCGGGCATCCGGATCCCCGGCCACGGCGGGCCGGAGCACCTTCACGGCGACCGGGCGGTCCTCGGCATCCGCGGCCAGGTAGACAACGCCCATGCCGCCCTCGCCGATGCGCTCAAGCACGCGATAGGGCCCGAAGGAATCCGGTGACCGGTCCTGCACAGACATGACGGCACCAGACTACGGAGTCCCGGCCGCTCTCGCCGGCCGCCAGCCCCGAAAGCCGGCTAGCTTCGCCGCCATGCCTTGACAGCATTACGCAGTGCTGGGCGCGGGACAGCCCTGAAGAGGCCGGCGATGAGCTTGTACTGCGCCCCTGGCACCACGAGCGGCCGGCCAGTCGCGACGGCGTCCAGGCCTGCCCGCGCCACCTGGCCTGCGTCGAGCCAGGCGAAGGACGGCGCCGACGAGGCTCTCTCATGCCCTTCGTCATGGAATTCGGTCCGGGTCAGGCCCGGGCACAGGGCCGTGACGTGGACGCCGCGGCCGGAAACCTCGGCGGCCAGGCTCTCGCTGAAGGACGTCACGAACGCCTTCGTCGCCCCGTAGACGGCCGAGCCCGGGGAGATGACGAAGCCGGCCACCGACGAGACGTTGAGCACCCCGCCGTGACCGCGCCGCAGCATGCCGGGCAGCACGGCATGGGTCAGCCGGACGACGGCGAGCACGTTGAGCCGGATCTGCGCTTCCGCACTGCCGGCCGGCACGTCGGCGACGGACCCGGAGACGCTGAAGCCGGCGTTGTTGACCAGCAGCTCGACTGGCCGGCCCGCGTCGGCCAGCCGCTCCTCGGCGGCCAGCAGCCCCGCCGGGGTGGTCAGGTCGGCGACGATGACCTCGACCTGGACCTGATGTGCCGCGCGCAGGCTGGCCGCGACCTCGGCCAGCCGCCCGGCCCGGCGGGCGACCAGGATGAGGTCGCAGCCGTCGGCCGCCAGCAGCCTGGCCAGCTGCTCCCCGATACCGCTGGACGCCCCGGTGACGAGCGCGGTGCGGTACGACTGGTGCATCTGGTGCATCAGTCTCCGGCCACCAGCTTGCGCAGCGCCTGCGCGGTGTCCGCGTTCTGCTCGGCGTGCGCGACGAGTGCCCTGGCAAGCTCCTGGGCCCAGGTGCTTACCGGAACGGGCTGGCGGGACAGCACCACGCCGCGGACCTCGTGGCAGATCTCGGCCACCGGGACGCCGCGCTTGACGCTGAGCGTCATGATCAGGTCGCCCATCCGGACGGTGATCTTGACAACCTGGCCGGGGCGGCCGCGCATCCGGTCGGACGCACTCCGGTCCCTGTCGATCGTGACCCATCCGGCGGGCAGCGCGTCGCCGAGCGACTCGGTCAGGACGCGGGCGTAGATGGCCACGTCGGCGCTGTCCGCGCGGAGCGCCGCGGTGACCATGTCGAGCGAGAGACCGTCGCCAGGATCGGTCACTTCGGCACCATCCTTAGCTCCGGCGCGCCGTTGCCCCGGCGCGATCGTGGGACGGTAAGGCCGGCTCCCGTCCGGGGCGGCGGCGCTTACCGTCCGGCGAACGTGGCCTTCCCTGGCCCATTCTCGATGAAACTGCGCATCCCTGTCCGCTGGTCCTCGGTGGCGAACAACCCGGCGAAGTTCAGCCGCTCGATCTCCAGCCCGGAATCGAGATCCACGTCGAGGCCCTCGTCGATGGCCTGCTTCGCTGCGCGCAGCGCGACGGCGGGGCCGCCGGCGTAGCGGCCAGCCAGCTCCCGTGCCGCCTGGAAGACCTCCGCGTCAGGGACGACCCTGTCCACGAGGCCGATGGCGAGCGCCTCCGGCGCGGCCACGAAGCGTCCGGTGAAGACGATGTCCTTGGCCCTGGCTGGTCCGACCAGGCGCGGGAGACGCTGGGTCCCGCCGGCCCCGGGGATGACGCCCAGCAGGATCTCCGGCTGCCCGACCCTGGCGCTCTCGCCCGCCACCCTGAAGTCAGCGCAGAGCGCGAGCTCGAGGCCGCCGCCCAGGGCGTAGCCGGTGATCGCCGCCACGACCGGCTTGGGGATCTTCGCGACAGCGGTGAACGAGTCCTGCAGGCGGCGGGTGTCAGCAGCCATCTGGCTGTAGGTGGCCTCCGCCATCTCCTTGATGTCGGCCCCGGCCGCGAATACCCTCTCGCCGCCGTAGATGATCACGGCGCGGATTTCCTGATCGGCGCTCACCTGCGCGGCCGCGGCGGCTATCTCGTCCTGGAACTGGGAGTTCAGCGCGTTCATCGGCGGGCGGTCCAGCCGGATCACGGCCACGGCCTGGTCGATCTCGAGCCGGACGAACTCAGTCATGCCGCACCTCCATGCCGGGAGATGATCCTACGCGCGCAGCCTGCCGGCCCGCGCAGGCGGCCAGCCAGCGGCAGCCAGCCGTCGCTGGCCGGCCAGCACGAGCCTGGCCAGCCGGCTCAGGGACCGGCCCGCGCAGCTGAGGTCGTAGCTCAGCTGGACCGTGAGCGGGTCCGCGCGTGCCTGATCACCGGAACGGACGTGCTGACCCTGGCGGCGGCCCCGGCCCCCTCCCGGCCGGTCAGCGGCTCCCGGCCGGTCAGCAGCTCCCGGCCGGTCAGCGGCTCCCGGCCGGTCAAGGGCGAGCATTACTCCCATGTCCTCTGCCACCCCCTCGGGTAACGACCCGGGACGCCCGGGCCAGTGCTCGCACCGGGGCGCGAACCCCAGCTTCATGGGTGCAAAGCTAGTGCGAAGAAATGCGAAGGGTCAAGAACTTCGCGCGAAGTTGACATCATGGGTCGCGTATCGGCTAACGTAGCCCCTGAGTCCCGGAACCTCCGGTGCCACAAGGGAACGTTGCTACGGTGAAGCCGGCCGGAAGCCGGAACACGACTGCGAAGTTTGTGCGAAGGTGGCGATATGCCTACTCGTCCTGCACCACCGCCGTGGGGCACCTTGATCACCGGAGCACTCCGTCAGGCCGGGATGTCGGCGCGCGAGGCGTCGCGCCGGGCCGGGATCAGTGAGGGCCGCTGGCGGCAGATCACCAGTGGATACCAGGTCGTCAGTGCTGGCGTCTACGCGCCCGTGCGGGGGCCAGCGGCCACACTGGCCCGGATGGCGGCCGTCGTCGGCGTTACCCCGGCCCAGCTCGAGACGGCCGGCCGGGGAGACGCCGCGGCGGTGGCCACGGCAGCGTCCCCGGCGGCCGACGCCGGCGAGGCGATCCTGCGGCGCGTCCGGGAGATGGACACCGATCAGGCCCGCGAGTTGCTGGCCTCGATCGCCGTCCAGCTTGGCGTGACGCTGGCCGCCGAGGATGCCACGCCCGCGGAGCGCCGGTACGGTACCTAGCGCGGTGTCCACCAGGCCCAGGGAGAGGGACATCCGGTGAACGACCAGCCCGCGTCCACCGACCTGGATCGCCTGCGCGAGATGGCCCGTGCTCTCGCGGAGAGCGACCCTGGACCGGCGAGCGAGCTCGCCTGCGCGCTCGCGGACGCGATCGCCGGCGTGGCCGGGCGCATGGACGCGCTATGGCGCCTGATCGCCGCGGTGGTCGAGACGGCAGGACTCAGCCTGCCGGACGCCAAGTCGCCGCCCGCCGAGTTCACCCAGGCGCTTGCCGCGCCCCGCGGCACCGGCGAGCACAGCGTCCGGCTGAATATCGACGGCAGGGAGTGGGTCGCGGCGATCAGCCAGGATGAGCGCCCCGCCGATCCGGCGGGTGCCTGGGCCACGATTGAGCGCATCACGAAGGCCGCCGGCCAGCAGGAGCCTGACGACGACACCCCGTGGCCCCCGGCAGGCTAGGCCCGTAATTCGCAGCATGCCTGTCAGTAGGCGGGCCCGCCAGTTGTGCCTGCCGCGCTGGCCGCTGGCCGGGTGTCAGCACTCCGGAAAAAATTTTTCGCGCCTTTTTTCTGCCGGGTGCCCCAGCAGGCCCGGTTTTGTCAGAGGCAGTCGATAATTTTATCTAAGAAGGTATCTCCAGCAGCAACGATAGGCGGAGAGGAGAAGCCGATGCCAGCAGAACCCGAGCTGCCCGAGCCCTCCGAGCCGCCCGAGTTCTCCGAGCC
>JBEKFH010000375.1:0-4595 GCA_050013415.1 Streptosporangiaceae bacterium | reverse complement strand
CCGGGCGAGCTGACCGATTTCATCGCGGCCAGGGAGCGCTACGACTACGCCCATCACGGCCGGGCCGGATCCGGCAACGCCGATTTCGTCACCGACGACGTGGTCGACCGGTTCTGCGTGCTCGGGACTCCCCAGCAGGTGCGGGACAAGCTGGCCCAGCTCCGGGATCTGGGAGTTCATCAGTTCAACATCTACGCGATGGTGGACGACCCGCAGGCGCTGATCCGCGGCTTCGGGACCGAGATCATCCCGGCACTCGGCCAGCCGCTGGCGGACCGGGCTTAGCGGCCGCCAGGGATACTGGGCGGAAGCTGCCGGTGGCCGGGCCCACGGCCGCGAGCCGGCAGCGCCGGATGGCGGCAAGGCAGTGGCAGGCAAGCGAGAGGAGCTCACCGATGCGGACGGTCCGCGCGGCGCTGATCCAGGCGAGCGCCAACATGTCCAAGCAGGAGGCGGTGGACAAGCACATCGCTATGATCGCCGAGGCGGCCAGCCAGGGCGCCAGCATTGTCGGCCTGCAGGAGATTTTCCACGGGCCTTACTTCTGCGCCGAGCAGGACCCTAAGTGGTACGACACGGCAGAGCGCGAGGACGGCCCGGTCGTCAGCAGGATGCGCGAGGTCGCCCGCGAGCACGGCATCGTGCTGATCGTCCCGTGGTACGAGGAGGAGCAGCCCGGCGTGTACTACAACAGTGCCTGCGTGATCGAGCGCGACGGCTCGATTGTCGGCAAGTACCGCAAGACACACATTCCGCACGTCGGGCCGTGCTTCTGGGAGAAGTTCTACTTCAAGCCCGGCAACCTCGGCTACCCGGTCTTCGAGACCTCGGCGGGCCGGATCGGGCTGATCATCTGCTACGACCGGCATTTTCCCGAGGTCGCCCGCGAGCTCGGCCTCAAGGGCGCCGAGATCGTCTTCAACCCGTCGGCCACCGTCGAGTCACTTTCCCGCTACCTGTGGGAGCTCGAGCAGCCAGCCCATGCCGTCGCCAACGGCTTCTGGATCGCGGCGAGCAACCGGGTCGGCACGGAGCCGCCGCTGTCGAGCCACAAGTTCTACGGGTCGTCCTATTTCTGCAGCCCGCGCGGCAAGATCATCGCCCAGGCGTCGGACACCGACGACGAGGTGCTGGTCGCCGACCTCGACCTGGACGAGATCCGGGAAGTGCGCAATACCTGGCAGTTCTTCCGCGATCGCAGGCCGGAGACCTACGGCGAGCTGGCAGGGCAGCTGCCATGACCATGCTGATCAAGAACGGGACGGTGATCACCGCCACCGACATGTCCCGGGCCGACGTGCTCATCGACGGGGAGAAGATCCAGGCCATCGGCACCGGCTTCGGCGAGGCGGACACCGTCATCGACGCGGCCGGCCGCTATGTCATGCCGGGCGGGATCGACGTGCACACCCACATGGAACTGCCGTTCGGCGGCACGTTCGCCTCTGATGACTTCGCCACCGGCACGGCCGCGGCAGCCTGGGGCGGCACCACCACGATCGTCGACTTCGCCGTGCAGAGCTACGGCGAGAGCCTGTCCGAGGGCCTGGACCGGTGGCTGGCAAAGGCCGGCCCGAAATCGCACATCGACTACGGGCTGCACCTCATCGTCCGCGAGATCAACGAGCAGATCCTGCGCGAGATGGACGCGATGATCGACCGCGGCGTCCCGTCGTTCAAGCTGTTCATGGCCTACCCGGGCGTGTTCATGCTGGACGACGCGGCGATCTTCCGCGCGATGAGCCGCACCGCCGACAACGGCGGCCTGATCATGATGCACGCCGAGAACGGCGGGGCGATCGACGTCCTGGTCCAGCGCTACCTGGCCGAGGGCAAGACCGCGCCGGTCAACCATGGCCTGACCAGGCCGTCGTCGATGGAGGGCGAGGCGACGCACCGGGCGATCGCGCTGGCCGAGCTGGCCGGCGTCCCGGTCTACATCGTCCATCTCAGCTCCCGGGAGGCGCTCACCGCGGTCAGGGAAGGCCGCGACCGCGGCGTGCCCGTGTACGCCGAGACCTGCCCGCAGTACCTGTACCTCTCGCTGGATGACCTGGCGAGGCCGGGCTTCGAGGGCGCCAAGTTCGTCTGCTCGCCGCCGCTGCGGCCCGCTGATCACCAGGCCGACCTGTGGCGCGGCCTGATCACCGACGATCTGCAGGTGGTCTCCACCGACCACTGCCCGTTCGACTACAAGGACCAGAAAAGCCTGGGGGCCGGTGACTTCTCCGCCATCCCGAACGGCCTGCCCGGCGTGGAGGACCGCTACACGCTGCTGTGGGACGGCGGCGTGGCGGCAGGCCAGATCTCCCCGATGCGGTTCGTCGAGCTGATCGCCACCGCGCCGGCCAGGATGTTCGGGCTGCACCCGCGCAAGGGGACGCTGGCGGCCGGCTCCGACGCCGACATCGTGGTCTTCAACCCCGATGCCCGCCGGACCCTGTCCGCCTCGACGCACCACATGCGGGTTGACTACAGCTGCTACGAGGGCCGCTCGGTCCGCGGCGTGCCCGAGGTCGTGCTGCAGCGCGGCAACATCCTGGTCCGCGACGGCAAGTTCCTCGGCAGTCCCGGAGCCGGCCGTTTCCTGGAGCGCAGCAGGTTCGGTCCCGGGTCAGCGCCTGCCCGCCAGCTGCCGGTGAGCTAGCTGTCCGCCCGGCTGCCGAGGCCGCGGTCGCCGACGAACATGTTGAGCACCCAGCCGACGACTCCCACGATGATCGCGCCCCAGAATGCGGCCCAGAACCCGGTGATGTGGAACGGCAGGGACAGCTGGCCGGCCACCCAGCTGGTCAGCCAGAGCAGGAGGCCGTTGACCACGAGGCCGATCAGGCCGAGGGTCAGCACGTAGAAGAGGCAGCCGAGCGTCTTCGCGATCGGCTTCAGGAAGGCGTTGACGAGGCCGAATATCAGGGCCACGACGACCAGCGTGGCGGCCTTGGACAACGTCGAGCCGGCTCGCAGCTCGATGCCGGGAACGGCAGCGGTCGCCACGGCCAGCGCGACCGCCGTGGTCAGCACGCGGATCAGGGCCTTCATCGGCTCACCGGCTGGCATGCCGTCACTTCCAGCGGAAATGGACGAACAGGCGGCCGAAGTTCTTCGAGTCCTTCTCTACCCGGTGGTAGAGCGCCCTGTTCTCTTTCTGGTCGAGGAACCGGAGCACCCTTTTCTTGAGCTGCCCGGATCCCTTCCCCGGAATGATCTCAACCAGCGGCGCCTTCTTCCGCACCGCCTCGTCCATGATGTCCCGGAGGGCGCGGTCGATGTCCTCGCCCCGGTTGTAGATCTCGTGCAGGTCGAGCTTGAGCTTCATCTCGCGGGTCTCCGATCCGCCGGCAGCACCGTTCCCGATCCGCCGGCAGTACCACCGTACGCGCCCGCCCGGCCGCCAGCCCGACCCGTTGAACATACATTTCAACGGCACCCGACCCGCGCAAACGTGTAGTGAGCGGGTTGTGGCTTGGGCTGACTGGGGCAGGGCTCACGAGGCTGGGGCTGGGTGAGCGCCTCACCAGGGCACTTCCGGTACCGCTGGGAGGCATGAGTCGTCATACTGGAACGGATCCGGACCCCAGCCCCTCGTCCCAGGGAGTTCTTGTGCGCCTTGCCAGGTCAGCGGCGGCAGCCGCCGGTGCCGCGCTGCTCGCCGTGGCGGTCAGCGGGGCAGGCGGACCGGGCGTTGCCCCGCAGGCTGCCGGACGCGCGGCAGGCTCGCTGCCCGCCATCGTGTCCATCCGGCCGGGCATCGTGCACATGTCCGCTGCCCGCGCACTGCCCCCGACAACTGCGTTCTGCGAAAAGAAGTTCAAGATCGCCTGCTACCGTCCGAAGCAGATCCAGCGGGCCTACAACCTGCCGGCGCTGCTGCGGCAGGGGGTGGACGGCAAGGGCCAGACCATCGTCATCGTCGACTCCTACGGATCCCCGACCGTCCGCCGCGACCTCAGGGTGTTCGACCGGGAGGCCGGGCTGCCCGCGCCGCCGTCGCTGCGGGTCATCCAGCCGGCCGGGAAGGTCGCCCGCTACCGGCCGACATCCAACCGGGAAGGCTGGGCGGGCGAGACGGACCTGGACGTCGAGTACTCCCATACGATGGCGCCGGGCGCGAACATCCTGCTGGTCGAGACCCCCACGTCGGAAAACGAGGGCACGACCGGCTTCCCGCAGATCGAGCAGGCCGAGAAGTACGTGATCAGCCATCACCTCGGCGGCGTTATCAGCCAGAGCTTCAGCGCGACAGAGCAGACCTTCCCGTCCAGGAAGTCCTTGCTTGACCTGCGCGGCGCTTATGTAGAGGCGGCGCGCGACGGCGTGACCGTGCTGGCCGCGTCGGGCGACAGCGGCGCCGCAGACGTGAAATTCAACGGGTTCACCTACTACCTGCACCCGGTGACCTCATGGCCCGACAGTGACCCGCTGGTCACCGGCGTCGGCGCCACCCGGCTGCATCTCACTGCCACGGGCACGCACGCTGCGCCCGACACCGTGTGGAACGACACCTACAGCAAGGCAACCAACGAGTTCATCGAGGGGGACAAGGGCCCCAACCCGCTGGCGGGCGGCGGCGGCAAGTCGGTCATCTTCGGCCGCCC
>JBEKFH010000374.1:0-4629 GCA_050013415.1 Streptosporangiaceae bacterium | reverse complement strand
ACGATGGCCGGGTCGATCCGCAGCACCGCGTAGCCGCCGACGGCGCCGGCCCCGAAGCCGGGCGCGAAGACCCGGGCCGGGCGGCTGATCACGCCGTCCCGCACGGCGTCGTGCAGCGCGATCGGGATGCTCGCCGCCGACACGTTGCCCATGGTCTCCACATTGAAGTACAGCTGGCTGGCGGACAGCCCGGCCTTGGCGGCCAGGCTGAGGATCATCGTCTTGTTGGCCTGATGCGGGACGATCAGCTCGATGCTCTCCAGCAGCGTCCGCCCGGGGTCGTCCGGATCCGGCTGGGCGCCGAGCTCGCCGATCATCTGGTCCAGGTAGCGCTGGACCAGGGACTTGACCTCCGGGCCGTACACGGTGATGTCATTGTCGAACTCCGGGTTCGGCCAGATGATCGAGTTCACCTCGCCGCGCGGCCCGCTCGCGTAGGTCTGCACGACGTCCACGTCCCCGGCCTCGCCTGCCGCAGCCGGGGCGATGACCATCGCCGCCGCGCCGTCCCCGAAGATCATCCGCGAGGGACGGGAGCTGCCGATCTTGTCGGAAAACTTCTCTACGCAGACCAGCAGGACCGGCCGCCTGACCTCCTGCAGCTGCCGGATGGCCTCGGCCAGCCCGTAGGGCAGGCCCGCGCAGGCCGCCACCAGGTCCACCGAGGCGTGTGTCTGCAGCAGCCCGAGCTCGCCGGACAGCCAGCACGCCACCGACGGGATCTGCCGGTTGCTCGTGCAGCTGCTGACCAGCACCGCCCCGATCTCCTCCGGCCCCCGGCCGGACTTCGCCAGCGCGGCCTGCGCGGCGGCCAGGGCAAGCTGCCCCGGTTCCCTGCTGGTGTAGCGGCGCTGCTCGATGCCGGTCTTCGCGCTGATGTCCGCGGCGGTCATCGGTGACCAAGAGAAGCTCGCGTTCCTGATCACGTCGTCGTTGTCGCAGACGTGCTCGCCGCGGACGATCGCCAGCGCCTCCAGCCTCGGCTGGACGGCGAACGCCTCGCGCACCCGCACCGGCGGGTAGGGAGCGACCGGCGCGACCGCCTCGGCCGCCGCCCCGTGTCGCACCGTGGCGGCTCCGCTCCCGCTGGCTCCGTTCCCGCGATCAGCCCGCCCGGCGGTTCCGTTCCCGGCGGTTCCGTTCCCGGCGGCCTTGACCCGGTCGATGAAGGCCATCACGTCACGGTTGCGCGGGTGGAACGCGATCACGAAGTCATCGTCGCCGATCTTGCCAGCCTCGCGCAGCTCGGTCCTGGCCCGGTTCCACGGGTACTGGTTGTGCAGGACCATCGCCCAGCGCGTCAGCGCCTCCAGCTCGGGCACGTCCTCCCGGGCGTCAAGGATCTCGTCGGCGGCGAACACCGGGTAGTCCGGGTCGTGCTCGGGCAGCACGAACGTCAGCGCGCCGGGCCGGTCAAGGAACTCGGCGACCGTCGGCTTGATCGGGGGCAGCTCGGTGGCGTGGTGCAGCTTGTTCCGGAACAGGTCGAACAGCAGGCCGAACACCTTGTCCTCGGCGCCCGCGTCCCACGTGGCCGGCAGCTGGCGGTACGCGCGCTCGACCGCGGCCACCTTGCGCTCGGCGTCCTCCCACGGCGTCAGCACCGGCAGGAAGACGTCGTCGCGGTGCTTGGCCAGGTCCCGCCAGCGGGTCGGCCGCTTGTCGAACATGGTGATCGAGTACCGGTTGACCCAGAACAGGTTCTGGCCCAAGTCGCGCAGCAGCTCGAAGCGCCCCGGGTAGGCACCGGACTCGACCCGGGCCAGGATGTCGGTCCCGGTCGGCGCCTTCGCCTCGAAGTCCCGCCCGATCACGGCGGTGAATTGCTCGAGCGTCCGCAAGACGGAGAAGTCAAGCTCGCCGTGGAAGTTCTCGGGGAACACCAGGCGGCCATGCCGGTTAATCACGAACGGCTTCACGCGTTACCTCCGGTCAGCGGCCACTGAGGCCGCCGTTAACTGAGTCGTCGTTGACAGTGCCATCAGCTGAACGCGCCGATGCCGGTGATGTCGCGGCCCACGATCAGGGTCTGGATCGTCTCGGTGCCCTCGAACGTGTGGATGGACTCGATGTCGGCCATGTGCCGGATGACGTGGAAGTCGAGCAGGATGCCGTTGCCGCCGAGCAGGTCGCGGGCGTCGGCCAGGATCACCCGGGCCTTGCTCGTGTTATGCAGCTTGGCCAGCCCCGACAGCGTCGGCGCCAGCTTTCCGGCCGCTTCCAGCTTGGCGATCTGCATGCAGTACAGCTGCATCGCGGTGACGTCGGCGAGCATCCGCACCAGCCGCTGCTGGACGATCTGGAAGCTGGCGAGCGGCCTGCCGAACTGCTTCCGCCGCTGGGCGTAGGTCAGCGCGGCGTCGTAGCCGGCCACCGCGTGACCGAGCGCCATCCACGCGCAGGCGCTGCGGGTGCTGGTCAGGATGCCGGCGCAGTCCCGGAACGAGTTTGCGCCCGGCAGCCGGCTCTCCGCGGGCACGACCGCGCCGTCGAGCTCGATCTCCGCCTGCCAGACCGCCCGCAGCGACGCCTTGCCCTCGATCACCCTGGCACGAAATCCGGGGGCGCCTTTCTCCACCAGGAACCCCTTCACCGCGCCGTCGGTGGTGTCCCGCGCCCACACGACCACCACATCGGCGATGCTGCCGTTGCCGATCCACTTCTTGTGCCCGCTGATGACCCAGGAATCCCCGTCGGGGCGGGCCGTCGTCTCCAGCGAGACCGAGTCGGATCCGTGCTCGGGCTCGGTCAGCGCGAACGCGCCGATCTTCTCCAGCCGGGCCATCGGCCCCAGCCAGCGCTGCTTCTGCTGCTCCGATCCGCACCGGGCGATGGACTTCATCGCCAGCCCGCCCTGCACGGCCATGAAGGTACCGAGGCTGCCGTCGCCCCTGTTCATCTCCATGTGGATCAGGCCGGCCGACAGCGGATCCATCGGCGGGCAGCCGTAGCCCTCGATGCCGTCGCCGACGATGCCGAGCGGCGCCAGCTTCTCCACCAGCGCCCACGGGAACTCCGCCCGCTCCCAGTAGCCGTTGATCACCGGCAGCACCTCGGCGTCGACGAACTCGCGGGTCCGGGTCAGGTAGCTCTCCTGCTCCGCGGTGAACGGCTCGCGCAGCCCGAAGTAGTCGGTGCCCAGCGCCTCGCCGATACCGTCGAGCAGATCCATGACCGGGCCCCTCCTGGCTTCCGCGGGCGGTCCGCGGGCACGTGCGTGCCGGCGATCTGTCGCCAGCCTCGCACTCCATGGCGCACTGGCCAAGGGGCTGGCCCGGTGCCCTCCGTTATCCTCTGTCGTGCCCGGCCGCGCGGATAGGGACGAACGTCCCCAATCTGTCTGAAAAGCAGGCCGGCTCTGCCACTCGCGGCACATCGGGCTTCGCGCGGCGGGCCAGGCCTGTCGGCGGCGCCCTTCTGGGGGGATGATGCAACTGAGGCGGCATCAGCGCGGTGCCCGGCTGGAGGGCATGATGGCGAATCTGAGTTCCCTGCTCGCGCGGGCGGCGGCCGAGCACGCCGACCGGCCGGCGGTGC
The DNA here is from genome assembly GCA_050013415.1 of Streptosporangiaceae bacterium. Lineage (GTDB taxonomy): Bacteria > Actinomycetota > Actinomycetes > Streptosporangiales > Streptosporangiaceae > Palsa-506. The sequence continues at coordinate 1,092 of JBEKFH010000374.1, read as the reverse complement.
GGCTGGACGACCTGGTGCTGACGTACGCGGACCTGGCCGGGGCCGCCGCCCGGATGACCGCGCTGCTGGCGGACCTCGGGGTGGCGCCGGGGGACCGGGTCGCCGTCATGCTCCCCAACGTGCCTGCGTTCCCGATCGCGTTCTACGGCGCGCTCGGCGCCGGGGCCATCGTGGTGCCGATGAACCCGCTGCTGAAAAGCCGCGAGGTCGCTTACTACCTCGGCGACTCCGGCGCGACGGTGCTGCTCGCCTGGCACACGGCGGCGGGCGAGGCCGCGAAGGGCGCCGCGGATACCGGCGCGCAGGTGATCGAGGTGACTGAGCCCGACCTCGCCGCGCTGCTGGCCGGCGTCGCCCCGGTGACCCCCATGACGGACCAGGCCGGCGGCGACGACGCCGTGATCCTGTACACCTCCGGAACCACCGGCAGGCCCAAGGGCGCCGAGCTCACCCACGCCAGCCTCACCCGCAACGCGGAGCTCACCACCACCACCCTGCTACGGGCCGGCCCCGCGGACGTGGTGATGGGCTGCCTGCCGCTGTTCCACGTGTTCGGTCTTACCTGCGGCCTGAACGCGACCGTCGTGGCGGGCGCGAGCCTGACCCTGCTGCCCAGGTTCGACCCCGGAAAGGCGCTGGAGATCATCGGGCGCGACCGGGTGACGATCTTCGAGGGCGTGCCGACGATGTACGCCGCGATGCTGCATCACCCGGCCCGCGACGAGGCCGAGGTGTCGTCGCTGCGGACCTGCATCTCCGGCGGCGCCGCGATGCCGCTGGAGATCATGCGCGGGTTCGAGCAGGTCTTCGGGTGCATGATCCTGGAGGGCTACGGGCTGTCGGAGACCTCCCCGGTCGCCTCCTTCAACCACCCGCACAAAGAACGCAAGCCCGGCACCATCGGAACGCCGTTCGAGGGCGTCCAGATGCGCGTCGTGGACGCCGAGGGCGGAGGGCTGCCGCCCGGCGAGGTCGGCGAGATCGTCATCCGGGGGCACAACGTCATGAAGGGGTACTGGGGCAAGCCCGAGGCCACGGCCGAGGCGATCCCGGACGGCTGGTTCCGCACCGGAGACCTTGCCACGGTGGACG
>JBEKFH010000373.1:0-4631 GCA_050013415.1 Streptosporangiaceae bacterium | reverse complement strand
CGGCGCCGCCTCGGCCAGCCGCCCGCCTGCCAGCGGCGGTGCGCCCGCGCCCGGCTGGCGGGCCACCGCCAGGCCGGCCTCGCGCCGGGGAGCTTCCTGGCCCGATCCCGCGGGCGGCGCCGGGGGCGGCCACCGCGCGGCACCCGCCCGGTCCGCCGAGCCCGCCCGCCGCACCGGATCAACCGGGTCAACCGGGTCCGCCGGGTCGGCCGGCCCGGCCCGGTCCGCCGGCCCGCCGCCGCCGGCCCGGCATCCGGCCGGCCCCGCCGCGGGCTCGTCGACCGGCCCGCTCGCCGGGAGTCACGCTGTGCCGGAGAGACCAGCGCCGCCGACCCCGTTCTGGCTCCGCCCGATTCGCCGGCAGAAATAGCAGTACGTCATGGAACCGACATCAGGCCAGCGCAAGGCGGCGTTCGTCGTGGTCGTCGTCGCGCTGGCCGGGCTGGGCATCTTCCTGCTCAGGCCGACCGCGTCCGGCGCGGCGCGGCCGGGCGCAGCGCCGTCGGCGTCCACGCACCCGCCGGCGTCCACCCGGCCGCCTGCCGCGACTTCGCAGCCCGCCAGCACGCCGACGGCGGCCGGACCGGGGCGAGCGGGCCCGGCCAGCATTTACCAGTGGCTTCCCTTCACTGCCCGCGACCTGGCCAGTGCCGCCGCCGTGGCCACCCGGTTCGGTGATCTTTATGACACCTTCTCCTACAGCGAGGGCGCGGCCGGCTACGTGCAGCAGATGCGGGCCGTGATCACCGCGCAGCTCGCCGCGGAGCTCGCGCGGGCCTACGCCACGCCCGGCGTGGCAACGCCGCGCACGCAGCAGAAGCAGGTCTCCGCCGGTGCCGCCAGCATCAGCTCGCTGCGCGCGTTCGGTTCCGGCAGCATCACCTTCGTCGTCTCCATCAGCCAGAAGATCACGGAGCGTAGCGGGACTAGCCGGAATACCACTGAGTACGCGGTGACCGTGACCGGCAGCGGCACCAGCTGGCAGGTGAACGACATCGAGCTGGCGTCGGCGGGGAACACATGATGCCCGCGGGCGGCCAGCCGGGCCGAGGGCGGGGCGCGCTGATCGCCATCATCTGCGCGGCGGGACTGCTCCTTCTCGGGCTGATCACCGCGCCGATGCTGATCTTCGCCGGCAGCGGCGTGCTGTACGAATCGGGCAGCGGCTGCGCCGCCGCCCGCAGCGGGACGACCGGGCAGCCGGCGCCCAGCCAGCAGGCCCAGGACTCGATCCCGGCCAATTACCTCGCCCTGTTCAAGGCGACCGGGCGCAAGTACGGGATCCCGTGGGTGATCCTGGCCGGCATCGGCAAGGTCGAGAGCGACGACGGCCGGTCGACGCTGCCGGGCGTGCACAGCGGCGCGAACGCGTTCGGCGCGGCCGGCCCGATGCAGATCGGGATCGGCGGGGCGGCCGGCAACACCTGGGGCGGCGCGCCCGTCCACCCGGCGGGTGAGCAGGTCAGCGGCGTGGCGATCGACGCGAACCACGACGGCGTGGCCAGCGTCTACGAGCCGGCTGACGCCATCGCCGGCGCCGCCAGGTACCTACTCGGCCATGGCGTGCTCGACAACGTCAACGGCGCCATCTTCGCCTACAACCACCTGGAGTCCTACGTCCAGACGGTGCTGCAGTGGGCCGGGACCTACGCCAGCGGCGGCTTCTCGGTCAGCCCGGTGACGGTCGACGACGCACCGGACTGCCTGCCCGGCGTCGGCACGGCGGCCAGCAGCGCGGCCGCCACCGCGATCGCCTACGCCGAGCAGCAGCTCGGCAAGCCGTACCAATGGGGCGGCACCGGCCCCGACGCCTTCGACTGCTCCGGCCTGGTGATGATGGCCTACCGGGCGGCGGGCATCGACATCCCGCGCACGTCGCAGGAGCAGTGGGCGTGGGGGCCGCGGGTCCCGGCCAGCCAGGTCGAGCCGGGGGACCTGGCGTTCTTCGTCGGGTCCGACGGCACCGTAGCGGCGCCAGGGCATGTCGGCCTGGTGATCGGCGGCGGCTACATGATCGAGGCCTACGCCACCGGCTTCCCGATCCGCGTCGCGCCCTACCGTGACCGGAACCCGGTCGGGTTCACCCGTCCGTGGGCCCATCGCGGCATCGTGCTGACCGCGGCCCCACGCCAAAGGTGACCGCTGCCCAGCCAAAGGCGACCACTGCTCCGCCAAAGGTGAATTCCGGTGCGGACCGGCTATCGTGAGCCGTGGAAACGTCAGTCTGCGCATTCGTGACGCGCGGTCTCGAAGACATCGCTGCGGCCGAGATTGGTGAGATGTCGGCTGCCGCGGGCGGTATCGAGACCAGGCCCAAGCTGGTGCTCCTGCAGGCGTCCGACGTCCGCGGCCTGCGGCGACTTCGAACGGTGGACGACGTTGCCGTGGTCAGTGCGTTTTCGCCGTCCGTGGACGGCTTGCCGGCCTTGCTCTCGCTCGTCACCGAGCAGGCAGATATCGAGAAGACCATCGAGCAGGCGCAGCGTGCTGACCGGCTGGACGGCACGTTTTCCGTCACGGTCTCGGCCGCACATGTGCCGTACGGGACCTCTCGCACTATCGAAGAGGCGATGGCGAGCGCCATTTCCGCCCGTTATGAATGGCGCCATAGGCAATTGCAGCGGGCACCCGTCGACATCCGGGTGTTCATCGATGGCCGGTGGGCGCTGGTCGGCGTTCGGCTTTTCGACGAGCCGCTGTCGCGGCGGGCGTACCGCGTCGCCAGCCTGCACGGCGCGCTCCGCCCCACGGTCGCGGCTGCGCTCGTGCGGATCGCCAGCCGGGTCAGCGGCCGGCCGCGTATCTGGGATCCGTTCTGCGGCTCGGGCACGATTCTCTGCGAGGCCGCCGGGCAACGCTATGAGGTGTGGGGAACCGACATCGATCCTGACGCGGTCGAAGCCTCCAGCAAAAATCTCGCTGCCGTCAATCCCGAGTACTGGACTCGCATCGAGTGCGCTGACTCCACCTCGCCCAGGACATGGAAGAAACATCAGTCGGCGACCGCCGTCGTGACGAACCTGCCCTGGGGCAAGCAGGTTGCCATCACGAGCAAGCAGGCCCTGTACGACAGCGTCGGCGCCGGTGTGGCTGAGCTCGTTCGGCGGGGCGGCACCTCGGTCCTGCTGACCACCGAGCCGAAGCTCATCCAGCAGCGCCTGACACGAGACGGCGCCGTCCGGATCGAGGAGCGAAGAATCGGCTTGCTCGGGCAGACCCCGACGATCCTGACCATCCAGCCGGTTACGTAGCACGGTGCATGAGACCCTGGTGATCTACGCGGGCGCCCGGCATGAGCCCGGGCCGGCCTGAGCCTGGCTGGCCTGAGCCTGGCTGGCATGAGCCCTGGTCGGCCTGCTCCCGCGCCCGGCAGCCGGGAGGCCACATGGACTTCGAGTTGTCCGCCGAGCAGCGGCTCTTCCGTGACGCGCTGCGCGCGTTCGTCGACGAGGAGATCCGGCCGGTGGCCCGCGAGTGGGAGGCGGCGAGCCGCTACCCGGACGAGATCGTCGCCACCATGAGGCAGCTAGGCCTGTTCGGCCTGACCGTGCCGGAGGAGTATGGCGGCCTGGCCGCCGACCTGGTCTCGCTCGCGCTGGTCTTCGAGGAGATCTCCCGGGGCTGGATGGGCGTGGCGGGCATCCTCGGCAGCCACTCGCTGTCCTGCTGGATGATCGCCAGGTACGGCACCGACGATCAGAAGCGGGCGCACCTGCCCGCGCTGGCCAGCGGCGAGCGGAGGACCGGGATCGCGCTGACCGAGCCGGGCGCGGGCAGCGACCTGCAGGGCATCACGACCACTGCGCGCCGGGACGGCGACACCTATGTCCTGAACGGCAGGAAGACCTGGATCACGAACGCGCGGCACGCTGACCCGCTGCCGGTGCTCGCGAAGACCGATCCGGCCGCCGTGCCGGCGCACGCGGGAATGTCGGTGCTGCTCGTCGACGCCGACGTGCCGGGTTTCGAGGTGGTTCGTGACCTGCCCAAGCTCGGCTACCACGGCCCGGAGACCTGCGAGCTCGTACTCGATGAGGTTCGCGTGCCGGCGTCTGCCCTGCTCGGCGGCGTCGAGGGCAGGGGGCTGCAGCAGGTGCTCGCCGCGCTCGAAACGGGGCGGATCAACGTTGCCGCCCGGGCGGTGGGGGTGGCCCAGGAAGCCTACGACCAGGCGCTGCGCTACTCGGGGGAGCGGGAGGCGTTCGGCCAGAAGATCTCCGGGTTCCAGGCGGTCCAGCTGAAGCTGGCCGACATGGCGATCAAGCTCCAGGCGGCGCGGCTGCTCCTGTACTGGGCGGCCTCCCGGGCCGATTCCGGCCACCGGTCAGATATGGAGTCGAGCATGGCAAAGGTCTACGCCTCCGAGGTCGCGATGGAGTGCGCGGTGACCGCCATGACCGTGCACGGCGGCTACGGCTATTCATCTGAGTTCACCGTCGAGCGCCTGTACCGTGACGCTCCGCTGATGGTTATCGGGGAGGGGACCAACGACATACTCCGCACGGTAATCGCCCGCTCCCTGACCAGCGGACGTGGCTCGATCGGCTGACTCCCGCCGGCTCACGACCCCCGCCGCCCGCGCCAACCCGCCGCGGCGTCGCATCCACCCGTCCTACCACCCAGAGTTTTCG
>JBEKFH010000372.1:0-4635 GCA_050013415.1 Streptosporangiaceae bacterium | reverse complement strand
CTCGTCGCCGTCGCGGCGGATCGCGATGACCGTGAGCTGACGGGACCGGGAGACTCCGTTCGTGGTCAGCGTGTTGCCCGCCCAGCGCAGGTTGGCCGACGAGCTTTCCTCCGCGATTACTACGCAGTCGTCGCAGCGCGCGGCCGCCAGCGCCCGCTCGACGACCTCCTGCGGGGCCTGGCCAGTGACGGCCGCTCCCGGGGACTGGCCGGTCATGACGCCTCCGCCGCGGTATTGAGTACCCGCACCCCGCGGAACACCGCGGCCGGGCAGCCGTGGCTGACCGGCGCCACCTGGCCGGGCTGGCCCTTACCGCAGTTGAACGCCCCGCCGAGCAGATAGGTCTGCGGACCGCCGGTCGCCTCCATCGAGTTCCAGAAGTCGGTCGTCGTGGCCTGGTACGCGACATCGCGGAGCTGGCCGCCGAGCCGCCCGTGGGAGATCGCGAAGAACCGCTGCCCGGTGAACTGGAAGTTGTACCGCTGCATGTCGATCGACCAGCTCTTGTCGCCGACGACGTAGATCCCGCGGGTCACCCCGGCGATCAGCTCCTCGGTGGACGGGCCGCCGGCCGCGGGCTGCAGCGAGACGTTGGCCATCCGCTGGATCGGCATGTGCCCCGGCGAGTCGGCGAACGCGCAGCCGTTCGAGCTGCCGAAGCCGCTGAGCCTGGCCATCCGCCGGTCCAGCTGGTAACCGGTCAGCACCCCGCCGGTGATCAGATCCCAGGACCGCGCCGCCACGCCCTCGTCGTCATACCCGATCGTGGCCAGCCCGTGCTCGGCGGTCCGGTCTCCGGTGACGTGCATGCCGGGCGAGCCGTACTGCAGGCTGCCCAGCTTGTCCGGGGTGGCGAACGAGGTGCCGGCGTACGCGGCCTCGTAGCCGAGCGCCCGGTCAAGCTCGGTCGCGTGCCCGATCGACTCGTGGATGGTGAGGAACAGGTTCGAGGGGTCGATCACCAGGTCATAACGGCCCGCCTCGACGGCCGGCGCCGCCAGCCTGCCCGCCAGCAGCTCCGGCAGCTCACTGAGCTCGGCCGGGAAGTCCCAGCCGGTGCCGGTCAGGTACTCGTAGCCGCGGCCGGCCGGCGGGGCGAGCGTGCGCATGGTCTCGAACCGGCCGCCCGCCGGGGTGGCGACCGCGGTCAGCACCGGGTACACCCGGACCCGCTGCTGGGTCGCGGTGGTGGCCCCGTCGCTGTAGAACTTGCACTCCCGCACCTGCAGCAGGGCGGCGTCCACGTGATCGACCCGGTCATCGGCGAGCAGCCCGGAACTCCAGCCGGCCAGCAGCCCGATCTTCTCGGCGACGCTGACGGTAAAGGGATCTACCTGGTAGGCCGAGACCCAGCTGACATCGCCGTAGGCGGCCTCGGCGGCGAGCTCGATCCGCTCCGTGTTGATCGCCGCCGCGACCCGCGCGACGTCCACGGCGTCGGCTGCCGCACGGACTGCGGCCTCGGCGGTAAGGTCGACGGCCGAGGCGAAGCCCCAGGTCCCGTCGACCACCACCCGGACGGCGAGGCCCAGGTCCTCGGTGTCGTACAGGGTCTCCAGGTGCCCGTCGGACAGCCCGATCCGCTGCCGGACGACGCGCTCGGCCCGGAAGTCGGCGTGGGCGGCACCGAGGTCGGCAGCGCGCTGCTGCGCGGCGGCGGCCAGCTCGCGGAGCGGGTGGGCGGTGAACTCCGGGTCGATCCGGGCCGCGGCCGCACTCTGATTCACCCGGGCAACCTATCCCATGCCCCGCAGGGGCAGGCCAGGTACGCTCGCCAGGATCACTCTCATGATCGGACTGCCGGAGGTGTCACCGCGGATGAGCCGATCTGTCCTGGTTACCGGAGGCAACCGGGGAATCGGGCTGGCGATAGCGCGCAGGCTCGCGGCGGCCGGCGACGCCGTCACCGTGACCTCCCGCTCCGGCGACGCCGTGCCCGGCCTGACGGTCGCGGCCTGCGACGTGCGCGACGCGGCGGCGGTGGACGCGGCGTTCGCGCTGGCCGAGACCGAGCACGGCCCTGTCGAGGTGGTGGTGGCCAACGCGGGGATCGCCCGTGACCAGCTGCTCGCGCTGATGAGCGAGGACGACTTCGGCGCGGTGCTCGACACCAACCTGACCGGCGCCTACCGGGTCGCCCGGCGGGCGGTCCGGCCGATGATCAGGATGCGCCGGGGCCGGATCATCTTCATCTCCTCGGTCGTCGGCCTGCTCGGCTCCGGCGGCCAGGCGAACTACGCCGCGTCCAAGGCCGGCCTGATCGGCCTGGCCCGCTCGCTGGCCCGCGAGCTCGGGACGCGAAACATCACGGTCAACGTCGTCGCGCCGGGATTCGTCGACACGGACATGACTGCCGCGCTGGCCGCGGACAGGAAGGCCGCGATCCTGGCGGCGGTGCCGCTCGGCAGGTACGCCGCGGCCGACGAGGTGGCCGCGGCCGTGGCGTTCCTCGCCTCCGACGACGCGGCCTACATCACCGGCGCGGTGCTGCCCGTGGACGGCGGCCTGGGCATGGGCCACTAAGGAAGGACAGGGCGATGGGAATCCTGGACGGCAAGCGGATCCTGGTCACCGGGGTACTGACCGACTCCTCGATCGCGTTCCACGTGGCGCGCGTCGCGCAGCAGGAGGGCGCCACCGTCGTGCTCACCGGGTTCGGCCGGCTCAGCCTGGTCGAGCGGATCGCCCGGCGGCTCCCGTCCCCGCCCCCCGTCCTTGAGCTGGACGTGACCGACGAGGGCCAGCTCGCGTCGCTCGCCGGGCGGGTGTCGGAGCACGTCGACCGGCTGGACGGCGTGGTGCACGGGATCGCGTTCGCGCCGGCGGCCGCGCTGGGCGGCAACTTCCTGAACACGACCTGGGAGGACGCCGCGACCGCCGTGCATGTCTCCGCCTACTCGCTCAAGGCGCTCGCGATGGCCGCGCTGCCGCTGATGGGCGCCGGGGGAGCGGTCGTCGGCATGGACTTCGACGCGAGCCGGGCCTGGCCGGCCTACGACTGGATGGGCGTGGCGAAGGCGGCCCTGGAGTCCTGCGCTCGCTATCTGGCCCGCGATCTCGGGCCGCGCGGCATCCGGGTGAACCTGATGTCCGCCGGCCCGCTGACGACCATGGCGGCGAGAAGCATCCCCGGCTTCGAGGCCTTCGAGGGGATGTGGAACCAGCGCGCGCCGCTCGGCTGGGACCTGGCCAACCCCGAGCCGGCCGCCCGCGGCTGCGTGGCGCTGCTGTCCGACTGGTTCCCCGCGACCACCGGGGAGATCGTGCACGTCGACGGCGGCGCGCACGCCATCGGCGGCTGACGGGCAGGCGGGCGGGCATGGCGCGCAGCGCTGGCGGCCCCGCGCGGCCGTCGTCTGGCCGCCCGAGATCCGCTGTCTGGAGCGCTTTCGTGAAAGATCGATAACAACTTGTGACGTTTTCGCCCTGGGATCGCTATGTGGTGACCCTACGCTCGGGACAACCTACTTGCTGGCCAGGGCGATTCCGCGATGGCGGGTTACGCCCGGCGGCGGGCGATGACAGAAAGGCGGCGAGCGATGACTCGACTGCACACAGCTGGGCGCGAAGGCGGGATCCCGGCTAACCGGGCTTCGAGCGCGCGCCATGAGAGCGAGGGGACGCGATGAAATTCGCCAGTCCGGCAACGAAGTTCGCGGTGCTCGCGATCGCCGGGGCCACCGTGCTTGCCGCCTGCGGCAAGAGCAGCACCACCAGCGGGGGATCGACACCCGCCGGCGTGTCCGGCGCGTTTGGCTCGGCGCCGGCGGCCAGCGGCACGCCGCACGGCGGCACGGTCACCGTCGCCGAGCCGCCCGGTGCCACCCCGAACTGGATCCTGCCGATCATCACGGCCGCCAACGACTCGGTGTACACGGTGTACTCCTTCGATTACGAGATGTGGCGTCCGCTGTGGTGGTACGTCAACGGCGTCCAGCCCAAGGAGACGCCGGCGATGAGCCTGGCGAACGAGCCGAAGTGGAGCAACGGCGACAAGACCGTCACCATTACGCTGAAGAGCAACTACAAGTGGTCCGACGGCAAGCCGCTCACCTCGAATGACGTCCTTTTCGCGATCGACGAGATCAAGGCGGCGATCAAGGAGAGCCCGGCCAACTACGCGTACTACACGCCCAAGACCGGGTTCCCCGACGAGGTCGCCAGCGCCACCACGCCTAACGCCAGCACGATCGTGATCAACATGAAGAAGGCGTACAACCCGTCGTGGCTCGTCGAGGACCAGCTCGCCGCTATCCAGCCGATGCCCGCCCATGCGTGGGCGAAGGCCTCGGCCAGCGGCCCGATCCTGAACTTCACCAACCCGGCGAACGCGACGAAGATCTACAACTTCCTCGCCGCACAGTCCAAGCTGGTGTCGACCTACGCCACCAACCCGCTGTGGCAGGTGGTCGACGGGCCGTACAAGCTGACCACGTTCAACAGCACCACCGAAGGGTTCACGATGACGCCCAACGCGAGCTACGGCGGGCCGAAGTCGACGACGCAGCTGAGCCTGACCGGGGTGCCGTTCACCTCCGACACCGCCGAGTACAACGCGGTCAAGTCGGGCAGCATCGACGTCGGCTACGTGCCGCTGGCGAACGTGCCGCAGATCAAGTCGATAGCCTCCACCTA
>JBEKFH010000371.1:0-4656 GCA_050013415.1 Streptosporangiaceae bacterium | reverse complement strand
TCCGGGATGTAGCAGTTCTCGTACAGCGCGTCGCCCGCGTGCGTGGCCAGCGCGCCGAACAGGTCCGGCCGCAGCATCGGGGTGATCATCGCGCCGAACCCGCCGCTGGACTTCCCCATGATCGCCCGGTGGGCCGGGGCGGCCAGGGTGCGGTAATGCCCGTCCACCCACGGCACGACCTCGTCGCAGAGGTAGGAGTGGTACCGCCCGGTGCCGCGGGAATCCACGAACTGGCTGCCGCCGTAGGCGGTCCACGCGTCCGCGTACACCACGATGGCCGGCGGCGCCTCGCCGCGCGCGAACACGGCATCGGCCGTCTCGGGGAACGGCTGCCGGTAGGGATGGCGGTTCCGCCACATGGCGAGATGGCCGGTGTACCCCTGGATCACGTACACGGCCGGGTAACGGCGGCCGGGCTCGTCGTCATAGCCGGGCGGCGTGTACACCCACAGCGGACGCTCGGCGGGGTCGCCCAGCGGATTGCCCCGCAGCAGCTCGCTGCTGAAGACGTGCTCGTCGATGCGTCCGGACAGTTCAGCCGACCAGGGCAGCATGAAACCTCCCGCGGGAATGGTGCACGGCCTAGCAGTCTGCCAAACCATGCCGAACGGATTTCCGCGGCCAGCCCCGCCGCCCAGGCCAGCGCCGTCCCCAGGGCCGCAGCGGCCGACCGGCCGGCCTAAATCGGACCTTGAGAGCAATAGCCATCAGGGTTATGTTGGGGGGTAATCGGGACCAGGGGGCAGGTGCGGCCGATGTGTGACGACCAGGCAGCGAGCCACGACCAGGCAGCGAACACCTTCAGTGACTTAACCGACTCCAGGTTATCCCCCGCATCGAGCTTATCCCGGCGAGGTTTCCTGCACTCGACGGCTGCCGTGGCCGTCGGCGCCGCGTTATTGCGGAAGATACCTCGGCTGCCGCTGCGCTCGCCGGACCGCGCGGTCACCGCGGACGGCACGTCCGCGTACTCCATGGCGATGCACATCCACTCCTCGTTCAGCGAGCAGAGCGGCTCGATGGACAGCCAGCTGTTCCAGGCGGCCGCGAACGCGGTCGACGTGCTGTGGTGGACCGACCACGACCACCGGATGGACGGCATCAACTACCGCGACACCGTGCACTTCACCAGCCTCACCGCGGAGCAGGGCGGGCCAGGCCAGGGCGGGCCATGGGACTGGACGACGGCCGAGAGCGGGTCGCTGGCGCCCGGCTCGGGCGGCGGGATCGTCGAGACCCCCTGCTCCCCCAGCGACCCGGTGGCCGGCGGGAGCATGTACCTGACCGCCCAGAGCACCAGCACGACGCTGGCGAAGTGCGGCTATTTTGCGAACTGCCAGCCGGCCGCAAAGAACTACCGTGACAACCTCACCGGCCAGTCGCTGACCATCGACGTGCTGCTGAACCCCGGATGGATCAACGGCTACCTCGAGCTGCTGATCGGCACTTCCTACCACGAGGCATCGGCCGGCCGGCCAGCCGGCGGCTATTCCCTGTCGTATCAGTTCGTGCCGCCGGGGGGGCAGGCAGGCAGCGCCGCCAACGGCAACCAGGGAGTGGTCACGATCCCGGTCACGCCGGACAGCGCGCAGGATCCGTGGGGCACGGTGACCATCACCCCGTCCAGCGACATCGCCGCCCTCTGGCCGGACCTGGACTACCGCGACTTCGCGCTCTGGGAGCTGACGCTGAGCGCGGCGAGCACCGGGGATCTGGTCGAGGGATACTTCGACTACCTGCGGTTCAACCGGACAATCAGCGGCCAGGCGTTCTTCGGCCAGCAGGCGGCCATGGAGGCAGTGCTCGCCTCGAAGTACCCGTCGGTGATCCAGCAGCAGGGCCTGGAGGTGTCGCTGTACCTGCCGCACATGAACTGGTTCGGCCCGAACATCGTGCTCCCCAGCTACGGCACGGCCACCACCCCGGGGAACTTCAGCGCGTTCCTGCAGGACACGGTCGTCCCGGCGATTCACGCGTCCGGCGGGCTGGCGAGCTACAACCACCCGTACGGCTACGGCGACCCGGCGGAGCTTGCCCAGTCCGCGCAGAACGCGCTGCTCGCGAAGGTCGCCGCGAAGCTGCTGCCGTCAAGCGGCAGCCCGGCCGCGCTCGGCGCGGACCTGCTGGAGGTCGGCTACAAGCTGCGCCAGGGCGTCGACATCAACCACCACATCGCGCTCTGGGATGTGATGTCGCGCAACGCGGTTTTCCTGACGGGCAACGGCGTCAGCGATGACCATTTCGGCACGAACTGGTACGGGCTCGGCAACAACTGGGTTACCTGGGCATGGGCTGACAGCACCGGGCTGCCGGATCTGCTCGCCGCGCTGGCGGCCGGCCGCTCCTGGTGCGGCTCGCTGTCGGGGTTCACCGGCACGCTCGACCTGCTCGTCGATGGCTCGGCGCCGATGGGCGCGGTCAGCGTCTCCAGCGTGACCTCCCGGCAGCTTGTCGCCGTCGCGACCGGCCTGCCGGCGGGCAGCAAGCTCCAGGTGCTCCAGGGCAGGGTGGACTACGCGGGCCAGTCCGGCCTCGCGGCCAACACCGTAGTCATCGGGTCCTGCCCGGCGAGCAGCATCACCGGCGGGGCGATCACCCAGACGATCGACACCGCCGCGAGCAGCTTCCTGCGCACCCAGGTGGTCAGCCCGGCCGGGGTGATCCTCGCCACCTCCAACCCGGTCTGGCTGCTGCAGAGCCCTCCGCCGGGCGGCATCCCCGCACCGCGCCAGGTCTGATCCAGGACCAGCGCGCCCGCGCCGTCCTGTCGCCGCCGGCTGAGTTCCCTTCCCGGGTCAGGGAGTCTGCAGGCTCAGGCAGTCGGCCAGGAAGTCCTGCCCTTTACTGGCGAGGTTGGTGGCGTACAGGGAGTAATGAATCAGGTCGCCCGTGTCCTTGGCGGTGTACGCGGAGGTGATCTGCTGCCAGCCGCCGCTGAGCGTGACGGCGGTAGCGTGCGAGCCGACGGTCGCCCCGCTCGGCGTCGTCTCCTTGACCAGCAGGGTGACCTTCTCGCCCGGGATGCCCGGCTGCACGAATGCGCTGCCGGTGTACACCTGGCCGGCCGTCGTCGCCAGGCCGGGCGGGCCTGGCACCCAGAGCGGCTTCGCATTGTTGACGCCGGCCGTTCCGGCCGCGTTCTTCGCGGCCACTTGCAGCGCCCAGAGTCCGTCGTAGCTGCCGCCCGCGGGCTGCACGAGGCTGAGGCCGGAGTTGGAGTTGTAGATGCCCGTCCAGCCGGCCTGACCGGCCTCCAGGCTGAGATTGCCGGAAAGCTCGGTCGTTCCGGCGGCCGGGACCGGGCAGGACGTGCTGACGACGTTCACCGTGACGCTGGCTGTCCCGATGTTGCCGTTCACGTCGGTGGCCTGAACGTCGATGGTGTTCATGCCGGGGGTGAGCGCGCTGGCGCTGATGCTGGCCGTCCAGTTGGTGGTCCCTGCCGCCATTACGGGGGTTCCCCCGTCGGCGCTGACCTGCACCTGCGCGATGCCGGCGCTGTCCCCGGCGGTACCGGAGACGGTGATCGCCCCGGATACCGCGGCGCCGCTTGCTGGTTGCAGGATGCTGACGACCGGCGAGCTGATGGTGGTCGCTCCCGCCGGGATGCCGAAGTGCTCCACCAGGCTGTTCGTCTGGGCATCTCCGGCATGGGCGAGGTAGGGCAGGCCGAAGAGATCCTCGACTGTCTTGGTGACCGAGTAATGATCAAAGAACGTCGGATCGCTGTCCCCGGCCGGGGTGTAGGGGTAGACCACGAAGAGCGGGACGTGGCAGGAGTCCTGGTGCGCGCTGATGCCGTTGGTCACCGGCAGGTCCAGGCTCTCGTTGGTGCAATCCTCGCCGATGGTCCGGTCGGCGCCGCTGCCCTCGTCGTAGGTGACCAGCACCAGGGTGTTGCCCGCCTGGTAACTGTTCGACTGCTGCACGAGGCCGATGAAGTTCTGCAGCCAGGTGTCGGCCACCTGCTCGTTCTGGGCCTTGGTGCCCGCGCCCTCGTCGTCGTTCGCCGCGTTAGGGGTGATCCAGCTGAACGACGGCAGGGTCTGTGCCTGCAGATCGTTCCAGAAGGCGCCCGACTGGGCGGTCAGGTCGCTGACCCCGACATCGTAAGCCTGGCATTCGGCGAGCGGGATGTCGGTGTAGAAAATGATCGGGTTGTGGCCATTGGAGTAGAGGTCGTGATCACTGGTGTTGCTGCCGCTGCTGGTCGGGTCGCAGGCCGACGGCATGGACTCGATGAACCCGCCCCAGCTCAGCCCCGCCGTGGTCAGCTCGTTATAGAGGTTGTTCGAGGGGTCGGCGCACTTCATGATCGTGCCGCAGCCGACCGGGCTCGCGGGGGGATACTCCCCGGCGGAGACCCCGAGGTAGTTGGCGGACGAGGAGTGGGTTATCCCGAAGTAATCCGGCGCGATGCCGCACTGACTCGCCAGGCTGGTCTGAAACGGCGCGTTGGGGCTGCCGACCACCTGGTGGTAGCTCAGGTTCGCCATCATGACCATGATCACGTGCGGGACAGGTCCCGGGGCCGGCCCCGGGTTGCCGCAGAGCGCGAGCGGGCCATTGGTGACGCTGGCAGCGCGCGGCGCGGAGGTCGCGAGCGCGCCGAGGAAAACGGGCACCAGCAGCGCAACCGCGGCAATGAATAACGAA
>JBEKFH010000370.1:0-4661 GCA_050013415.1 Streptosporangiaceae bacterium | reverse complement strand
GCCAAGGAACGCTGGGGAGTCCCGCTCGTGCAGTCCATGCATACGCTCGGCCGGGTGAAGAACGCTGCCCTCGCGGCCGGTGACGCCGCAGAGCCCGAGCTGCGAATCCGCGGCGAGGCCGAGGTCGTGGCGGCGGCCGACCGGCTGGTGGCGAACGCGGACGAGGAGGCCGCCGAGCTCATCCGCCTCTACGACGCCGATCCCGCCCGGGTCAGGACCGTCAACCCCGGAGTGGACCTGTCGGTCTTCCAGCCGGGATCTCAGCGGGAGGCACGGCGCCGGCTGGGGGTGCCGGAGGACTCGGTGGTGCTGATGTTCGCCGGCCGGGTTCAGCCGCTCAAGGCGCCTGACGTGGTGCTGCGCGCGGCGGCGCTGCTGACCCGCGATGACCCCGCCATGGCGCGGCGGCTCTGCGTGGTGTTCGTCGGCGGACCGAGCGGCAGCGGCCGGGCCGACCCTTACCGGCTGACGGAGCTGTCCGCGGCGCTCGGCATCTCTCGCTCCGTCCGGCTGGAGCCGCCCTGCCCGCAGCTGGAGCTGGCGGACTGGTACCGGGCGGCGACCCTGGTCATGGTGCCGTCCTACTCCGAGTCGTTCGGCCTGGTGGCAGTCGAGGCGCAGGCCTGTGGCACGCCGGTCGTTGCTGCCTCCGTCGGCGGGCTGCGCACCGCGGTGCGCGACGGGGTGTCGGGCATCCTGGTGGACGGTCACGATCCGGCGGGCTATGCGCGCGCGGTCCGGGATCTGGTCACGCGGCCCGCGAAACTGGCCCGGCTTTCGGCGGGGGCACGCGAGCATGCCTCGCGGTTTGGCTGGGATGCGACCGTCGACGCACTGCTCACGGTGTATACCGGCGCAATGGCAGCGATGTCAGCCGCGGTGGACGCGTGAGCGGGGCGGTAACCCGGCGGCACCTCGGGTGCATCAGCAGTCACTCAACTGCCGACAAGACAAGGGTGCACCAATGAGCGACGCCGCAGCCGAGCCTGGCACCGCAGCCGAGCCTGGCCCGGCGATCGAGTCCGCGCTGGCGGGCCTGGGGCTGTCGTTCGAGGTGCCGCGGCCGGGCGCCTACCTGGTGCGGCTGGAAGGCGAGCACAAGCTGGCCACCATGGCCTGGCTGATCGCGGGAGCGCACAGCCTGCACGTCGAGGCGTTCTTCTGCCGGCAGCCCGACGAGAATCATGCGCGCTTCTACCGGTTCCTGCTGGAACGCAGCGGGCGGATGTACGGCGTCCACTTCGCCGTCGATCCGGTGGGTGACGTCTACCTGGTCGGGCGGCTGCCGCTCGGCTGCATCACGCCGGACGAGATCGACCGGATCCTCGGCTGCGTGCTCAGCTACTCGGACGAGAACTTTGACGCCGCCCTCATGATCGGCTTCGCGTCCGCCATCCGCAAGGAATGGGCCTGGCGACTGAAGCGGGGCGAGAGCGTCGCGAACCTGCGCGCGTTCGCCCGGCTGGCGAATGCCGGCAACGCCGAGCCCGCGCTGGCCACTGAACCCGAGCCAGCCGCCAATCCCCCGCCTCGCAGCTAACCCCGAACAGCGTCGTTGTCCCTCCACTGCTGTTGTATCAGCAGTGCAGTCCCAGCCACGCTAGTGAGAATCTCCCGCCGGGCCCGGCCCAGCGGGCTGAACCTGCCCGCTGAGCCCGGCGTCAGGATTCGGCCAGGCGGCGTCAGGACTTGACCAGGCGGGAGATCGCCTCGGCGGCCTCCTGAACCTTGGCGCGGGCGTCGGGGCCGCCCTCCTCGATGGCCGAGGTGACGCAGTGCCCGAGATGGTCTTCCAGGAGCCCGAGCGCCACTGCCTGCAGCGCCCTGGTCACGGCCGATACCTGGGTGAGCACGTCGATGCAGTAGACGTCCTCCTCCACCATCCGCTGCAGGCCGCGCACCTGCCCCTCGATCCTGCGCAGGCGCTTCAGATAGGCGTCCTTGTCCTGGGAGTAACCGCGCATGCTGAGACAATACGCTGGCGGGTGGCGTGGCCGCCCGGGCAGCCGGCCCAGGGTACAAAGGAAAGGTCTGGCCACGGCGATGACGCTGGCCGGCCCGGCTGAGGGCTCCCTTTGGGGGCGTTCGGCGATTCCTCAGGTTCGGCGGGCATGCTCTGTCTCGGCCGGGCGCGACTGCAAGACTGGGCGGGAGAGCAGGAGGGAACGCATCATGGGGCGGGATAGCGCGCGCTCGGCGGCGGCCGCGCGGGATGACGGCCTGCGCAAGGTCAGCAGGCTCACCTGGCGGGCCGGCGCGGCGGGAGTCGTGTGCTCGGCGCTGATCGCCGCCGCCTTCGGCCACGACGTCGCGACCGGAAACGCGGGCGCCCGTGGAAGCACCGGCCACCGGGGGCGCGGCACGATCCTGATCCCCGCGCAGCCCCCGGCACCTGCCCAGGGTTCCGGCCAGGTGAACTCGGGAGCCTCATGACCGCGGCTGCGGCGGCGGTGACCGGGCGGGATACGTTCGGCGTCTTCGGCACCACCGCGACGCTGCTCGTCACCGACCCTGGCTCGCTGCCGGCGGCCCGGCGGCTCGCCGACGGTGAGCTGGCGGCCGTGGATCGCGCCTGCAGCCGGTTCCGCGCCGATTCGGAGTTGTCGGCCCTGAACGCGGCGGGCGGGGCCGCCGTCGGGATCAGCGAGCTGTTCGCCGAGCTGATTGACGAGGCGCTGCGCGCCGCCCGGCTTACCGACGGCGCCGTCGATCCCACCTGCGGGCAGGCCCTGGCAGAGCTGGGCTACGACCGTGACTTCGCCCTGCTGCCGGGCACCCCGGCCCGCGGCACTCCGCATGGCCAGCCGCCGGGCAGCCCAGGGCGGTTCGGCATCACGCGGACCGCAACGGGACACGCCGCCGGGCACGCCGCCACGGGATCCGCCGCAGCCGGGCACCTCGCTGGGGTGCCTGGCTGGCGCAGTGTGCTCCTGGACCGCGATCATCTCCGGGCCAGGCTCACCGGCGGAGCGCAGCTCGACCTGGGAGCCACCGCGAAGGCATGGGCAGCGGACCGCTGTGCTGAGGTTATCGCCGCGCAGCTCGGCTGCGGCGTGCTGGTAAGCCTCGGCGGCGACATCGCGGTCGCCGGCCCTGGGCCGACCGGCGGCTGGCGGATACGGGTCACTGACGACCACGCGGCCGGTCCGGACGCGCCGGGCCAGACGGTGGCGATCACCTCGGGCGGCCTGGCCACGTCGAGCACGACGGTCCGGGCGTGGGCGCGAGAGGGTCAGCGGATGCACCACATCATCGACCCGGCGACCGGCCAGCCAGCTCGCGGCTGCTGGCGAACGGTGAGCGTGGCGGCGGGCAGCTGCGTGGACGCGAACGCCGCCAGCACTGCCGCGATCGTGCTGGGGGCCGCCGCGGCGGCGTGGCTGCGGGACCGCTCACTGCCAGCCAGGCTCGTTCGCCAGGACGGGCTGGTCGAGACCACGGCCGGCTGGCCGCACGACACGGAATCGGCACCACAACCAGCCGCCGCACCATCGCCGCCCGAGCCCGGCCCGCCCGCGTCCGGCCCGCCCGCGCCACCATCGCCGCCCGCGGCCGGGCCGGCAGTTCCCGGCACATGATGAGTTCCGGCGCGACCGTTCCGGCCAGCGCGATCGTGGTGACCTCCAGCACGCCGCTGTGGTACGTCACCAGGGCTACCGGGCTGGTCGCCCTCGTGCTGCTGACCGCGAGCATGGCGCTCGGGCTGCTGGCCTCGGTGCGGTACCAGAGCCGCAGCTTGCCCCGGTTCGTCACCGGCGGGCTGCACCGGAACGCGTCCATGCTCGCGTGCGCCTTCACCCTGGTGCACATCAGCACCACTGCCGCCGACAGCTTCGTCCGGATCCCCCTGCAGGACGCGGTGATCCCGTTCATCTCGGCCTACCGGCCGGTCTGGCTGGGCCTTGGCGCGATCGCGTTCGACCTGATGCTGGCACTGACGGTGACCAGCCTGATCAGGACACGGCTCAGCTACCGGGCCTGGCGGCTGGTGCACTGGACCGCCTACCTCTGCTGGCCGGTCGCCGTGCTGCATGGGCTCGGCACCGGCTCGGACACGCCAGTGCACTGGGTCCTGGGGCTGACGCTCGGGTGCGTCGCCGTGGTGACTTGCCTGATCGGATGGCGGCTGGCCTACGGCTGGCCCGCGCACGCGTGGGCGCGGCTGATGGGCGCGCTCGCCCTGGTGCTTGCCCTCATCGCCGGCGGGGCATGGCTGGCCGCCGGGCCGCTGCATGCCGGCTGGGCACGGCGGGCCGGTACTCCGCCTTCGCTGGTCGGCGGCCATGGCCGGATCGCCGCCGCATCCGCTGACACCCGGCCCGTGGGCGCCCGGTCCGCGGGCACTCGGTCGGGCCGTCGCAACCCGGCCACTGTGGCATCGGGCGGCATGCAGCCCGTTGAGCGTCACATTCAACGGGTTCCTGGCAGCGGCGGCGTGCGATGAGCATGACCGGGGCGGCCGCCATGGACAGCCAGCCGCCGCCGCGGCAGCTGCCCCGGCTGATGCAGGCCGATGGGCCGCTCTCGCTCGCTGAGCACCTCAGCAGGTACGGGCCGGTTCCGTTCCGCCGCGGCGGCACTGGCCTGATTGCCGAGGTTGAGCGGGCGGGCCTGGCCGGCCGGGGCGGCGCGGGCTTCCCGGCCGGCCGCAAGATGCGCGC
>JBEKFH010000369.1:0-4684 GCA_050013415.1 Streptosporangiaceae bacterium | reverse complement strand
CGAGCCCGGTCGATGCCTCCCCGCGCGGACAGCGTGGCGCCGCGGAACATATTGCCGCCGCCCACCACCGCCGCGATCTGGATGCCCTCGCGGGCGGCCGCGGTGATCTCCCTGGCGATGTGCGCCACCACGTCCGGTGAGATGCCCAGCGGCTGATCGCCGGCGAATGCCTCGCCGGACAGCTTCAGCACCACGCGATGCCAGTTCGGATGCGCCAGGTCAGCCGCGGAACGCTGGCCGGCCTCGGCGGCGTCCGGGATCACCCGGCCTGGCCGATCTGGAACCTCGCGAAGGCCCGCACGACGACGCCCCGCTCGGTGAGCACCTGCTGGACCGTCTTCTTCGGATCCTTGATGAACGGCTGCTCGAGCAGGACCACGTCCTTGAAGAACGCGTTCACCCGGCCCTCGACGATCTTCGGGACCGCCTGCTCGGGCTTGCCCTCGTCCCGGGTCATCTGCTCCGCGATCCTGCGTTCCTTCTCGACGACCTCGGCGGGCACGTCCTCGCGATGAAGGTAGGCGGGCTGGCTCGCGGCGATCTGCTGGGCAATGTCCTTGCCGGTGTCCGGGTCATCGGAATCCAGCTGCACGAGGGCGCCCCTGGCCGGCGGCAGCGAGGGATCCGAGCGGTGCAAGTACGCCGTGACGAACCCGCCCTCGAGCCGGGCGAGCCTGCCGAGCTCCAGCTTCTCCTTGAGCGCGGCGCCCGCCTCCTCGATGAGCTGCTGGACCATCGTGCTTGGCCGGACCTCGATGCTGAGCAGCGCGAGCCGGTCGGTGACCTTCGATGCCATCGCGGCGCTGGCGACCTCGGCCGCCACCTGCTGGAAGAGGTCCGTCTTGGCGACGAAGTCCGTTTCGCAGTTCAGCTCCAGCAGCAGGCCGGCGCTGGTGCCGTCCAGTGCCGCTGTGACCAGGCCGTTCGCCGCCGTGCGCCCGGCCCGCTTGCTGACATCCTTGGCGCCCTTGACACGCAGGGCCTCCACCGCGGCGTCGAAGTCGCCGTCGGCGCCCACCAGGGCATTCTTGCAGTCCATCATGCCGGCGCCGGTCTGCTCGCGCAGCCGCTTCACGTCCGCGGCGCTGTAGTTCGCCATGTCCTCATCTCTCGATCTGTGCTGTCAGGGGGCAGCGACCCGGGCCGCGCGGGCGGCCCGTCAGTTGCGGCTCAGGCCGATCCGTCCGGTGATCCTTCCGCAGCCGCCTCGGGCGGGGCGGCGGCCTCGGCTGGCGGGCTCGCGCCGGCCGCGGGGCTGGCTTCGGCCGCGGGGCTGGCTTCGGCCGCAGGGCTCGCGCCGGCCGGGGCACTGTCCTGCGCCGGGACGGCCTCGGCAGGGACACTGGCCCCGGCGGGCACGATGGCCTCGGCGGGCAGGATGGCCTCGGCGGCGGCTCCGGCATCCGGGGCGCTCTCCTGGGCAGGCGCGCTGGCCTTGGGCGCGCTGGGCTTGGCAGGGGCACTGGCTCCGGCGGGCGCTCCGGCATCCCCGGCGCTGTCCTGGGCAGGCGCGCTGTCCTGGGCAGGCGCGCTGTCCTGGGCAGGCGCGCTGTCCTGGGCAGGCGCGCTGTCCTGGGCAGGCGCGCTGTCCTTGGGCGCGCTGGCCTTGGGCGCGCTGGCCTTGGGCGCGCTGGGCTTGGCAGGGGCACTGGCTCCGGCGGGCGCTCCGGCATCCGCGGCGCTGTCCTGGGCAGGCGCGCTGGCCTTGGGCGCACTGGCCGTAGCGGGGGCACTGGCGTCCGGGGCGCTGTCGGTTGCCGGGGCGGCATCCTGGGCCGCTGGGGCGCTGTCAGCCGTCGATGCGGCAGGCACCGCAGTCGCGCTGGCCGCGGCCGCGCTCGCGACCGCCGCGCCGTTCGCCGACGCCGTGCCGCTTGCGGCCGGGCCGTCGGTCGCTCCCTCAAGCAGCGCCCGCTCCCACTCGGGAAGCGGCTCCTCAGCACCGAGCACGCCGTCGGCTGCGACGTCCGGCTTCTCCTCGCCCGCCGCGGCTCCTGCCCTGGCGATGAGGCCGTCAGCGACCGCGTCGGCGACGACCCTGGTGAGCAACGCCACGCTGCGGATCGCGTCGTCGTTGCCCGGGATCGGGTACTGCACCTCATCGGGATCGCAGTTGGTGTCCAGGATGGCGATTACCGGGATGCCCAGCTTGCGCGCCTCGCTGACCGCGATGTGCTCCTTCTTGGTGTCGACCACCCACAGCGCGCTGGGCACCCTGGCCATGTCCCTGATCCCGCCGAGGGAGCGCTCGAGCTTGTCGTGCTCGCGCCTGAGCTGGAGCAGTTCCTTCTTGGTCAGCGTGGAGCCGGCGACGTCGTCGAAGTCGATCTCCTCAAGCTCCTTGAGCCGCTGCAGCCGCTTGTAGACGGTGGTGAAGTTCGTCAGCATGCCGCCGAGCCAGCGCTGGTTCACGAACGGCATCCCGACCCGGCGAGCCTGCTCGGCGATGGCCTCCTGGGCCTGCTTCTTGGTCCCCACGTACAGGACCGAGCCGCCGTGCGCGACGGTCTCCTTGATGAACTCGTACGCGCGGTCGATGAAGTCGAGCGATTGCTGGAGATCGATGATGTAAATGCCGTTGCGCTCGGTGAAGATGAAGCGCTTCATCTTCGGGTTCCAGCGCCGGGTCTGATGACCGAAATGTACGCCGCTCTCGAGCAGCTGCCGCATGGTGACGACCGGTGCCATGCCGGTGTCCTTTCCTGTCATGCGCCTTGCCGCGGGGCAAAGGCGCGTCTCGGTTGCTCCTGGCGTCCGTACGGCCTCGCCGCGGGATGAGACCCCGCGGACCGGTGAAGCGCGTTCCGCCAGGAAACCGGTGCCGGCTGCCTGGCGGCGAGCGGACGCGCGAATGTGCCGGCGCGGCGCGTGCCTGACGGGCACACGGACCGCAACGGCCGTGCGTAGTCTACATGCCGCGCCCGGCCGGCCACCCCGCATAGCGAAGCGCCCAGCCCGCACAGCGAAGCGCCCAGTCCTTACAGCAAAGTGCCGGGCCCCGCACAGCGAAGCGCCCACCCGGGTTCATGCCCTGGGGTGCGCCTGACGGTAGGCGGCGAGCAGCCGCTCGATCGAGACATGAGTGTAGATCTGGGTGCTCGCCAGCGACGCGTGCCCGAGGAGCTCCTGCACGCTCCGGAGGTCAGCGCCGCCTTCCAGGAGATGCGTGGCCGCGGAGTGCCGCAGGCCGTGCGGGCCGGTATCCGGAGCGGCCGGAACGGCCGCGATGCTGGCATGCACGACCCGCCGGGCGGTCCGCGGATCCAGCCTGCCGCCGCGCGCGCCCAGGAACAGCGCGCGCCCGCTGCGATCGGTCACCAGCAGCGGGCGGCCGTGCCGCTGCCAGCGCCGGACGGCCCTGGCGGCGGGCAGGCCGACCGGAACGGTGCGCTCCCTGCTGCCCTTGCCGAGCACGCGTACCGTCCTGCGCTCGTCATCGATGTCGCCGGTGTCGATCCCGCACAACTCGCTGACCCGCAGGGCCGACGCGTAAAGCAACTCCATGATCGCCGCGTCACGCCAGCGCAGGGCGACCGCCACCGGGTCCTGGCCGGGGCCGGCGGCTGCCCCGGCTCCAGCCTCGCCACGACCCGCTGCTCCGGCATCTCCGGCCGCGGGCATGCCGAGCGGTCCCCCTTCGCCTCCGGCCGCCGGGCCCCGTGCGGCCGGGCCCCGTGCGGCCGGGCCCCGTGCGGCCGGGCCCCGTGCGGCCGGGCCCCGTGCGGCTCCCGCCGCGTCGAGGACGGCGGCTATCTGGTCGGCGGCAAGGACCTGCGGGAGGTGACGCTGCGCCTTCAGCGTGCCGAGCAGCGGGCCCGGATCCGTGGCCAGCCAGCCGCGCGACCGGGCGAACGCGGTGAACGTACGCGCCGAGGCCGCCCGGCGGGCCAGCGATGCCCGCGCCTGCCCGGCTGCGTGCTGCGCGGCGAGCCAGCCCCTGATAATGCTGATATCCAAGCCGGCCAGGTCGGCCACCCCGACCTGGCACGCGTAACCGAGCAGCGACCGGACGTCGCCGATGTAGGCCCGGACCGTATGCGGCGACAGTCCCCGCTCCGCCGCAAGGTGCCGTTCGAACGCGGCCAGCGGCCCGCCAAGGCACTCCGGCAGCGCCTGCTCCATCCTCCCAGTGTCAGTCATCCGGCCGTCCGGCGACGCGCACGACATGCGGAGCGTGGCGAGGCTGCCGGCCAGCGATAGGAGCCGGCGATGGTGGCGCGGGTCCTGTCGACGGCCGGGTCACGACGCGGCCAACCCTGGCTTTTGACCGGGCAAACCTGTCACCGGGGCAAACCCTGGATTTCACCGGGGCGGTGACTGATCAGCGTGCTGCAATACCCACGACTCCGTTGCGGCAATGGCGTGGTTGGGACTCCGCTGCAGTTACAGCGACAGTGAAGTCCCAACCACGCTCGTGGAGCGACCCGGGAGCGAGATGCCGGAGCGGGGCTTCGCGACAAGCAGGGAATCGCGGTCCGCGCCGGGCACCACTGCGCGCAGCCGATCCTGCGCCGCTACGGCCTGGAGGCGGCCGTCCGGCCGTCGCTCGCCATGTACAACACCTCGGGCGAGGTCGGACCTCCTGGTCGGCGCGCTCCGCCGGCTGGCTGCCGGTGCAGGTCGCCGATAGTGATCCGCAGGGCCGCTCAGCGGCACGCCGCGGCCGCTGACCGGCCCGCGTTAA
>JBEKFH010000368.1:0-4684 GCA_050013415.1 Streptosporangiaceae bacterium | reverse complement strand
CGTTGCGCTGCCGCCGCTGCCTTCGATCTCGGCGACCACGTCCTTGGCTCGCTGCTCGTTGCGCCCGACTACCAGTACGTGAGCGCCGCGGGCGGCCAAGGCGATGGCCGTAGCCCTGCCGATCCCGCTCGTCGAGCCCGTTACCAGAGCTGTCTTGCCCTCTAGGTCAGTCATGCGATGTCGTCCTCCCGCTCAGAATGGGTTGTGCGACTCACTCTGACAGCCCGGCACTGGGTTGTCAAACTCAAAATCCTGTTAGCATGGGTGCATGGCCGAAGAGACGAGTGGCCGGCCGAGGCTCACCCCCAAGGGAGCACGCACCCGGGCGCGAATAGTGGAGGAGGCCGCCGCCCTGATCCATGAGCACGGGGTGGAGGGCACCACCTTGGAAGACGTCAAGGTGGCGGCGGAAGTCAGCGGCTCTCAGATGTACCACTACTTCCCCGACAAGAACGAGCTCGTGCAGGCGGTCATCGACTACCAAGCCGCCGCCATCGTCAATCGCCAGCGGCAGGCGCTCGGCAGCGCGAACGGACTCGAAGCCTGGCGGGACATGGTGATCACCGCAGCGAAGCGAACCAAGGCAAAGGGGGGCTGCCAACTTGGCTCGCTCGTTGGTCAGCTCGCCGAGAGTGACCCCGAGGCCCGAGCGCTCATCGCGGCAGGGTTCGATCAGTGGGCAGCCGCCATCGGCGATGCACTCAGATCCCTTCATGCCGACGGGAAACTCCCATCCGGCATCGGCCCGGACGACCTCGCCACTACCCTGCTCGCCACGCTCCAGGGCGGACTCCTGCTCGCTCAGGTGCATCAGGATCCCAGCCCCTTCGAAACTGCGATCGATACCCTCCTCGCCCTTGCCATCGGCAGATGAGCTCAAGCCCGGTTCGTCAACCTCACATCCCCGCAGTTCAGAGCAGACAGAACACCGTTAGCCTCCGGCCCTGTCCGTCTTGGTGCACCCTCGACCAGCACTTCACGGAAGACCGCCCGGTCGACACAGACGCGGAAGGCGATCACAGCACCGACATGTGCGTCGAGATCACCCCCGGCCAGGCCCGGGCGGTCTCCGCGGCCCTGCTTGAGAGCGCTGATAGTGCAGAACACATCACCGCCGCCCATCTCGGTGACGCCCGATTATTATCATATCTGATATCGTCAATTCATGACGGGAAGGCTTCCGGAGGAAAAGCCGCCAGCGCGGAGTGACTCTCTTTCAGAGGCCAGCCCTGCACTGCTGGCCGTGCTGGAGTCCGCGTCGCGTTTGCAGCAGATGGTTCCCGACGCGGTGCTCGTGGGGGGATCGGCTGCGGCCCTGTACGCGGGTCACCGGGACTCCTACGATCATGATCACGTTCTCGCTGACCTGCGGAACCGGTTCGACGTCGTGCTCGAGGCCCTTGAATCCGAAGGCGAATGGGTGACCAACCGGGTGGTCCCCGGAAAGGTCATTCTTGGGCAACTGGGGGACATCGAGGCCGGCGTGCGCCAGATGATCCGCACCCGGCCGCTGGAAACCACGCATGTCATGCTTCCGTCGGGACGCGTGCTGACGGTTCCCACGGCAGAGGAGGCTCTACGAATCAAGGGGTTCCTGATCGTGCGGCGGAACCAGACCCGTGACTACCTGGATGTCGCCGCCCTAGCCGATCGTCAGGGCCTTCATGCAGCGGCGGGAGTCTTGGCCAGGATCGATGACTATTACGCGGACCAGCACGCCGGCGGCCGGGGTGTCGCGGCGCAACTGATCCGCCAGCTCGCCGACCCTCGCCCGAAAGACTCATCCGTAACGGGGCAACTCGGCGCGTACCGGAACCTGGCGCCCCGCTGGACCGAGTGGGATGAGGTGCGCTCAGTATGCCGGCAACTGGCCGCCGAGATGCTCGAAGCGGAGGTGTAAGCCCATGCCCCTGGCCTTCCGAAACCTGACTATTAGTCCCGATGCTCCCGTTTCACTGTGGCCTACAGAGGCCGTGCAGACCGCGCTCGAACGGGGTGACCTCGCCGACTGGCACCGGATCGCTGCCGAGGTCCGGGCCGATCCCTGGGGTAAGACCGCCCGCCAGGTGGAAGAGGTGCTGAGCCACTCACGGCCCTATGGCGTCGCCGAAGCCATGGAGACGGTGCTGTCCCGCGCCCGTGAACGAGCTGAGGCCGACGAACGCGCAGCTGTCGCCGCCGACATCCGGGAGGCCGTTAAGCGCTCAGGACTGGGCCGGGCGGCGTTCGCCTCCAGGATCGGGACCTCCGCCTCGCGGCTGTCCACCTATACCTCCGGCAAGGTAACCCCCTCCGCCACGCTCTTGCTTCGGATTCGCCGCGTAGCCGACCGGGAATCCGGGCGATGAGTGGCGGCAGGCGCGCCACGCACGCAGTTGCTGTCCACCGGATCCGCTGGTCTGGCCCCGTGCTCATGACCGGCCCTCAACCGCAAACGCACCAGTCAGCACACGGTGGGATTTCGGTGTAATCCCCCTCGGGCACTCTCTGAATACCACTGACTCACAATTTGCTGATCAGCAGCTTCGCGATCTTCCCGGTCCGGACGAAGCCACTCCCCTGCGGTGTGCTCGGAAAATCAGCGCCGATGACGCCCACGATGTACCCGTCGGCCTCGGCGGCGAATTCCTTGCCGCCCCAAACCGCCCGATCGCCGATGCCCGGCTCGCTCAAAGCCTGTCCGTCGTCACCCTTGATGGTGCTGACCTGCTGGCTCCACGTGTTGGTCGGGGATTCCGCCTCGACCGTGTAATCGAACGAAGCCGAACACGGCCCCTTGACGCTGCCGAACTCGGATCGGCCACGGATCTGCTCCTCCGTTCGCTGCCGGGAGTACCCATGCTTACCGTCAACGGCGCCGCAGAGCTGATAGACCGTAGTTTCCCGCAGACCAACGAAGCCGTAGCGCGGCTCACCGGGGCAGGCGCGCTGTCCCAGGTTACTGTCGGCAAACGGAATCGCGCCTTCGAAGCCAAGGACATCATCAACGCGTTTACCGATCTGGAACGACGGCTCGCCAGCCCTGGCGGTGATACCCGCAGTTCGGAGCCGAGCAGGGCGGTGCCACCCCGGCGCCCGCACAACTTATGAAGCCTTCAGCGGTAACCCTTAACAAGGAAGGTCCTTGTTAAGGGTTAGCTTCCCTTCCCTTGCCGGCCTCACTTCCCTTCTCTTGCCGGCCTCAGCAGGATCAGTCTGAGGAGCGTTTCCCGCCCTGATGCGCCTGCGCGTGCCTGACCTGGAACGCCGGATGGTTCGCCAGCCGCTTCGCACGTTCCGCATCGACATGGCCGGACAGCAGCTCGTTCCACCGCGCGAGATTCCTCGTCCGCTCGTTGCGTTTCCACTCCGGGCCAGAAAGGCTCATCGCCGTGCCGCGGCGGCGCGGCGGTGGCCGTTCGGCGGCCGCGATCCGGTCCAGCTCGGCAAGGTACGCGTCGGCGAACCCCGTCCACATGTCCGGCGTGGCCAGCATCGGCGCGAGCACGTCAGCTAGCGCGATCTCCCGCTCGGCAACCTTGCCGGCTCCCGTGCCGTTGCTCCAGCCGTACGCTGACTCCCACCTGATTAGCTGCGGTGCGGCGCGTTCGGCGAAGCGGTCGAAGCCGTGCTCGGCGAGTACCGTCTCCCACAGCCCCGAGACAGCATGGGACAGCACGAACCTGGCCGCCTCCAGCGGGTCCTCGGACCGGAAGCTACCCTCGGCGTTCCTGGCCAGGTCGATCATCAGCTCCATGGCCTGCTCAGCCGGGGCAGTATTGTCAGCGTGCAGCGCCAGCTGCGCATCCGTGGCGAGCTGCCGGAATGTCACCCGCCATTTCGTCCGCTCGGTTCGCGACACCCGGCGGTCGCCGGCGATGTACGCACCTGACCTGGCCAGCTCCACGAACCAGGAGACCTCCGCGAGCACGTCCTCCGGATCCCGCGGTGTGGCGGCATCCTGCTTTCGGCGCTCCCGCTCCGACGGGTCCAGTTCTCCCTCGATCCGCTCCCGCGCCGCCGCCGTGCCGCGCCAGTACAGGTTCCAGAGGATCTTGCCGCGCTGCTCGGCGTCCAGCGGCGCGAGCTTGCCGAAGAACTCTTCCCGGTTCATCCGGCTCTTCGGCATGGCACTCGATGGTAGCGGCGGGTGCAGTCGAGAGCGTGCACGCAGCGCTGCTAGAACCTTAAGGTCCTTAAGCTCAGGTATTCTGGGAGCATGCGCGAGATGGGCATCCAGGAGGCCAGGCCAGTACTTGGGGATCTCGTGAGAGACGCCCAGCGGCACGGGATCGAAACTCGGCTTACCCGCAACGGACGTCCGGCCGCGAGGATTGCCCGGCTGTCCGACACTGACAGCAACGCGACGGAATGCGAGAAGTTGCTGGCCCGCTATGCGGACGATCCCGGCACAACGCTGACGGGCCCCGAACGGGAGGCATTCAATGTCGTGCGAAGGGCACTAGCCAGGGTCGCGGACGAGGAGCGCAATGCCCGCTGACGCTAAGGGCCCGCCCGGCGCCTTTCGGGCCATCGTCACGCGCCTGCGTGAACGCCATGCAGGAATGGGATGCGCCGCAGGGGAACGGGCACCAGAGGCCGCGCGCATACAGGCAGCCCTGAACATGCACGAGTTCGGTGTCCGGCTGTACCGGCAGCGGATGCACCGCGAGCATCCGCAGGCTAGCGGAGCCGAGATCGCTGG
>JBEKFH010000367.1:0-4694 GCA_050013415.1 Streptosporangiaceae bacterium | reverse complement strand
ACGACCCGACCGGCGGCCCCACCGGCCCGAACCAGCAGGCCATCCAGGGCCGCTACGCGCTGGGTGACGGCGGGCTGTTCGGTGTCGGACTCGGCGGCAGCCGGGGCAAGTGGGGCTGGGTGCCGGAATCCACCAGCGACTTCATCTTCGCCATCATCGGCGAAGAACTCGGACTGGTCGGTACATTGTGCGTGGCGGCGATGTACGGCGGGCTGGCGTTCGCGGGGTTGCGGGTAGCCAGGCGTACAACCGACACGTTCACCAGACTGGCGGCGGCCAGCATCACGGTCTGGATCGTGATGCAGGCGGTGGTCAACATCGGCGCGGTGATCGGGGTGCTCCCGATTACCGGTGTTCCGTTGCCGCTGGTGTCAGCCGGACTATCGTCGCTGCTGTCGACCATGATCGCGTTGGGCATACTCATGGCATTCGCCAGACGTGAGCCGGGCGCGGCGCAAGCTTTGGCCGCACGTGGCCCCGGCCTGGCGTCCCGCGGCCTAAGCTGGCTGGGTCTGGGAACTCGGCGTCGGGCCGACGGGCCAAGACGAACGTGAGGAGCTTGTGATGCGGGTTGTGCTTGCTGGCGGGGGGTCAGCTGGCCATATCGAGCCGGCCTTGGCGACGGCCGATGCCCTCAGGCGGCTGGATCCCGGGATCAGCGTGACCTGCCTCGGTACCGAACGCGGTCTTGAGACCCGGCTGGTTCCGATGCGCGGCTATGAGTTGATGCTGATACCGGCGGTGCCGCTTCCGCGTAGCGTCACACCGCAGTTGCTGACCGTCCCAGGCAGGCTAGCGGGCGCGATACACGCCGCTGGCGTCGTTCTGGAAAAAACTAATGCTGACGTGCTGGTGGGCTTCGGCGGGTACGTGGCGACTCCGGCTTATCTGGCCGCCCGGCGGCACAAGGTGCCGATCGTGGTGCACGAGGCCAACCCGGTGCCCGGGATCGCCAACCGGCTCGGCGCCCGGCTGACCACCCACGTCTTCACCGGTCACCCTAAAACCCAACTGCGCAACGGCCGGTACGTGGGCATCCCGATCCGGCAGCAGATCACCAGCCTGGACCGGTTCGCGCTGACGGACAAGGCCCGCGCGCATTTCGGGCTGCGCCCCGACCTGCCCGTTCTGCTGGTCACCGGCGGCTCGCAGGGCGCCCGCTCGCTGAACGAGGCGATCACCGGCGCGTTGATGTCGTTCCTGCAGTATGGCGTTCAGGTGCTGCACGTGATCGGCCCGCGCAACACCGCCCAGCGAGTGCCCCCGATGCCAACTCCGTACGTGGCGGTGCCGTATGTGGACCGGATGGACCTGGCCTACGCGGCGGCGGACTTCGCGCTGGTCCGCGGCGGCGCCATGACCTGCGCGGAGCTCACGGCGGTAGGCCTGCCCGCCGCGTACGTGCCGCTGCCGCACGGAAACGGAGAGCAGCGGCTGAACGCGGCCCCCATCGAGCAGGCCGGCGGCGGGCTGATCGTGGCCGACGCCGACCTGACCCCGGCATGGATCCGGGACACCCTGCTGCCAATCCTGCTGGACCCTGAGCTGGTTGCCGCGATGTCGGAGGCGGCCGCTGAGCTGGGCCGGCGCGATGCTGACCAGCGGCTGGCGGCAGAGGTGCTGCAGGTGATGCGCGGTGGCGGCCGGCAGCCTCGCTGGCGCGGGGCATGAACGGCCAGCGCGCCCGCGTGAACGGCCGGCCCACGCGGCCGAGCGGCCAGAACAAGAGCGCGGCCAGCAAGGACGGGAGAGGGGCCAGATGGGGCTGGTGACGGCGGTGGAACCGGTGCCGGTCGGCGAGCTGGGCAGGGTGCATTTCGCCGGCATCGGCGGGGCGGGCATGTCCGGGATCGCCCGCATCCTGCTGGCCAGCGGCGTCGCCGTGTCCGGCAGCGACTCGGCCCGGTCCGGCCTGCTGGACGAGCTCGCCGCGGCTGGCGCCCGCGTCCATGTTGGTCACGCGGCGGCCAACGTCGCGGACGCGGACACCCTGGTCGTGTCGACTGCCATCCGGCCGGACAACCCGGAGCTCGCCGAGGCGCGCAGACGCGGGATCCGGGTGCTGCACCGGGCGGCGGCCCTGGCATCGGCCATGCTCGGCAGCCGCGGCATCGCGATCGCTGGCACCCACGGCAAGACGACCACCACCTCGATGATCACCACCATCCTGCGCAGCTGCGGCGCCGATCCCTCGTACGTCATCGGCGGCATCCTGGCTGAGACCGGGCTCGGGGCGGCGCACGGCAGCGGCGAGTTCTTCGTCGCCGAGGCCGACGAGAGCGATGGCTCGTTCCTCATGCTGTCGCCGGAAGCGGCGGTCGTGACCTGCATCGAGGCCGACCACCTGGACAACTACGCCGGCCTGGCCGAGATCGAGGCGGCCTTCCTCGCCTTCGCGGGCAGGATCACCCCCGGCGGGCTGCTGGTCGCATGCGCCGACGACCCCGGCGCGAGCGCGCTCACGTCCGCCGCCGCCGGCCTGCCCGTCCGGATCCGGACCTATGGCTCGGCGCACGACGCGGACTACCGTGTCAGCGGGGTGACGCCCCGCGGCATGGCCACCCGGCTGACGGTAACGCCGGGGCCGCGGGCGCCGCTCAGCGCGCCCGGCGGCCTCCCGGTCGAGATCGGCGTTCCCGGGCGGCACAACGCGCTGAACGCAGCGGCCGCGCTGGCCACCGCGATCGAGCTCGGCTACCCGGCCGGGCCGGTCATCAGCGGCCTGGCCGGCTACGGCGGCGCACTCCGGCGCATGGAGCTCAAGGGCGAGGCGGACGGCGTGCGGGTGCTCGACAGCTACGCGCATCACCCCACCGAGCTGGCAGCGGACCTGAGGGCCGCCAGGGACGTGGCGGCCGGCGGCCGGGTCATCGCCATCTTCCAGCCGCACCTGTACAGCCGCACCCGGCTGTTCGCCGCAGAGTTCGCCGCCGCGCTCGGCCTGGCCGACGAGGCGATCGTGCTCGACGTGTACGCGGCCAGGGAGGATCCCGAGCCCGGCGTGACGGGAAACCTGATCGCGGCCGCCGTGCCCGGCGGCGCGCTCTACCTGCCGGACCGCGCCGACGTGCCCGCCGCGGCGGCTGGCCTGGCGAAGCCGGGAGATCTCGTGCTGACCATGGGCGCCGGCGACGTGACGGCCCTCGGCCCGCTGATCGTGTCGGCGCTGAGCGAGCGGGCGGACGGGATCCGGTGATCCGGCACCGCGACGCCGCGTCCACTGACGGTCCCGCGCCGCGCGCCGGCCCGGCCGCCATCGGCCCTTCCGCGGGCAGCTCTTCCGTCGGCGGCCCGGGTGCCGCGGGCCGCCCGGCCGCGCGCACCGCCGAGCCCCCCGCCGCCCAGCCCGCGGCCGCGCAGCCGCGCCGCCGGACCGATCCTTGGAAGACGGCCTTCTTCTCGCTCGCGGCCGCGGCGATCCTGGCCGGGGCAACCTGGGCCCTGCTCGGCTCCAAGTTCCTCGTCGTCCGGTCGGTGGAGGTTACCGGCCCGGCCGCCATATCGCGGACCAGCGTGATCGACGCCGCGGGCATCCGGCTCGGCACCCCGCTCATCCGGATCGACACGGCCGCGGTGGCTGGCCGCGTCGACCGGCTCACGCTCGTGCAGTCCGCGCAGGTCCGCCGGGAGTGGCCGGACAAGATCGTGATCTCGGTACGGGAGCGCACGGCCTTGCTCGCGGTGGCCAGCGGCCATGGCTACCAGATCATCGACAGGGTTGGCGTGGTGCTGCGGCAGGCGGGCCGCCCGCCACGCGGGATGCCCGTGCTCGACACTCCCGCCGCGGCTGTGCCCGCCGAAGCCGTGCCCGCCGCACTGCGCCAGAGCGCAGCGGTGCGGGCGGCGGCCACGATCCTGCGGGATCTGCCTGCCCGGCTTTCCCGCTCCGTCCGGGTGATCGACGCGCCGAGCGCGGCTGCGGTGACGCTCCGGCTCAGCGGCGGGGTGACGGTTTCCTGGGGCGGCACGGCGGAACCCGCGGTCAAGGCCAGGGAACTTGAGATCCTGATGCGCCAGCACGCGCTGCATTACGACGTCAGTGATCCCCTGACGGCGGTGACCGGGGGATGAACGCCGGCCAGCGGGCGTGCCGCGACACGCCGGAGCGCTTGGATGCCTGGTTAGTTGACCACGGTCACGGGCAACCCTACTGTCCGTATCAGTCGGCAGCTTGACATAACTCTAAATCTCAACTTGAGGGTGAGAGTTGACGTGCTGCAATCGCGGAGCATGACCAGCCGCCGCTGGCGGGGGATGTGTTCCGGTAGCCGCCGGGCAGGGGAGCTTTCCTGGACTTGACGGGGCGACTGGGCAACAGGCAGCGGGCGGAAACTCGACAGGCGCAAACGAGCGGAAAGGTTCCTCCTCGTGGCATCACCGCAGAACTATCTGGCGGTCATCAAGGTCGTCGGTATCGGCGGGGGCGGCGTCAACGCCGTTAACCGGATGATCGACGAGGGGCTCAAGGGCGTTGAGTTCATCGCGATCAACACGGACGCGCAGGCGCTTCTGATGAGCGACGCGGACGTCAAGCTCGATGTCGGCAGGGAGCTCACCCGCGGGCTTGGCGCGGGAGCCAACCCGGACATCGGCAGCAAGGCCGCCGAAGACCACCGCGAGGAGATCGAGGAGGTCCTTAAGGGGGCCGACATGGTCTTCGTCACCGCGGGGGAGGGCGGCGGGACCGGCACTGG
>JBEKFH010000366.1:0-4705 GCA_050013415.1 Streptosporangiaceae bacterium | reverse complement strand
TCCTCCTCCCCGTTCGCCCGGTGCTGCTGGAGATATCTTCTTCGATAAAGTTATCGACTGCCTCTGACAAAACAGGCCCGGCTGGGGCACCCGGCAGAAAAAGGCGCAAAAAATTTTTCCCCGGCTAGTGACACCCGGCCGGCGGCCAGCGCGCCAGGCATAGCCAGCAGGCCCGCCTACTGGCAGGTGCGAATTACGGGGCTAGCGGCGGATCTGCTCGCGGACGTACGCGGTGACGAGCTCGGCCCGGGCGATGATGTCGTCGGTCCTGCCCGTCTGGGCGATCATCTCCAGGCTTGCCTGCTCATCAGCGATGCCGGCCAGGTTGATCTCGACGTTCACGCGGGCGGTGGCGGCCGCGGCGCGGGCGGCTTCGGCGGCGGCGGCGACATCGCTGATGACGTTGGGGTTGCCGATCGCCGCCAGTGCCTGGGCGAGATCGACGACCATCCCGGCAACGCTGATCACCTGGGCAGGCGGCCACGCCGCGCCAGCCAGCGCCTCGGCGATGGCCGCGGACCGGGCGGCCTTCTCCTCCTCGGTGGACCGGGGGAGCGTGTAGGCGCCGGCCACGGCGGTGAACGCATCGGCGTCTGCCTCGGCCAGCCGCAGCGCGATGCCGCGAAGCTCGTCGGCCTCGGCGATGATGCGGCCGATCGTCTCCCGGTGCTCGGCATACCTGTCGCCGGTGGTGTAGCGAGCGACCATGCCGAGCAGGGCCGCGCCCTGCGCGGCGTGCAGAGCCGCGGTGGCGCCCCCGCCGGGCGCCGGCACCCGGTCGGCGAGCCGGTCGAGGAAATCGCCGAGCTTCTCGTCGCTGATGGGCACTCGTCCTCCGGGTGATCGGGCGTGCGGGGCCGGCCCGCGCGGAGATCATCCCACGGCCCGCGGCGTTACTGTGGCTTCGGGACGGCGGCGAGGAGGTCAGATGGCGGACAGGTCGGTGGCGATCGTCGGGGGACTGGTGGTCCCGATCGCCGGGGAGCCGCTCGACGGCGGGACAGTCCTGGTCGAAAACGGCAAGATCGTCGCGGTCGGCGGTGACGTGGCGATTCCCTCGGGCATCCGCGTCATCGACGCGACGGGATCCTGGGTGCTGCCGGGATTCATCGAGGCACACGGGCATGTCGGGGTGTCCGAGGAAGCCCAGGGATGGGCCGGCCAGGACACCAACGAGCTGACCGGCCCGGTGATGGCGCAGGTAAGGGCCCTCGACGCGATCAACCCCGCTGACCTTGGCTTCCGGGATGCGATCAGCGGAGGGGTGCTGGCGGTCAACGTCAACCCGGGATCCGGCAATCCCATCGGCGGCCAGACGGTCGCGCTGAAGTGCTGGGGGCGGACCGTCGACGAGATGGTCCTCCGCGAGCCGTCCGGGATGAAGTCCGCGCTCGGCGAGAACCCGAAGCGCGTGTACGGGGAGCGGAAGAAGACGCCGAGCACGCGGCTGGGCACCGCCGCGGTGATCCGCGGCGCCCTGGTCGACGCCGCCAACTACCTGCGGCGGCTCGACGCCGAGCAGCGGAAGCCGGAGGGCGAGCGCAGGCCGGTCGACCGCGACCTGCAACTGGAGGCGCTGGGCAGGGTGCTGCGCCGGGAGATCCCCTGGCGCCAGCACTGCCATCGCGCCGACGACATCGCCACCGCCCTGCGGCTAGCCGAGGAGTTCGGCTACGACCTGGTGATCGACCACGGCACCGAGGCGCACCTGCTCGCCGACGTCATCGCCGCCAGGGACATCCCGGTGATCATCGGGCCGCTGTTCACGAGCAGGTCGAAGGTCGAGCTGAGGAACCGGTCCCTGGCCAATCCCGGCCGGCTGGCCCGCGCGGGCGTCACGATCGCCATCACCACCGACCATCCGGTCGTGCCGATCAACTTCCTCGCCTACCAGGCCGCGCTGTCGGTCAAGGAGGGCCTGGGCCGGGACGTTGCGCTGCAGGCGCTCACCATCAATCCCGCGCGGATCCTGGGCATCGACGGCCGGCTCGGCTCCCTCGAGGCCGGCAAGGACGCCGACCTGGTGATCTGGTCAGGCGACCCGCTGAACGTGCTCAGCCGGGTCGAGCGCGCGCTGATCGACGGCGCCGAGATCTACGCTCACGACGACGGCGGCGCCGCGGTGTTCGCCGATCCGTTCGGCCCGGGCGGGCGGTAGGGTGTCTGCACGTCCGTGAGGAGGCCCATGACCGAGATTCACAGTGTGAGCGTCCCGGCGGCACAGGTGCACGAGCGGCTCGCCGAGCACCTGCTCGTCGATGGGTACCGGCTGGTTCTCGACGTGGAACGCAGTCACGGCAGCTGGCTGGTCGACGCTCGCGACGGGCATGAGTACCTCGACCTCTACACGCACTTCGCCTCCGCGCCAATCGGCGCCAACCCGCCGGGCATCGTCGGCGACCCGGCTTTCATGGCGCTGCTGGCCGGCGTGGCCGCGAGCAAGCCGGCCAACCCGGACATGTACACGACGCACCTGGCGGACTTCGTCGAGGCCTTCGCCCGCGTGCTCGGCGACCCGGCGCTGCCGCACCTGTTCTTCGTCGAGGGGGGCGCGCTGGCCGTCGAGAACGCGCTGAAGACGGCCTTCGACTGGAAGAGCCGCCGCAACGAGGCCGCCGGCCGTTCCCGTGATCTCGGTAGCCGGGCGATGCACCTGACCCGCGCGTTTCACGGCCGCTCCGGCTACACGATGTCGATGACCAACACCGACCCGGCGAAGACCGACCGGTTCCCGAAGTTCGACTGGCCGCGCATCGACGTGCCCGCCGTCATCTTCCCGCTGGAGGATCACCTGGCCGAGGTGGAGGCGGCCGAGGCCCGTGCCCTCGGCCAGGCGCGGGCCGCGTTCGAGGCCTACCCGCACGACATCGCCTGCTTCATCGCCGAGCCGATCCAGGGCGAGGGCGGCGACAACCACCTGCGGCCCGAGTTCCTGCAGGCGATGCAGGCGCTCTGCCGCGCGAACGACGCGCTGTTCGTGCTCGACGAGGTGCAGACCGGCGTCGGGCTCACCGGCACCGCGTGGGCCTACCAGCAGCTCGGCCTCGAGCCCGATATCGTCGCGTTCGGCAAGAAGGTGCAGCTCGGCGGCATCATGGCCGGCCGGCGAGTCGACGAGGTGCCCGACAACGTGTTCCGGGTGTCCAGCCGGATCAACTCCACCTGGGGCGGCGGCCTGGTCGACATGGTGCGCTCGCGCCGGATCCTGGAGATCATCGAGGCCGACGGCCTGCTGGACAACGCGGCGAAGGTGGGCGGCTACTTCCTCGGGGAGCTGCTCGACCTCCGAGACACGCATCGCAGCATCGTCACCAACGTGCGCGGGCGCGGCCTCATGTGCGCGATCGACCTGCCCACCGCGGCGCTCCGCGACCTGGCGGTGGCGGAGCTGCGGCACTCGCGCGTCCTGGTGCTGGCCTGCGGCGAGCGCACCATCCGGTTCCGCCCGGCGCTGACCGTCACCGAGGACGAGCTGCAATTCGGCGTGCGCGCCATGGACGGCGTGCTCGGGCAGCTGACCGCCGCGGCCGGCCGCTGAGTGACATCGATGTCCACACCGGCGAAGTGAGGTCGTGATGAGCCGCACCATCACCTCGATCGTGGCGGGAGCCCCGGTCGCCGGAGCGCCCGGCGGCCGGATCGCGTCGACCAACCCCGCCCGGCTCAGCGACGTCGTCGCCGAGGTCGCGCTCGCCGACGCGAGCGCCTTCGTCGCGGCGGCGCGGGCCGCCCGGGAGGCGCAGCCCGGCTGGGCGGACGTCCCGGCCCCGGTGCGCGGCCGCGCGATTGCCCACATCGGCCGGGTGGTCGAGGCCAACGCCGAGTCGCTGGCCCGGCTGGTGACCCGGGAGATCGGCAAGCCCTACGCCGAGGCGCTCGGCGAGGTGCGCGAGATCGTCGACACCTGCGACTTCTTCCTGGGCGAGGGCCGCCGGCTATACGGCCAGACGGTGCCGAGCGAGATGCCCGACAAGCAGCTGTTCACGTTCCGCAACCCGGTCGGCGTGGTCAGCGTCATCACGGCCGGCAACTTCCCGGTCGCCGTGCCGTCCTGGTACCTCATCCCTGCGCTGCTCTGCGGCAACGCCGTGGTCTGGAAGCCGGCCGACTACTCCCCGGCCTGCGGCGCCGCGCTCTTCGAGCTGCTCGTCCGCGGCGGCGGGCTGCCCGACGGCGTGCTCAACCTGGTGATGGCGGACGGCGAGACGACCTTCGCCGGGCTCGAGCAGGCGCTGGAGCTCGGGTACGTCGACAAGGTCGGGTTCACCGGGTCCAGCGTCGTCGGGTCCCGCATCGGCGAGCTCACCGGCCGGCACCTGCAGTCCGCCTGCCTGGAGCTCGGCGGCAAGAACCCGATGGTCGTGACGCCGAGCGCGGAGATTGACCTCGC
Organism: Streptosporangiaceae bacterium; assembly: GCA_050013415.1. Taxonomy (GTDB): domain Bacteria; phylum Actinomycetota; class Actinomycetes; order Streptosporangiales; family Streptosporangiaceae; genus Palsa-506. The sequence continues at coordinate 315 of JBEKFH010000366.1, read as the reverse complement.
GGTGGAGGCGGCCCTGTTCTCCGGCTTCGGCACCGCCGGGCAGCGTTGCACATCCCTCGGCACGGTCATCGTGCACGAGAGCGTCCACGACGACTTCGTCGCCCGGTTCGACAAGGCGACCCGGCAGGCGCTGGTCGGCGACCCGTTCCGCGATGTCGTCTTCGGCCCGATGCTGGACGAGAAGTTCGCCGAGCGGTTCGAGGACTACCTGGGGTGGATCCAGCCGCACCACACCGTGCTCGGATCCACGGCCACCGGCCGGATCACCGCGGCGAGCCCGCGCGAGGGCTTCATCGGCGACCCGGACGCCGGCGT
>JBEKFH010000365.1:0-4709 GCA_050013415.1 Streptosporangiaceae bacterium | reverse complement strand
CGCGTCGTCGAGGCCGTGCTCGCGCTGCCGCTGGTGATCGTCGCGCTCCTGTTCGTCGTCGCGCTCGGGCCGTCGGCGCCGGTCATCATCGTCGTGATCGGGTTCATCTTCGCCCCGCTGATCGCCCGCACGGTCCGTTCCGCCGTCCTGGTCGAGAGCCAGCTCGACTACCTGGCCTCCGCCCGCCTGCTCGGCGAGAAGCCGGCCCACATCATGTTCGTCGAGATTCTGCCGAACGTTCTGCCTGCCGTCCTCGTCGAGTTCACCGTGCGGCTCGGATACGCCATCTTCACCGTCGCCACGCTGTCGTTCCTCGGTTACGGGGTCCAGCCGCCCACGCCCGACTGGGGAGCGGACATCGCCGCGAACTACGGGGTGCTGGCGGCCGGCTACTGGTGGGAGACGGTGTTCCCCGCGCTCGCCATCGCCTCGCTCGTGATCGGGGTCAACCTGGTCACCGACTCCATCGAGCAGGTGCTCGCCTCGTGACCGCCGCCGGTGCCACGACCACGCCGGGCCCCGCCGACGCGACCCGCACCGCGCTGGCGGTCGAGCACCTGGAGGTCACCTACCGGGTCCGCGGGCAGGACCGGCTGGCGCTGCGGGACGTCTCGCTGCGGATCGGCCGCAACGAGTCCTACGGGCTGGTCGGCGAGTCGGGATCCGGCAAGTCGACGGTGGCTCTCGCGCTCACCAGGTACCTGCCCCGCAACGGCCGGGTGAGCGCGGGATCGATCCGCATCAACGGGCAGGATCCGCTGGCCATGGGGACGAAGGCGCTGCGCGAACTGCGGGCCCGCACGGTGTCGATGGTCTACCAGGAGCCGGGCCGCGCGCTGAACCCGTCGATCCGGGTCGGCCGCCAGATCGCCGAGGTCTACGAGATCGCGGGCCTGGACAGGCACGCGGCTCTGGAGCGCACCGAGGCCATGCTCCGCAAGGTGCAGATTTCCGACCCGGGGCGGGTCATGGAGCGGTACCCGCATCAGCTGTCCGGCGGGATGGCGCAGCGGGCGGTCATCGCCATGGCACTCGCGGCCGAGCCGTCGCTGCTCATCCTGGACGAGCCGACGACCGCGCTGGACGCGACCGTCGAGGCGGAGGTGCTCGACCTGGTGGCGGCGCTGCGCGGCGAATTCGACACCTCGGTGCTCTTCATCAGCCACAATCTCGCGGTGATCGCCAAGATGTGCGACCGGGTCGGCGTCCTGTACGCCGGGGAGCTCATCGAGGAGGGCATCGCCCGCCAGGTATTCGACCAGCCGCGGCACCCGTACACCGTCGGGCTGCTGCGCTGCATACCGCGGCGCGGCCAGCGCAAGGACCACGGGCGGCTGGACACCATCCCCGGCTTCCTGCCACCGCCCGGTCACTCGCTCACCGGATGCATCTTCGCGCCGCGCTGCCCGATCGCGGAGGAGCGCTGCCGGACCGCAGCGCCGCCGGCCTTCACCATCAGCCCGACGCACAGCTCGCGCTGCTACCTGCACGACCAGGCGCCGGACCTGCCCAGGAACACCCCGGCCGACCTGCAGCTGACCGCCCGCGACGACGCCGCCGAACCCGGCGTGCCGGTCGTGACGCTGCAGCGGCTGTCGAAGACGTTCACCTCGCGTGGCGAGACGCTCAGGGCCCTCGTCGGGGTCAACCTGACCTTGCAGCAGGGCGAGACGCTCGGGCTGGTCGGCGAGTCGGGCAGCGGCAAGACGACCCTGGCGCGCGCGCTGCTCGGCCTCGTCACGCCGGACGAGGGCTCGCTCGTCGAGCTCGACGAGCAGCCGCTGAAAGCAGACGCGCGGCAGCGCCCGCGAGCGCAGCTGAAGGCGCTGCAGATCGTCTTCCAGAACCCGGACTCCGCGCTCAACCGCCGCCATACGGTCCGGTACCTGATCAGCCGCCCGCTCGCCCGGCTGGCCGGCCTGTCGGGCGCGCGGCTGCGCGAGCGGCTGGCCGACCTGGTCAGGTCGGTGCGGCTGGAGGAGCGTCACCTGGCCCTGCGCCCGAGCCAGCTGTCCGGCGGCCTCAAGCAGCGGGTGGCGATCGCGCGCGCCTTCGCCGGCGGCCCGCGGATCGTGGTCTGCGACGAGCCCACCTCGGCGCTCGACGTGTCGGTGCAGGCGGCGATCCTCAACCTGCTGGTCGACCTGCAGGCCAAGGAGCAGGTGACGTACCTATTCATCTCGCACGACCTCGGCCTGGTCCGGTACCTGTCGGACCGCATCGCCGTGCTGTACCTCGGCCGCGTCATGGAGGTGGGGCCAGCCGAGACGGTCTTCGACCCGCCGCACCACCCGTACACCGAGGCGCTGCTGTCGGCCGTGCCGAGCCTCGACGGGCTGCGCACCGAGCGGATCCGGCTGACCGGGGAGATCCCGTCCGCGGCCAGCCCGCCGTCGGGCTGCGTTTTCCACACCCGCTGCCCGCGCCGGCTGCCGACCGGCATCTGCGAGTCGGACGAGCCTCCGCTGCTGGAGGTCGCGCCGGGCCACCTGATGAGCTGTCACATTCCCATCGATGAGCTGAGAACGCTGCAAGGTAACGGAGGGGTGCCGTGACAAGACAGAGGGATGCCGTGACAAGACGGAGGGGCGCCGTGACAAGAACGTGGCCCCGGAATAGGTTTTTTCGATTCGCGTCAACCGGCGCGGTGCTGAGGGAGGATCCCAGTGAACGTTGATCATGGTCGGCTCGACCGGCTGCGCCAGGGCCAGGGAGCGGTCGAGAACCACGTCATCGACGAGTTCGTGGCCGGACGGATCTCCCGCCGGGATTTCCTGAGACGGGGCGCGGTCGTCGGAATATCGGTCCCGGTGCTGGGCGCGGTCCTGTCCGCGTGCGGGAGCTCGAGCCCGGCGCCGTCCGCCAGCAGCAGCCCGCCCAGCAGCAGCGCTAACGCGACCATCAAGGCCGGGATCATCGTGCCGACGGCGGCGATCAACCCGCTGACCGTGGCCGACCAGGGCGGCCTGGACATGCTCGCGCAGACCGGCGAGTACCTCTGCCTGTCCGACCAGCACCTGACGCTGCAGCCGGTGCTGGCCGAGAGCTGGAGCGCCAACACCGCGGCCGACGTGTGGACCTTCAAGATCCGGCGCGGCGTCACGTTCCACGACGGCACGCCGCTGACCGCCGACGATGTCGTGTACACGTACAAGCTGCAGACCGACCCGAAGACTACGTCGAACGCGCTGTCCGCCTTCGGCGGCGCGCTCGTCCCGGCCGGCGTCAGGAAGGTCGACGACTTCACGGTCGCCTTCCACCTCGAGGCCCCGAACGGCAACTTCCCGTACCTGACCTCCTCCGACAACTACAACATGATCATCCTGCCGAACGGCTACGACCCGGCCAAGTGGCAAAGCTCGTTCATCGGCACCGGCCCGTTCGTGATGAAGAGCTACACGGCGAAGGTCGGCGCGTCGTTCACCCGCAACGAGCAGTACTGGGGCACGAAGGCAGTGCCCGCCGCCACCGAGTTCACCTTCTACGACACCGAGCCGCCGCTGATCCTCGCGCTGACCGGCGGGGCCATCGACGTCCTCGGGCAGTTCTCGGTGTCCGGCGGCGAGCAGCTGCTCGCGGCCGGCGCCCCCTACAACATCATCAAGCTGCGCTCCAGCGCGCACCGCGAGCTGTCCATGCGCTGTGACCAGGCGCCGTTCAGCGACCCGCGGGTGCGCCAGGCCATCGCGCTGACGCTGAACCGGCCGGCCATCGTCCAGGCGCTGTTCAAGGGCTACTCCGATATCGGTAACGACAGCCCGTTCGCGCCGGTCTTCCCCTCGACCAACACCACCGTCGCGCAGCGCGCGCTGGACATCGCCAAGGCCAAGTCGCTGCTGTCGGCCGCGGGCCACCCGCACGGGTTCAGCACCCACCTGGTCACCGAGCAGCTGCTGGAGATCCCCGAATACGCCCAGATCGTGAAGCAGGCCGCGACGAGCATCGGCGTCGACATCAAGCTGACGATCGAGAGCTCGGCGGCCTACTACGGCAAGGCCACCTTCGGGAACTCCGACTGGCTGGACGCCACGATGAGCCTGGTCGACTACGGGCACCGCAGCGTGCCGAACGTGTTCCTGACGGCGCCGCTGGTGACCACCGACGCCAAGACCGGCACCGGCCCCTGGAACGCGGCGCACTTTAACAACACCCAGTACGACACCCTGGTCAAGCAATATGTCGCGGCGGTCGACCTGAGCAGCCAGCGCAGCATCGCCGGCCAGATCGAGACCCTGCTGCTGGAGCAGACGCCGATCATCTACGGGTATTTCTACAACTACCTGTCCGCCTCGGCGAAGAACGTGACCGGCGCCTACCCGACCGCGATCGGCCACCTGTTCCTGACCAACGTGAGGAAGAGCTGAGGAACCCGGTGCCGCGAGCCGGGCCAGCCGGGCAGCCGGCTGGCCCGCGCTCGTGACTGCCGCGCCGGGACCGGATGGGCTGTGGATCCGGTTCCTGTCCGGCCCTGACATTGACACTCTCGATATTTCGAACGCGGAAATCACCGGAGCTGTCGAGGCAGCGCTGCGAGCGCACAGCGCCGGTCAGGCCGTCATCGAGCCCCGCGTCCACCTGGTCCCGGACAACGACGGCGCCGGCCACTTCAACATCCTGCGCGGGCACCTGCCCGGCGGCGCGGGCGATGCCGGGGTCAGCGGCGTCAAGGTCGTCGGCGATTTCGTCGATAACTACGCCCGCGGCCTGCC
>JBEKFH010000364.1:0-4715 GCA_050013415.1 Streptosporangiaceae bacterium | reverse complement strand
CGGCAGCGCCGCCGGACAGCCCTGCCCAGATTCCCCCGCCCGCGATCAGGACCGCGGCCGCGGCGGCAGCGAGCTGCAGCCGTCGCGGCGGGCGCCGCCGCTCGCGCAATCCGATGACCTCGGCCGGCGGCTGGCCGGCCGGGCGATCGCCGTGGCCGGCATCAGCTCGCTGGCTGGCCGGGACGTCCCCGCTGCCGAGAGTCCCGCTGCCGCGAGTCCCGCCGCCGAGCGCGGCGGCCATGATGCGGTCGCCGAGCTGCTGGCCCGGCTCGGCGGCCGGCGCGATCTCCGCCAGCGCGGCTGCCACCTCCGCGTACTCCGCCAGCGACTGCTGGCAGCGTGCGCACTGCCCGGCATGGCCGAGGAAATCCCGCTCGTCGTCCGGGTCGAGGGAGTGCAGCGCGTAGCCGGCCGCAAGCTCGTCGAAATGGGCGTGCGGCTGCCTCGGATCGGTCACCGTGACCCCTCCCCGGCTAGATTCTCCAGCGGGGCCAGCCTGACCCGCAGCCGCCGCATGGCAGAGAACGTGCGGGTCTTGACGGTGCCCAGCGGCACGCCGGTCAGCTCCGCTATCTGGCTCTGGGTATAGCCGCCGAAGTACGCCAGCGCCAGTGCCTGCCGCTGGCCCTCAGGCAGCTCGGTGAGCGCCGCCCTGACCTCCGCCGCCCGGATGCCGTCCAGGGCGGCCGCGGCCGGGTCGGCGCCCGGCGGCGGGTCGAGTGCCTGCTGCGCGGCGTGCGCATCGCGCCGCCGCTGCTGGGAGGTCTCCCGGCGGACCGAGTCCACGGCCTTGTGGTGGGTCAGCCCGAGCAGCCAGGTCCGCACGCTTCCGCGGGCAGGCAGGTAGGACGCCGGGGACCGCCACATGCCGATGAACGCCTCCTGTACGGCATCCTGTGCCAGGTCGTCATCGGCGGTGACCTGCCGGGCGAGCCGGTAGCAAGCGCTGCCGTGCCGCCGGTACAGCGTCGCCAGCGCATCGTGGTTCTCCTGCGTGACCAGCCCGAGCAGGGCGGCATCGTCGAAGCCGTCCTGCCCTGGCTGGCCGACCGGCTCACTCACGAGGTGCAACGTCACTTTCCTTATTCGGCGCGGACCGCCGATCGGTTCGCTCCCGCATTCGGTGCGGATCGCCGACCGGATCCCGGCCAGCGCGATCTCCCCGCCATCCCCGGGGGTCAGGCACCACGACCAGGCCGGCCCGGGCGGTCCCGGGGTGGCGGGATCGCCCGGGCCGGCCGGGTGCTGGCGCTGCGGTCAGCCGCTGGTGTTGATGGTGCCGTTGACTCCGGCGGGGAAGAACCCGCCGGATTTCACTGCCTTGGGGGTCAGGTAGACGATGTTCAGGACATTGGCCGGGGTCCGGCCGAACGCCAGGGAGTTGCTGTCGGCGGGCACGATGTTGGCCCGCCCGCCGACGGTGATGCCCTGGTCGTCGTGCCCGTTGTGGTCCAGGCTGTCGCGCGCGGCGGAGATCGCGTCGGCGTCCGCGGCCAGGCCCTTGTCGTACAGCACCGTGCGGATGGTCGCGGCGTGGTAAGCCTCCACCGCCAGGATGCCGGCCGCCGCGCCGAGGTAGGTCTTGTTGCTGATCAGCGGTGCGGCGCCCTTGTAGGCGGTCACGCCGACATCCTCGAACACGAACGCGCCGAGCAGGAAATTGTCCTCGTTGGCGTAGACGTCGAACGTCTGCCCCATCTTGATCAGCCCGGCTGCCACCGCGGCCGCGGTGAAGCTGGCCTTGATGTCGATCGCCGGCCGGGACACGGCCGCGCTGCCGAGCGCCGCCCGCAGGAAGCTCACGTGGTCGTACTCGTCCATCGCGATCTCCTGGGCGAACTGCTTGATGCCCTTGCTGCTGAAGCTCACCTGCTTGCCGCCCGTCACCGGCCCGGAGGTTCCCTTGCCGGTGGTCAGGCTGGCCGGCAGCCCGTGCCCGTGCACCGCGTTGGAGTAGAACTCCGCTTCCAGGTACTCCAGGTTCAGCGCGAAGTTCAGGATCGCCGCGTCCGAGATCGCCGCCGCGGCCGCCGCCTTCGCAGCCGCGGTGTTGGCCGCCGGCTTGACCGCCGTCGCCGACGAGCACCCAGCCGCCGCGCTCAGCACGCCGACGCCGACCACGCCCAGCCCTGCCGCGCTCGCGCTTTTCAGGAAGCGCCGCCGGTCGTCCGGGTTCTCCGCGCTCCGCTCAATCAGGTGATTGACATAGTTCCTACCGAACATTTGCGTTCCTTCCAGAACTGATGGTCCCCGGCCGTCTTCCGGCATCGTCGAGGGATCCCTCGCCGCCGCTGGCGGGCGAGGTTGTTTCGTCTGTCGTGAGTGGGCTGGCGGTGCTGTTACGGCGCGGCTGTTACGGCACCCGGGAATCCCGTTGCCGCGGAAAGCAGAGGAATTGCTCGCAGTCGGGCCGACTCGCCGATGGATAACGCTGTGATGTGACCACCCCGGCTTGCCTTGAGCGGACAAGAACCGCCGGAGTCCGGAGCGGGCACAGAAACATTACTCAGGGTGCCCTCACGGATACCCTTTTAATGTATGAAGAACGTTATCAGAGGTACCTCCCAGGGCCACGAAGCGGGTGGTGCAACCGGCCTGAGCATCAGGATGGGCCGGTCTCTGCGTCAGGAAGGGGGCCAGTGGCGCTGCCGGCTGCACCGGCCACCCTGTCAGCGTTCCGGATCGGTGCCGGCCTGCTCGTCCAGTGCTGTCCGGCGAATCTCGCTATGCCGCATCCGGGTGGCGCGCAGTTCGTGGTCGGAGGCGTGCTCCAGCGTCAGCAGGGCGTTGTCAGCTTCCGGCAGTGCCCGAAGGATCTCGTCCAGCTTCCGCTGGGTGGCCGCCTGCTGGCGGGCCTGGGTGTGCTGGATGACGAAGACCATCGCCAGGGTGAGCGCCGCGACCAGGGTCTGGAAGACGACCTCCCACCGCCCGGGGAACCCGACGGCGGCGCTGACGACGACCCACGCGATGTCAGCGGCGAGCACGATCAGCGCGGTGAGCGGCCGCGCCGCCCGCCGGTCCACCTGGGACAGCAGCCGGCTGCCGGGCGAGCGCCCGCGATCGGCTGACGGATCTGATTCGGACATACCAGCTCCTGACGAGGCCATCCCCTGACGAGGCCATCCCCTGACGCGGCCATCCCCTGACAACGCCATCCCCGGCGGGGCCATCCCCGGCGAAGGCACTGGCGACCGCCCGGCGAGGCCCCTGGCGCCGGGCAGTTCCCCGCCCACATACCCTGGTGCCGTGGTACTCGCACCTGAGGGACGACGGATGCTGCGCCTGGAGGCGCGCAACAGCCAGGTGCCGATCGAGCGCAAGCCGCCGTGGATCAAGACGCGGCTGCGCACCGGGCCGCAGTACACCGAGCTGAAGCAGCTGGTGCGCAGCGAGGGACTGCACACGGTATGCGAGGAAGCCGGCTGCCCGAACATCTTCGAATGCTGGGAAGACCGCGAGGCGACGTTCCTGATCGGCGGCGACCAGTGCACCAGGCGCTGCGATTTCTGCCAGATCGCGACCGGCAGGCCGGAGCCGCTGGACACCGACGAGCCGCGCCGGGTGGCCGAGTCGGTCGCGGCGATGGGCCTGCGCTACGCCACGGTCACCGGCGTGGCGCGTGACGACCTGCCGGACGGCGGCGCCTGGCTGTACGCGCAGACCTGCCGCCAGATCCACGCCGAGGTGCCCGGCTGCGGCGTCGAGCTGCTGATTCCCGACTTCGACGCCGCGCCCGCCCGGCTCGCCGAGGTCTTCGCCGCCCGCCCGGAAGTCCTCGCGCACAACATCGAGACCGTGCCCAGGATCTTCCGGCGGATCCGGCCGGGATTCCGGTACGGCCGCTCGCTGACGGTGCTCACCAGCGCCCGGCAGGCGGGCCTGATCACGAAGTCCAACCTCATCCTCGGCATGGGCGAGGAGCGGCACGAGATCAGCGAGGCGATGGCCGACCTGCGCGCGGCCGGGTGCGACCTGCTGACGATCACCCAGTACCTGCGGCCGTCGGTGCGCCACCACCCGGTCGAGCGGTGGGTCCCGCCGGAGGAGTTCGAGGAGATCGGCGACGAGGCGCGCGGCCTCGGCTTCGCGGGCGTGCTGGCGGGCCCGCTGGTCCGCTCCTCCTACCGCGCGGGCAGGCTGTACCGCCAGGCCACCGAACGACAGGCGGCCGGCCGCCCGGCCGCCGATCGCCCCGCCGCTGATCGCCAGGCCGCCGGCCACCCGGCCAGCTGACGCCCGCTCCCCGTTTCGCGCTACGGGCCGCCTGTCCGTATTCTCACCTGCATGGTGAACAAGTCCGGCGCCGCGGCGTCAAAGAAGGCCTCCGCCGACGCCGACTCGGTCGGCCGCATCAAGCAGATCCGGATGGTCGCGAAAATCATCCGCCGGGCGAACCCGAAGGCGATGCCGATCGTGTTCGGCATCGCCATCGTGACCATCGCGCTGTTCGTGGTCCTCGGCCTGGTCACCGGCATCACGTTCCTGATCGGGCTCGGCGTGCCGCTCGGCCTGATCGGCGCGATGATCGCGTTCGGCCGCTTCGCGCAGGCCGCGCAGTACTCCACGATCGAGGGCCAGCCCGGTGCCGCCGCGGCCGTCCTGCAGGGCATGCGCGGGAACTGGACGGTCACGCCGGCCATCGCGGCGAACAAGACCATGGACGTCGTGCACCGCGCGGTCGGCAAGCCCGGCGTCATCCTGATCGGCGAGGG
>JBEKFH010000363.1:0-4719 GCA_050013415.1 Streptosporangiaceae bacterium | reverse complement strand
GCCTACCGGCAGCTGCTGAGCTCGGACCGGGTGCTGCGGCTGGAGAACGCCGGCGCGCGGATGCAGCGGCTGCTGTGGGCGAGCACGGGCACCAAGAACCCGGACGCGCCCGACACGCTGTACGTGCACGGCCTCGCCGCGCCGTTCACGATCAACACGATGCCGGACAAGACGCTGGAAGCGTTCTACGATCACGGCGAGGTGGGCGATCCAATGCCCGCCGACGGCGGCGACTGCGACGAGACCCTGGCCCGCTTCGCCGACGCGGGAGTAGACGTCAAGGCACTCGCCAGCCAGCTGCAGACCGAGGGCGCCGCCTCGTTCGTCGACGCGTGGACCGACTTGATGGACAGGATCGCGTCGCAGAGCCGGTCACTCACCTGAGCGGCGAGCGCTTGGGCCCCCGATAGCCCCACCACCTGGAGGAACGACCGATGCCGACCATCCCGCTTCGCGAGCGCCCGTCGTGGAAGGCGCTGGAGCAGCACCACGCCGAGATCGGCGGGCGGCACCTGCGCGAGCTGTTCGCCGAGGATCCGGGCCGCGGCGAGCGGCTGGCCGCCGAGGCGGCCGGCCTTTACCTGGACTACTCCAAGAACCGGGTCACCGACGAGACACTGCGGCTGCTGCTCCAGCTCGCCCAGGAGTCCGGCCTTGAGCAGCGCAGGGACATGATGTTCGCGGGCGAGCCGATCAACGTCTCGGAGCACCGCTCGGTGCTGCACGTGGCGCTGCGGATGCCGAAGGGCAGCTCGCTGGTGGTGGACGGCACCGACGTGGTCGCCGAGGTGCACGAGGTGCTCGACCGGATGGCGGACTTTGCCGGGCGGGTCAGGTCGGGCCAGTGGCAGGGCTTCACCGGCAAGCCGATCAGGAACGTCATCAACGTCGGCATCGGCGGCTCCGACCTCGGGCCGGTGATGGCGTATGAGGCGCTGCGCTACTACACCCGGCGCGACCTGACGTTCCGCTTCGTCTCCAACGTCGACTCGACCGACTTCGCCGAGGCGACCCGCGACCTGTACGCCGACGAGACGTTGTTCATCATCTCGTCCAAGACCTTCGGCACGCTGGAGACGCTCACGAACGCCCGCTCGGCGCGGGACTGGGTAGTCGGCCAGCTCGGCGACGACGCGGCGGTGGCAAAGCACTTCGTGGCCGTCTCGACGAACGCCGAGCGGGTGGCCGAGTTCGGCATCGACACCGCGAACATGTTCGGCTTCTGGGACTGGGTCGGCGGCCGGTACTCGATGGACTCCGCGATCGGCCTGTCTACCATGCTCGCGATCGGGCCCGAGCATTTCGGCGAGCTGCTGGCCGGTTTCCACGAGATGGACGAGCACTTCCGCACGGCCCCGCTGGCGGGGAACCTGCCCGTGCTGATGGGGCTGCTGGCCGTCTGGTACGCCGATTTCTTCGGCGCGCAGACCACCGGCGTGATGCCGTACGAGCAGTACCTGAAGCGGTTCCCCGCCTACCTGCAGCAGCTCACGATGGAGTCGAACGGCAAGCACGTGACCATCGACGGCGCCACGGTGGACTACGAGACCGGCGCGGTCTACTGGGGCGAGCCGGGCACGAACGGGCAGCACAGCTTCTACCAGCTCATCCACCAGGGGACGAAGCTGATCCCGGTCGACCTGATCGGCTTCGGGAAAACTTTGAACCCGCTGCGCGATCACCACGACATCCTGTCGTCGAACGTCTTCGCGCAGGCCCTGGCGCTGGCGTTCGGCAAGACCGAGGAGGAGGTGCTGGCCGAGGGAACCTCGCCGGAGGTGGCGCCGCACCGGGTGATGCCGGGCAACCGCCCGACCAACGTGCTGCTGGCCGAGAAGCTGACGCCGCGGCTGCTCGGCGTGCTGGTCGCGCTGTACGAGCACAGCGTCTTCACCCAGGGAACCATCTGGGGGATCGACTCCTTCGACCAGTGGGGCGTCGAGCTCGGCAAGGTGCTCGCGGCCGCGATCATCCCGGAGCTGGAAAGCGACGCCGAGCCTGAGCTCGCGCACGACTCGTCCACCAATGCCCTCATCCGGCGCTACCGCAGCCTGAAGAGCTAGACACCAGCGGCTGAAGAACCAGATACCAGCGACTGAAGAGCCAGACACCAGCGAGGAGAGCAATGACAACCGACAGGCCCATGCAGCTCGGCATGATCGGGCTCGGCAGGATGGGCGCGAACCTCGTCCGCCGGCTCATGCGGGACGGCCACCGCTGCGTGGTCTACGACCACACCGCGGATCACGTGAAGCAGCTGGAGAGCGAGGGCGCGACCGGCGCCACGTCGCTGGCCGACTTCGTCGCGAAGCTGGAGAAGCCGAGGGCGGCGTGGATGATGCTGCCGGCCGCGGTTACCGGCGACACGCTCGACCAGCTAGCTGAGTTGCTCGAGCCGGGCGACACGGTGATCGACGGCGGCAACTCGTACTACCGCGACGACATCACCCGGGCGAAGCAACTGGTCCCGAAGCAGATCCACTACGTGGACTGCGGCACCTCGGGCGGCGTGTTCGGCCTGGAGCGGGGTTACTGCCTGATGATCGGCGGCGAGGACGAGGCCGTCGAGCGGCTCGACCCGATCTTCCGCACGATCGCGCCCGGCTTCGGCAGCGCCGAGCCGACCCCGGGCCGTACCCGGACGACGGGAACCGCCCCGGACGGCTACCTGCACTGCGGGCCGAACGGAGCCGGGCACTTCGTCAAGATGGTCCACAACGGAATCGAATACGGCATGATGGCCGCGATCGCCGAGGGCCTGTCCATCATCAAGCACGCCAACGTCGGCAAGGTCGAGGTGTCATCGGCCGACGCGGAGACCACGCCGCTGCGCGACCCCGAGTTCTACCAGTACGACATCGACGTCGCCGAGGTGGCCGAAGTATGGCGGCGCGGCTCGGTGGTCGGCTCCTGGCTGGTCGACCTGACCGCCGACGCGCTCGCCCGCTCCCCGCAGCTCGATGATTTCGAGGGGCGGGTCTCGGACTCCGGCGAGGGCCGCTGGACGGTGCTCGCCGCGGTCGACGAGGGCGTTCCGGCCCCGGTCATCACCGCGGCGCTGATCGAGCGGTTCGAGTCGCGCGGACTCGGCGAGTTCACCGACAAGATCCTGTCGGCGATGCGCAGCGAGTTCGGCGGCCACGCCGAGAAAAAGGACTAGTCCCGACTGCAGCCCTCGGCAGCAGGCCAGGGCCGGGCGCTTAACGCAGGTCGCGCCGCTCGACTGACTCGCCGCGGCCGATGAGGACGACCGCCACCAGGTCGGGCGGGAACAGGCCGTGCTGCACCAGCCCCGGCGTGGCGGACAGCCAGGTGGCAAGCTCCGCCGGGTCATCGACGGCGCCCTGGTAGTCGGCGATGATGCCGCCGTCCGGGCTCCTCGGGACGTCCCGCAGGGTCACCGGGCCCAGCCTCCGCAGCGTCGCCCGCAGGCCGAACTCCATCAGCTCCAGCGGAATCGGCGCGCGGATCGCGGTGACGGGCTTGGTCGAGTCCGCGATGACCACGAACCGGCTCGCCGCCGCGGCAATGATCTTCTCCCTGGTGTGCGCCGCGCCGCCGCCCTTGACTAGCCAGCCGTCCGGGGCGACCTGGTCGGCGCCGTCGATGGTCATATCCAGGTGGTCGACCGCGGCAGACGGCTCGACGTCGAGGCCCAGCGCACGAGCGGCCTCCTCGGTCCGCGGCGAGGTGGCCACGCAGCGAATCGACAGTCGCCGCCGGGCCAGCGCCGGCAGCAGGTAGGCGACGGTGGAACCGGTGCCGAGCCCGACGGCCATGCCGTCCTCCACCAGCCCGGCGGCGGCCTCGGCTGCTAGCTGCTTCTCGCGGTCAGCGGTCACGCTCGCCAGTCTCCCTGACGCCGGGCCGACTCGTCTGCGGGACACTGAACGTCGCCGGCCCGGCCCCGGGTGTTTCGGCCGGACTGGCTCGCGCAAGTATGAGGCATGCATCTTCGCGGAGTAACACGATGAGCCCGGACGCGAGCGCAGCAGCCAGCACGGCTGCCAGCCCGGCAGCCGGCCCGGACGCGAGTTCTGTCGGGAAGGACACCACGTCCAGGCGCCGGCGGATGGCAGTCCCCACCCCCGACAATCACGTGATCGTGCTGTTCGGCGCCACCGGGGATCTGGCCAGGCGCAAGCTGCTGCCCGGTGCTTTTCACCTCGCCAGGGCCGGCCTGATGCCCGCGCGCTACCAGATCATCGGCTCGGCGCCGGCCGAGTTCGCGCTCAGCGATGACGCCTTCCGCAAGCATGCCAAGGACGCGGTGCTCGAGTTCGGCGACTCGAAGCCGACGGGTGCCGCCTGGAAGGCGTTCGAGTCCGCGCTGCACTTCGGCGCCGCCGACCCGAAGGACACGGGCCCGCTGGTCGCCGCCGTGCAGGCGGCCGAGAAGGAGATCGGCGGCACCCCCCGCCGGCTCTTCCACCTCGCGGTCCCGCCGTCGGCCTTCGGATCGGTGGTCAGCATGCTCGGCGACTCGGGCCTCGCGACGGGCGCGCGGGTGATCATCGAGAAGCCGTTCGGCACTGACCTGGCGTCCGCCCAGGCGCTCAACAAGACGGTGCATTCCGTCTTCGACGAGTCCCAGGTGTTCCGCATCGATCATTTCCTCGGCAAGGAGTCTGTCGACAACATCCTCGCCCTCCGGTTCGCCAACGGGTTCCTTGAGCCGATCTGGCATCGCGACCACATCAGCCACGTGCAGATCGACGT
>JBEKFH010000362.1:0-4730 GCA_050013415.1 Streptosporangiaceae bacterium | reverse complement strand
CGTTCCCCCGGCGGCATTTCCGGCTCCCGACACACCGGAAGATCATTGTCGCGGTCTGACACGTCCGGATGGTGAACTGCGGCCAAATTCCAGATGCCGCCCGGATGCACATGAGCCAGGCAACACCCGCGCGGCCTGCCCCCGGACGCGCCCGGTTCACACGTCCCTGGACAGCAGCTCGTCCCAGCGTTCCCGGCGGACCACGAGCCGGGCAGCGCCGTCGGCGGCGAAGACCACCGGTATCCGGCGGGCGCCGTTGTAGTTGTTCGACATCGTGTAGCAGTAGGCGCCGGTCACCGGGATCGCGAGCAGGTCCCCGACGCGCGGGTCGCGAAGCGGGACGCCCTCGCTGAGCACGTCACCCGACTCGCAGTGCCGGCCGACCACGGTCACGGGCGACCCGCCGCCGACCCGGCCGGCGATCGTGGCCTCGAACCGCTGGCCGACGAGTGCCACCTCGAGGTTGTCGCCCATCCCGCCGTCGACCGCGACGAACGTCGTCGGCCCTCGCTTGACCGTCGTGACCCGGTATACGGTGACGGCGCTGGGCGCCACCAGGCTGCGCCCCGGCTCGATCAGGATCCTGGCGCCGGCCGGCAGGTGCTCGCGGGCCGCCCCGATCAGGAGATCGAGGTAGCCACCGAGAGTCGGCGGGTGGTCGGCGTAGGTGTACCGGCAGCCGAGGCCGCCGCCGAGGTCGTAGACCGGGTAGTCGCCGAGCGCCGCCAGCGGCGCGACGGCAGCGGCCAGTTCCTCGGCGTGCAGGATCTGGGAGCCGACGTGGGTGTGCAGGCCGTCCATCCGCAGCCGCCCGGCGGCCTCGATCCGCGCGATAGCGCGGCGGGCGACCGGCGGCGCCAGCCCGAACTTCGAGCCCGCGTGGCCGGTCGCGTACGCGGCGTAGGTGGAGCTCTGCACGCCGGGGATCACCCGGACCAGGCAGCCCTGGACCCGGCCGGCCGGCACCACGGCCTCCAGCCGGTCGATGTCGTCGAAGTTGTCGACGACGACGGTGCCCACCCCGGAGCTGACGGCGAGCTCGATCTCCTCGGTCGTCTTGGCGTTGCCGTGCATGATCAGGGTGGCCGGGTCGGCGCCGGCGGCGAGCGCGGTGACGATCTCCCCGCCGCCTGCCACGTCCAGCCACAGCCCCTCGGACACCATCAGCCGCTGGATGGCGGTGCAGGGGAACGCCTTGGAGGCGAAGGCCACCTGGGAGTCCGGCCAGCGGGCGGCCAGCTGCGCCTGGTAGTCACGGGCCTGCTGCCGCACCGCGCCCTCGGCTACCACCAGCGCCGGCGTGCCGTACTCGGCGGCCACCTCGTCCAGCCGGCACCCGCCGACCCGGAGCATGCCGTCGCCGTCCAGCGACGTGCCGGAGGGAAAGAGGCCGAGCAGCTCGCTGGCGTCGGTCATGTCAGCCCGCGAGGACGTCGGCGAGGTTGAACCGGACCGGTTCCTCCAGCTGGCCGAAGCCGCAGGAGCGCGGGTCGCGGTCCGGGCGCCACCGGGCGAACTGGGCGGTGTGCCGGAAGCGGGTCCCTTCCATGTGCTCGTAGCGGACCTCCACCACCCGCTCCGGGCGCAGCGGGACGAACGAGAGGTCCTTGCCAGCGTTCCAGCGGCTGGTTTCGGCCTCGCGCGGGCCGCGGACCCCGGTCTCCTGCCGGGCCCAGCTCCACGGGTGATCGTCGAAGCTGGTGACCAGCGGCTGCAGCTCGGCGAACAACTCGCGCCGCCTGGCCATCGGGAACGCCCCGATGACGCCCACGCTGGCGAGCTTGCCCTCGTCGTTGTACAGGCCGAGCAGCAGCGACCCGATGGCGTCCGGGCCGCTCTTGTGCGGCCGGTAACCGGCCACGACGCAGTCGGCCGTCCGCTCGTGCTTCACCTTGAACATGACCCGCTTGTCCGGCTGGTAGGGCCCGTCCAGCGGCTTGGCCACCACCCCGTCCAGCCCGGCGCCCTCGAACTGGCTGAACCACTGCCCGGCCAGCCCGGCGTCGGTCGTCGCGGGGGTGAGGTGCACCGGCGCCCGGGCGCCGGCCAGCGCCTCCGCCAGGGCCGCGCGGCGCTCGGCGAACGGGCGGCCGGTGTAGTCCTCGTCGCCGACCGCGAGCAGGTCGAAGGCGACGAAGGCGGCCGGCGTCTGCTCGGCGAGCAGCCGGACCCGGCTGTCGGCCGGGTGAACGCGCTGCAGCAGCGCCTCGAAGTCGAGCCGGCGGCCGTCGGAGCTGGGAATGATGATCTCGCCGTCGATCACGCACCGGCCGGGCAGGTTCGCCGTCACGGCTGCCACGACCTCGGGAAAGTACCGGGTCATCGGACGCTCGTTACGGCTGCCGATCTCGACCTCGTCGCCGTCCCTGAAGATGATCGACCTGAAGCCGTCCCACTTCGGCTCGTAGCTGAGCGGGCCCAGCGGAATCTCCCGGACCGACTTGGCGAGCATCGGCGCGACCGGCGGCATCACAGGTAGGTCCATGACCCCATGCTGGCCGGCCGGCCTTCCCGGCGCCGCGCGCACCCCCGGACAGCCAGCAGGCCGGCCGGGATCGAACGCGGCAGCTGGGAAGATGATCTCAGCCGGCCCGCCGCAGAGCCGACCACGAGCAGAGGGGGAACCAGCGATTCGCCGGTCACGGGCACTGCTGGAGCGGATGCTGCTCGCCCTGGTCGTCGCGGCGGCGATCCTCGGCTGGGCGGTGCCCGGCCCGGCGCGGTCGCTGGATCGCCACCAGGCGATCAACGCCGTGCTGGCCGTGCTCGTCTTCGCGAGCGCCATCACGGTCCCGGCCGGCGCGGCAGGCCGCCTGCGCGCGCTCGCGCCGCGGCTGTCCGTCGTGGTGATCACCACCGCGGTGGCGCTGCCCGCCGCGGCCTTCGCGCTGAGCCGGCTCGTCGGGCCGGGCCCGCTGCGAGACGGCGTCCTGGCCGTCGGCGTGGCGCCGGCCGAGGTCGCCTCGGTGGCGATCACCGGGATCGCCGGCGGGGAGGCGGCCGCGGCCGCCGTCCTGCTGGTGGCCTCCACCCTGATCTGCGTGGCCGCGGCCGGGCCGATCCTGTCGGCAGCCGGCGGCGCCGGCGTGCCCGCCACCCGCGTGCTGGCCACCCTGGCCCTGGTGGTCGGCCTTCCGCTGGTGGCCGGCCTGCTGCTCAGCCGGCTCACCGCCGCCGGCGGCCGGCCCGGCGTATCGGGCGGCCGGGCCGGCGACGGCTTCCAGGCGCTCGCCATCGCGGCCGTCACGATCCTGGTATGGCTCGTTTCCGGGCAGGTGCGGCTGTCCGCCGCCTACGCCGTCCTGGTCGCGGTCCTAGTCGCGCTGATCGTCACGTCGGCGGCGATTGGCTTGCTGCTGGCGCGGGGCCTGCCGCGCCCGGCGCGGACCGCCGTGCTGCTGAGCGTCTCCATGCGGGACTTCGCCGTGGCCAGCGGGATCGCGGTGGCGGCATTCGGCCCGGCGGCGGCAGCCCCGCTGGGCATCTACGGCGTGCTCGTGATGGCGTGGGGCGCGCTCGCTGCCCGGCTGGCAGCCCGGCCGCCGCCTTAGAGTCGGCGAGGATGGGCGGGCGCTCATGGTTGCGGTCTGGGCCAGTATCGGTGGTGAGCGATCGTGCGCACCCTGGGCGTTCGCCAGGGGAGAGCGGAGGCCGGGCGATGCCAGACGAAAGCACGCGGACCGTACTGGTATCCCTCGGGGCGGGTCTTGGGGTCGCACTCGCCAAGACCGTGGCAGCGGTCGTCACTGGTTCGACTGCCCTGGCCGCCGAAGCCGCGCATTCACTCGCTGATACCGGCAACGACCTGTTCCTCTTCATTGCCCAGCGTCGCAGCAGCCGCCCTGCCGACGATCAGCATCCCCTGGGGTACGGGCGGGAAGCCTATTTCTGGGCGCTGATCGCGGCCCTCGGCGTGTTCGTCGCCGGGGCGGCGTTCTCGCTGCGCGAGGGCATCGAGGAGCTGATCCACCCCAGCGCCACTTCATTGTTCGCCGTGGCCTATGTCGTGCTGGCGATCTCCACGGTCTTTGACCTGGTGTCATTTCGCCAGTCAGCGGGCCAGATGGCCCGCCAGGCGCGCCGTCACCAGCGGGAGTTCCGGGAGGAGTCCCGGGTCACCTCGGAACCCTCGCTGCGGGCTGTGTTCCTCGAGGACGCGGTGTCGATCGCCGGAGACGTGACCGCGTTTGCCGCCGTGGCCCTTAATCAGATCACCGGGTCGTCCATACCCCAGGGAGTGGCCGGGGTGCTCATCGCGCTGGCGATCATCCGCGTCAGCCTTCGGCTCATCCAGCGCAGCCACGACTTCCTGGTCGGCGCCTGGGCCGGGACCGCCGGGGGATCGCAGGGCCGCGATGTTGCTGGCGTCACCCAGCCATTCCGGCCCGCTGAGGAGGAGAAGGCACGAGTCCTTCTCCTCGGGTACCCCGGTGTGACCGCCATTCGCCAGCTCCTCGCCACCTTCGTCGGCCCGGGACAAGTATGGATTGTCGCCCGGGTTGACATCGACGATGGCCTGCGCGGCGCACAGGTCACGGCACTGGTACGCGGCATCGAATCGGCCCTGAAGCATGAGTCGGAAGACGTCTACCGAGTGGACATCGTGCCCATTGGCGGACCAGAGGCCTTGCCGTGACCGGCAGCCAGCCGCAGGTCAGGTCCCGCCGCGAGGGGCGGCCCGGGGCGGCAGCGGGAAGAACCCGCTGGTGCGGGCGGCATAGCGGGCGTAG
>JBEKFH010000361.1:0-4754 GCA_050013415.1 Streptosporangiaceae bacterium | reverse complement strand
GGCGGCGTACTCGTGGTCGGGCCGAACCGGGCGTTCCTCTCCTACATCAGGAACGTGCTGCCAGCGCTCGGCGAGCTCAACGTCACCCAGGTGTCAGTGACCGACCTGCTGGCCACGGTCCCGGTCCGG
The DNA here is from genome assembly GCA_050013415.1 of Streptosporangiaceae bacterium. Classification (GTDB taxonomy): domain Bacteria; phylum Actinomycetota; class Actinomycetes; order Streptosporangiales; family Streptosporangiaceae; genus Palsa-506. The sequence continues at coordinate 4,625 of JBEKFH010000361.1, read as the reverse complement.
GCGGCCGATCCGGACCCGGTCGCCAGGATCAAGGGCGACGCCAGGATGGCGGAAGTGCTGCGCCGCGCCCTGTGGGAGCAGCTCGGCCAGCCGACGGAGGCGCTGATGCTGCCCCGTGGCTCGCGGCGCTGGCGGGTGCCCGCGGACGAGATCGCCGGGCTGGCGCAGGAACTGCGGCGCCGGGGGGTGCGGTACGGGACCGGCCGCGAGATGCTGTCGCAGCGCATCGCGCACGTCATCCTGACCAGGATGGAGGAGGCCGGGGAGACCTGCGACGACCGCACCCAGGATGCGGTGCGCCGGACCCGGCAGGTGCGGGCGGTGGTGGACGGGATCTGGCCGAAGACCGATCCGCTGCGGCTAGTGCTGCGGCTGCTTTCCGACCCTGGCCTGCTCGCCCGCGCCGCCAGCGGCCTGCTCGACGCCGGCGAGCAGGCGAGCATCTCCTGGTCAACCCCGCCGCGAGGGCCACGAACCGCCCGCTGGTCAGCCGCCGACGCGGTGCTCATCGACGAGGCGCGCGACCTGATCGACCGAACTCCCAGCCTGGCGCACGTCGTGGTGGATGAGGCGCAGGATCTCTCGCAGATGGAGTGCCGCGCGATCGGCCGCCGCTGCGCGACCGGCTCGGCCACCGTGCTCGGCGACATCGCGCAGGGCACCACGCCGTGGGCGACCGGTAGCTGGCAGCAGCTGCTCAGCCACCTGGGCAAGGAGGACGCCCGGCTGCGCGTCCTCGACACCGGCTACCGGGTGCCGCGGCAGATACTCGACTTCGCCAGCCAGCTGCTCGCCTCCATCGCGCCCGGCCTGGCGCCGGCCCGCTCCATCCGGCAGGACGCGGGATCCCTGGCGCTGATGGCCGTGCCGGCCGGCTCGATGCCTGCCCTGCTCACGGCGGCCTGCGCCGACGCGCTGGGTCACCCCGGCTCGGCCGCCGTGATCGCCGCCGACGACCAGGTGGCCGGCATCTCCGCGATACTGGCCAGGTCCGGGCTGCCTCATTCGGTGCTCGAGGCCGACGCGGCGGCAGGCCAGCTCACCGTGGTGCCGGTCACCCTCGCCAAGGGCCTGGAGTTCGACCAGGTGATTGTCGTCGAGCCGGCCCGCATCGCCGCCGCGGAGTCCCGCGGCCTGCAGCGGCTCTACGTTGCACTTACCCGGGCGGTGTCCCGGCTGACAGTGCTGCACGCCGAGCCGCTGCCGGCGCCGCTGCGCTGAGCTCACTGCGCCGCGCCGCTGTTCGCCGCCGGCTGAGAGATTCCCCCGCTGTGCCGGCGGCTTACAGGTCCTTGAGCACGGACGTGACTAGCGCGGCTGAATCCTCGAAGGACAGTGCCGTGGCACTCAGATGGTTGAAGAAGACGTTGTAGCGGTCCACCTCGGCGACATCCTCCAGGTAGAACGCGCTCGTCAGGTCCTCCAGGTACACCACGTCGGGATCAATCCGCTCGGGGAATACCAGGATGACGAACGGCCTGCCCATGGCCGGATGAGCGCCGGCCGTGAACGGGATTACCTGCATCGCCACGTTCTTCAGGCTGGCCAGCTCCAGCAGGTGCTCAAGCTGAGCCCGCATCAGCTCCGCTCCGCCGACCGCCCGTCGCAGCGCCGCCTCGTCCACCACGGTCCACAGCATGGGCGGATCAGCCCTGGTCAGGGCAGGCTGGCGAGCCATCCGCAGGGCCACCTTGCGCTCAATGTCGTCATGGTGGCCATTCATGGTCCCGGATCTGATGACCGCCCGGGCATAGTCCTCGGTCTGCAGCAGGCCGGGAATCAGGCTTACCTCGTAGACCCGGATCTCTGACGCCGCGCTCTCCAGGCCCACATACGTCGCGAACTGCGGCTGGATCGTGTCGCTGTAGGCGTGCCACCAGCCCTTCTGGCGCGAGTCGCGGGCCAGTTGCACCAGGCTGTCCCGCTGCGCCTCCGGAACCTCGTACAGCTCGAGCATGTCGCGCACATCGCGCGGTGAGACGGACACCCGGCCCGTCTCCACCCGGCTGATCTTCGAAGCCGAGCATTCGAGGTGCTCGGCGACCTCTTCGCAGGTGAGCTTCGCGGCCTCCCGAAGCCTCCTGAGCTCGAGCGCGAGCCGGCGCCGCCGCACCGTCGGGCTTTGCTCGCTTGCCATGTTGCACCCCCCGGCATTCGGTCGGATAGCTGCTGTGCCGAGCTTGTGTGGGTTTTCAGATACTGCCATCAATCGGTGAGCCTGCGAGCCGAAACGTGGGCCCGTAGGAGCCGAAATGTGGCCCTTACGAGCCCAAATGTGGCCCGCGTGATCAAGATTAGGCCTGAGACCAGTGTGACGAGGCCAGCAGGACGGCGTCGGGTGATCGCCAGAACGCGCGAAGGCAATTTCTCAATGCATGTTGCATCTCGCATCCTGTCGAGGCATTCTAAGACGAGACATCACTCTACGCTGTGCATCAGCTACCAAAGGTGACTCTAAATGATCATGGACACCGAGCAGGCTCCCGTGTCGGCCGAGGTCTGGCATGGGTACCTGGACAGGCTCGAAGGTCTCGCCGAGGCGCTTGCCGGGCACGGGCTGCGGACGCGGCTGATAACGCCACCCGGCCGCGTGCCGAGCCTGCATGTCGTCAACCCGGCCGCCCCGGCCCTGGCCGAGGACATCTATGCGGGACCATGCCAGGACGGCACCTGGTGGTTCTGGTGGTCCTGGGCTGAGCGGATCGCCGTCTGCGAGGACCTGGAAGGCGCGGCGCAACTGGTCAGCCGTGTCCTCGCCGCCCACCGCTAGCCTCTCGCCGCCCGCCCGCCCGCCCGCCCGTCCGCCCGCCCGCCCGCCAGCCTCGGTTCTGCGGCCAGCGCGCCGCCCGCCTCGCCGCTAGGTCGCCGCTGCCCGCTGGCCTGCCCCCGCCGCTAGCCTCGCGCCGCGGCCAGCGCGCCGGCCGGGAACCCGGGAAAGGCCACAGTCCGCCCGCGCCAGGACGCCGCTCGCGTCGCGGTGGCCAGCAGCTCGCGCGCGCCAAACTCCCGGATCTTCGGGCTGGTCACCGCCACGACGCCGAGGTAAGCGGTGGCGACCCGGTCCTCCAGCGTGACCGCGAGGGACATCGCGCCAGCGGAGCTGTGCACGCGATGCGGAAGGCGATAGGCCACCGAAGCGGCAACTGGCGCCTGGCCGGCCGAGCGGAGCATCGCCTCGAGCGAATCCCTGGCCACCTCGTGCGCGACCCAGTCGCTGGTGGCTGTGGCGAGGGCGGCGCCGCTGAGGTAAGCGCCCACGACGCCATAGCCATAGACGGCGGCGTGCTCCGCGGCCAGTGCCGCCTGCAGGGCGCTGACCTCGTTTGCGGCAGCCGGCCGCTGGCTCGTCCTGGCCATTCCTACCCGGTCCCTGCGGCGGTCGCGAGGGCGGCGACATGCGTTGCCTCCGAGGCGGCGACGCTGGCCATGAGCTGGGCGAGCGACGGGGACACCGCGGGCAGCTTGCGCAGCAGGGTCGCTGCCGCCGCCCGCTCGGCGTCCTGCAGGAACGAGATCGCCTCAGCGCGGCCAGCCGGCACGGCGCCCGCCGCGCCGGATCTCGTGTCACCCGATACCGCGTCGCCAGATCCCCGTCCGGCGGCACCGTCCAGGCCGGGCGCGGCGGACGGAGAAGGGGACACGCCTGCCGACCGGCCCCCGGCCGCGGTGGTGGACCGGGACGCGGCGGCTGCGGCAGCGGACCGGGACGCGGCGGCGGCCGGCACGATGAGGCGTGAACGGAGCTGTGCGAGATGCGCCCGGTGCTCGGCGCGCAGCGGGCGCAACGCCGCCGCGAGTCCGTCGGAGCCCCTGACGACGGCGTCGTAGCGGGCGATCATGACCTCCTCCGCGGCGATGGCCGCGCGGAGTATGGCCACATCAGGGGCCGGCCTCGGCGGTGCCGCGAGTGCGCCGACGCCCTTGCAGCCCGAGACGGCCAGCATCGGCAAGCACGCGGCGCCGGCCGCGAGGACGGCTCGCCGTGTCCGATCCGCCGCCACGAACCCTCCTGTCGAAACCGCGCCTGTCTCCGGGCGGAATCCAAGCATGTCACGGTCCGTCCCGATGCCCTGGGGCCCCAGCTTGCGCGGAATATGCCCCCGGCCCCGGTTGATCACGGAAATCAGTGGGTGGAGCCCTCAGTTATTTCCGTGATCACCAGGAACAGGCTCCCAGCCGGCGTCTGGCCGCGCCGCCCGGGACGCTGGGGTCTGGCCGCGCTGGCCGGTCCGCGGGACCCATCAGGGCGCTTCAATGGCCCGCTCAGGGGCGGGGTGCGGCGCGCCGGGGCGGCATCCGCCGCGCGGCGGGAACGACCAGGTAGCCGATCACCGTTACTCTGGATGCCGGACAACAGCACAGGTCGCCGACGAGGAGGTCGTGATGCACGGTAGCTCCCGTCACGGTTCGCCACGGCCGGTGGCCATGGGTGATTCGTCCCCGGCCGCCGGCCCGGCAGACGTGCAGCATCTCACCGGCCTGCTCGAGCCCGTGGTCAGCGCGCGCGGCATGGACCTGGAAACTGTGCGGATCACCGCGATCGGCAGGCGCCGGCTGCTGCGCGTGGTGGTCGACGCCGACGGCGGCGTGAGCCTGGACGACATCACGCTGATCAGCCGCGTGCT
>JBEKFH010000360.1:0-4765 GCA_050013415.1 Streptosporangiaceae bacterium | reverse complement strand
TTGAGGTCGGCGGGGGCGAGCGTTACCTCGACCTTGAGCCGGCGCGTTCGCGTGCTCGACTTGTGCTCGAGCAGGTGGTTCCGGTTGGCACGGCGGCGCATGATCTTGCCGGAGCCAGTTACCCGGAACCGCTTGCTGGCACCGCTGTGCGTTTTCATCTTCGGCATATCGCCGTCGTCTCCGTTTCCTGACGTGCCCTGGGCACGGCGTGCTGGCGTGCCTACGGCACGTTATTGCCTCACGTGCCTTCCGGCACGACGTTCGCTCACGTGCCGGGGGCACGCGGCCTGGTACGGCCAGTGGCTTCTGGCGGTCAGCTCCCTGCCTGGGGGTCCCCCGCGCCGCGCTCGGCGGCGGCGGCGGCCGGCCGCGGGGCGCGCGGCGTCGGCCCGGGGCGCGGGGCAGCCGGTACCGCACGAGGTGCGGCCGACGCTGGCCGGGGCGCGGCCGGTGCCGGACGCGGAGCGCCTGACGCTGGCCGGGGCGCCGCAGGCACCGGACGGGGTGCGCCAGTCGCTGGCCGGGGCGCCGCAGGCGCCGACCTCGGCGCGGCTGGCGACGGCCGGCGCACGGCTGGGCCGGGCCGGGGCGGGGACGACGGTGCGGCGGCCGGCGCGGGCCGGGCCACATCCGGCGGGGACGCAGCTGGCGGGGACGCGGCTGGCGGCTGCGCGGCTGGCGCTGCGGCGACCTGACCGGCGGCGCCTTCGCCGGCCGTGCCCTCGCCGGGCGCGGCAGCTGGCGGCTGCTCGGCGGCCGGGACCGCGCTCTCGCGCGGCGCTACGGCCGGGACCGCGCGCTCGCGTGGCATGGCGGCCGGGGCCTCCGCAGCGACCGCGGCCTCCTCAGCGTGCGCGGCCTCCTCAGCGTGCGCGGCCGCGCCCTCACGGGCGACAGTCGCTCGCGCGCTGGCCCGCGTCGGGCTGCGGTCCGCCTTCTGATCGGTCTTCCGCTTGGTCGGCCCGATCACCATGATCATGTTCCGGCCGTCAAGCTTGGGCTGAGCCTCTACGAAGCCGAGTTCCTCGACGTCGCTGGCCAGCCGCTGCAGCAGCCGGTGGCCGAGCTCGGGCCTGGACTGCTCACGGCCCCTGAACATGATCGTCACCTTGACCTTGTCGCCCTGCTTCAGGAACCGCTCGACATGGCCCTTCTTGGTGCCGTAGTCGTGCGGATCGATCTTCGGCCGGAGCTTGATCTCCTTGATGACGGTCTGCGCCTGGTTCTTGCGAGACTCCCTGGCCTTGAGCGCGGATTCGTACTTGAACTTGCCGTAATCCATCAGCTTGCAGACCGGTGGCCGCGCGGTCGGCGCGACCTCGACGAGGTCGAGGTCGGCTTCCTGGGCCAGCGCGAGCGCATCATTGATGGCGACGATCCCGACCTGCTCGCCGGCCGGGCCGACTAGCCGCACTTCGGGGACGCGGATGCGCTCATTGATACGGGGTTCGGTGCTGATGTGACCTCCTTGTGTCACTGTCCCGGCCAGGGGACGCCCCCCTGGCGGGTAACTGACGCCTGCCGCGGCTGACCGAGTCAGCCGCGCCGTTGACGCAGAAAGCCCCGCACGGCGAGCATGCGGGGCCACCATTGCCGCGGCTCCGGTCACCGGGCACGCCCAGTCCGGTTCCGCCGCGCGACGCCCTGGCGACGGCGCGGAATTCCCGCCATCGTCAAGGCGCCCGGCCTGATCGGCCAGCCCTTGCGGGCTGCCCGGTCGTACCCGCCAGCAGTCAGGCTGGCAAGGTGGGAGGTGGCCGAGGTGGTCCTCCGCTTGCCCGTCCGGCATAACGCACCGGACTTCGCGTCACCCAAAGAGTAACGCATGAGCGGGGCGGGCGGTATTCCCGCGAGCCGCCATGTCAGCGCGGCGCGCCTGCCCGGCCGTGCGCCCGGCCGGGCGCACGGCGCGCAAGCTCCGCGAGGCCGGCCGCGCGCATCTGCGCGAGCGGGGCCGGCCGGCCGGTCATCAGCCGCACCTGCGGGCCAGCCTGGTGCAGCAGTAGCTCGAAGCCGCTGACCGCGACGGCGCCGGCCTGCTCGGCGGCAGCCGCCAGCAGGGTGGGCCAGGGATGATAGACCACGTCCAGGACGAACCGCTGCCCGCGAGCCGGCCGGGGCATCCGTTCCGCATAGCCGTCAGCCGCTCCGGCCGGAACGGTGGAGATCAGCAGCCGCCAGCCGCGGCCGGCCTGCTCGTCCTCGCCGAACGGGACCAGCCGCACCCGCATGCCCAGCCGGTCCGCGGCGGCCAGCAGGCCCGCTGCCCTGGCCGGATCGCGGACGGCGACCGTCGCCCCGGCCGCGCCGAGCCCGCGAAGGCTGGCCAGCGCCGAGCAGGCGGTGGCGCCGCCGCCGAGGATCAGAGCCGGCTCCGCCGCGACGTCGGCCGCGCGGACGCCGGCCGCGGCCAGCGCCGCGATCATGCCGGGCACGTCGGTGTTGTGCCCGCGGCGGGCACCGGCCTCGAAGGTCACCGTGTTGGCGCCGCCGACCTCGGCGGCCAGCGGCTCGACCTGGTCGAGCAAGGGGAGCACGGCGCGCTTGAGCGGCATCGTGAGTGACAGCCCGGCCCAGTCGGCGCCGCATCCGCCGAGGAAGGCGGGCAGGCCAGCCTCGGTGCACTCGACCGCCTGGTAGCTCCAGCCGGTCAGCCCGAGCGCCCGGTAGGCCGCGATGTGCAGCACCGGGGACAGCGAATGGCCGATTGGCGAGCCGAGCACGGCTGCCTTCATTGGCAGGTCAGCCCCTACTTTGACTCGTTCGCCCGCATCTCTTCCTCGAAGTGCGCGAACTGGGTAGCGCTGGCGGTGAACTTGGTCAGGCCGGTCTTCTCGTTCACCGTGACGAAGTAGAGCCAGTTGCCCTTGGCCGGCTTCAGCGCAGCCCGGAGCGCGGCATCGCCCGGATTGTCGATCGGACCGGGTGGCAAGCCGGCGTGCACGAAGGTGTTGTACTTCGATTTCGCCTGCAGATCCTGAGTGGTGAGCTGCAGCGTGTACTTGTTGAGCGCGAAGGACACCGTGCTGTCGAGTTGCAGTTTCATCCCGGCGTTCAGCCGGTTGTAGATCACGCGGGCGATCTTGGCGTAGACCGGCGGATAGCCTTCGGCTTCCAGCAGGCTGGCCACGATGATGATGTGGCTCTGGGAGACCTCGGCCACCTTCGCCGCTGCGGGCAGGTTGAGGATCTTCGCCTCGGTCTTGAACCGCGCGACCATCTCCCGCAGTACCGAGAGCGCGGTTGCGTGCGGCTGAATCTCATACGTGTCGGGGAAGAGATACCCTTCCGGGTTGCCGTGAGCGATGGCGGGCAGGCCAAGGGCAGCCGGATGGCTCAGTACCTTCTCGTAGTCGCTCGCCGTGATCGCCGGATCCTTCTTGACCAGCGCTGCCACGACCTCGGAATCCCGGAGTCCGTCCGGGATCACGGCCGAGATCTGGATCAGGTCCGCCTTGTTGATCAGCAGCTTGTAGGCGAGCGCGGCGTTCATGTCCTTGTGCAGCCGGAAGTAGCCGGGTATCAGCGTGTTCAGGCTGGTGCTCGCCTTCGCGGCCGAGACGAAAGCCGCGGTGCTGGCAACCACCCCGTCCCGGACCAGGACAGGACCGAGGGAGTAAGCGGTGTCCCCTGGCATCACCTCGACCGTGACGTCGCCGTGGCCCTCGCCGGTGAAGTTCGCCGGGTGCAGCTTCGTCTGGATGTACCGGTACCCGTACAGGCCCCCCGCGCCGAGCGCGACGACGATGATGAGCGCGGCGATGAGGCCCGCCAGGGTGCCACTGCGGCGGCGCTTCTTCTTCGGCTGGCCGGCTCCCTGGCCTGCAGCCCGCCCGCGCCCCGCTCCGGGCTCGCGGCCGGGCCCTTGTCCCGGCGGCCGGCCGGGAAGCGGCGCGGCCTCGGTGCCAGCCACCCGGCTGCCTGCCCGGCCGGGCAACTGCGCAGGCTCGGTGCCAGCCGCGTGGCCAGCGGCCCGGCCGGAAAGCTGCACGGTCTCGGGCACGGCCCCGCGGGCACCGGCCCGGCCAGACCGGCGGCGGCGCGGCGGCGCGGCGGCGCGGCCGCCGGCTGGCGGCGCGGCCTTTCGCCCGGCGCCGGCTGCGTTCCCCGCGTCCTTATCGGTGTCGCTCCAGGCCGCCGGCTCATCCGCGGACTGATCCGCGGACCGGCGCTGGCGAGCGCGGTCAATGTAGCCGGGCTGCAGCGATCCGGATGCCCGGTCAGCGTCGGCCGCCTGGCCCGGACCGGGGACACTCGGACCGGGGACACTCGGACCGCGGGCACCGCCAGCGACGGAAGCATGGGGGTCGCCAGGACCCGGAGCACGGGGGTCGGCGGCGGGGTATCCCTGGCTGCTGACAGCCGGATAGCGTGCGTCACCGTTCGCCGGGTACGGCGGGCCGCCATTAGCCGGGTACGGCGGGCCGCTGGTGCCCGGATACAGATCGGCCGCAGCCTGGCTGGATCCGGGCAGGGAACGCGACCCGTTCTCTGGCTGGTCATGCCTGCCGGGCAGGCCGTAGGGATCAGGCCCGCGGCCAGGGCCGCCATCGCGGCCTGGCCGGTCCTGGCCGCCGTATGCGCCGGGCTGGCCGTACGACCCGCGGCCTGTCAAGGGATCCGTCTGCCCGTAGGGCTCTGGCCCGCCGTAGGAGCCGGCGTTGCCGTAGGGCTCCGGCTGGGCATACGGTTCCGGCCTTGCCGGAGGCTCTGGCCGGACGTAGGAGTCCGGCTGGCCGTAGCCCGGCTGGCCGTAGCCCGGCTG
>JBEKFH010000359.1:0-4768 GCA_050013415.1 Streptosporangiaceae bacterium | reverse complement strand
GCGTGCTGGTTGAACATCGAGTCGACGATGTGGATGAATGCCTCGTAGCAGTTGAACAGGCCGTGCCGCCCGGTCAGCAGGTAGCCCTCCAGCCAGCCCTGGCACAGGTGCTCGGACAGCACCTCCATCACCCGCCCGTCCGGCGCGAGGTGATCGTCGCCGGGCACGGTGATCGCGTCCCAGGCGCGGTCGGTCTGCTCGAACACGGCCGACAGCCGGTTGGACATCGTCTCGTCCGGTCCCATCAGCCGGAACCGGCCCGGGTTACGGGCGATGATGTCGCGCAGGAACGCGCTGAGCACCCGGGTCGCCTCGCTGAACCCGGCGGCCGGGCGGTCCACCGTCACGGCGTAGTCGCGGAAGTCCGGCATGGCCAGGTCGCGCAGCAGCAGGCCGCCGTTGGCATGCGGGTTCGCGCTCATCCGCCGGTCCCCGGCGGGCGCCAGCGCCCGCAGCTCGCCGGTCAGCTGGCCGGCCTCGTCGAACAGCTCCTCCGGCCGGTAGCTGCGCATCCACTGCTCGAGCAGCTTGCGGTGCTCGGCGTTGCCGCGGGTGTCGGCGAGCGGAACCTGGTGGGCGCGGAAGGTGCCCTCGACCGGCAGGCCGTCGACCACCTTAGGGCCGGTCCAGCCCTTGGGCGTGTTCAGCACGATCATCGGCCAGGCCGCCCTGGGCGGCGTTCCGGTGCGGTCACCCCGCGGCCCGGCGGCGCCGCCGTTGCCCGCGGCGGCACGGGCGTTGCCCGCGGCGGCACGGGCGTCGTGCTGGATCGCCGCGATCACGTCCAGCACCTCGTCCAGCGTTACCGCCAGCTGCTGATGAACCGCCGCCGGATCGTCGCCGGTGACGAAATACGGCTGGTAGCCGTAGCCGCGCATCAGCTCGGCCAGCTCGCGCTCGGGTACCCGGGCGAGCACCGTCGGATTGGCAATCTTGTAGCCGTTGAGGTGCAGCACCGGCAGTACCGCGCCGTCGGTCACCGGGTTGAGGAACTTGTTCGAGTGCCAGCTCGCCGCCAGCGGGCCGGTCTCCGCCTCGCCGTCGCCCACCACGCAGAGCACCAGCAGATCCGGGTTGTCGAAGGCCGCGCCGTAGGCGTGCACGAGCGCGTAGCCGAGCTCGCCGCCCTCGTGGATGGATCCGGGCGTCTCGGGCGCCACGTGGCTGGGGATGCCGCCAGGGAAGGAAAACTGCCGGAACAGCGCCCGCATCCCGTCCTCGTCCTGGCCGATCGAGGAGTACACCTCGCTGTAGGTGCCTTCCAGGTACGCGTTGGCCACCAGCCCGGGGCCGCCGTGACCCGGGCCGGTCACGTACAGCGCGGTCAGGTCGCGCTCCTTGATCACCCGGTTCATGTGCGCGTAGAGCAGGTTCAGCCCTGGCGTGGTGCCCCAGTGCCCGAGCAGCCGCGGCTTGACGTGCTCGGCCCGCAGCGGCTCGCGCAGCAGCGGGTTGTCCAGCAGGTAAATCTGCCCGACCGACAGGTAGTTTGCCGCCCGCCAGTACGCGTCGATCAGCGCGAGGTCCGGCGGCTGGCGGCCGGCCGGCCCGCGCGGCCGGTGGTCAGGAGCGCTGCTCACCGGCTGCCTCCTCGAAGGTGAGCTCGGCCGCCGGGTCCGCCTCCAGGCGCTCGTCCGGGATCGGCAGCCCGCTGCGCACGGACCGGCCGTACGTCCCGTCGTCCAGCCGCTGCTCGGCACGGCCGATCGCGGCGAGCCGGTCGCGCAGGCTGCCGGCGATCGCGTCGTCCATGCCCTCCGCGGTGAGCGGCTGCGCGCGATCGGCGATGTCCCCGGTCTCGTTCTCCGCGCTCCGGTCGTCCTGCCCGGCTGCCTCGGTGCCCGCCAGCAGGTCCTGCACCTCGGCTCGCTCGGCGGCCAGCAGTGCCCGTGCCCGTTGCTCGTCCATCTGGGTCCCTCCTTAGTTCAGGTGACGCTGCCAGTCGCGCGGCACCCGCCCGGCCGGGCCGGGCGTCGGCTGGCTGACGGGATGATGCTCCGGGGGGGCCAGCTCCGGCCCGTCGGTGAACTGCTCGGTGCTGTAGTCCCAGAACCATGACTCGCCCGGCTCGAAACTGCGCACCACCGGGTGCCCCGTCGCCGCGGCATGAGCGCTCGCGTGCTGCGACGGCGAGGAGTCGCAGCACCCGACGTGGCCGCACTGCGCGCACCGGCGAAGGTGCAGCCACCACCCGCCGGCGGCGTCGCAGTCCGCGCACCCGTGGCCGCTCGGCGGGACAGCAGGGTCGATACCCGGTGCATCAGTCATGGCGTTCTCCCTCAGCAGCGATCAGGCAACAGTCAGAACCTAACCACAGCGATCCGGCGACCGCCCTGCGGTGCCGGCCGCGGGCCTGGCGCCAACGACATGGTTGGGACTTCACTGCGGAAACAGCGACAGTGGAGTCCCAGCCACGCGGCTGACCGGCCGAGGCAGGACGCTGAGGTGGGGGGGCCGGCCGCGGGCAGCGTTAGCTGGCTTCCGCGCTGACCCTGCGGTGGACCGGCTCCCGCCCGGGCGGCTGGCCGGGGCGGGGCCGGACGGACGCCGCTGGCAGCGGGCGGACCTGCGGCTTCCCGGCCTTCAGGTCGAGCTGCTCGCCGTGGTGCAGGATCCGCAGCGGCTCGCCGCTGGCGAGCAGGTACCTGGCCTGGGTGCTGGTTACCTCGACACCCAGCGGCCCGCCGCGGATCATCAGCCTGAACGCGAGCCTGGTCAGGCCCTCGGGCAGCCGCGGCGCGAAGCTGACCGTCTCCGCGTGCTGGCGGAACCCGCCGAAGCCGCTGACCAGCGCGATCCAGCTGCCGGCCAGGGACGCGATATGCAGGCCGTCCCTGGTGTTGTGCTCCAGGTCATGCAGGTCCATCATGGCGGCCTCGCCGAGATAGTCGAAGGCGAGATCGAGGTGCCCGACCTCGGCGGCGATCACCGCCTGGGTGCACGCGGACAACGACGAGTCGCGGACGGTGAGTGCCTCGTAATAGTCAAAGTTCCGCGCCTTCTGCTCGGGGGTGAAGGCATCCGGGCACAGCTGCATGGCGAGTACCAGGTCGGCCTGCTTGACGACCTGCTTGCGGTAGAGGTTGAAGTAGGGGAAATGCAGCAGCAGCGGATACTGGTCGCCGGAGGTCCCGGCGAAGTCCCAGATCTGGTGCCGGGTGAATCCGTCCGCCTGCGGGTGCACCCCGAGCGCCTCGTCGTAGGGGATCAGCATCGCGCTCGCCGCGTCCCGCCAGGACGCGGCCTCCTCCTCGTCGATGCCGAGCTCGCGTGCCCGCTCCGGATACCGCTTCGCCGCATCGGCCGCCGCCGTCAGGTTCTGCCGGGCCATCAGGTTGGTGTACACGTTGTTGTCGGCGATGGCGCTGTACTCGTCCGGGCCGGTGACCCCGTCAATGCGGAACTTCCCCAGCGCGTCATGGTGCCCGAGGCAGCGCCACAGCCGCGCGGTGTGGGTCAGCAGCTCGATCCCGGTATCGCGGGCGAAATCCTCGTCGCCGGTGGCGTGGACGTAGCGGATCACCGCGTCCGCGATGTCCGCGTTGATGTGGAAAGCGGCGGTGCCGGCCGGCCAGTAGGCCGAGCACTCCTGGCCGGCGATCGTCCGCCAGGGGAAGGCCGCGCCGTGCAGCCCGAGCTGGGCCGCCCGGTCGATGGCCACTGGCAGCGTGCTCTGCCGCCACCGCAGGGCGCTGGCGGCCGCGCCAGGGGCGGTGCTGGTGAGCACCGGCAGCACGAAGGTCTCGGTGTCCCAGAAGGCGTGCCCGCTGTAGCCGGGCCCGGTCAGCCCCTTCGCCGCGATCGGCCGGTTCTCGCCGCGGGCGCCCGCCTGCAGGACATGGAACAGCCCGAAGCGCACCGCCTGCTGCACCTCGGTGTCCCCGTCGATCTCGACATCGGCGCTGCCCCAGAAGTCGTCAAGGTAGCTGCGCTGCTCGGCCAGCAGCCCGTCCCAGCCGGTCTGCCTGGCCGCGCTCAGGGCCGCAGCCACCTGGTCGCGGACTCCGGTCAGGGAGCGCACCTCCGACCACCCGTAGGCGACGAACTTGATCACCCGCAGCCGCTCTCCCGGCTGCAGCACGGCCGTGGCGGTGACGGCGCCGCCGTCCTCGTAACTCCGCGATTCCACCTGCACCCCGTCCGGCCCGCTGATCAGGTGATCCATCCCCGCGCCGATCCGCAGCCCGCTGGCCCGCGTCCGGTGCACCAGCAGGACGAGCGTGGCATCGGCGATGCGGTACTCGCCGATCAGCGGGGCCTCCAGGACGGTGCCCGCGCGGGGGTCCCCGTCCGGCTGCGGGAGCTGCTCGTTCGCGAGCAACTCGGACTGCACCGAGATCCGGGCGGGCGCGCCGACCGGCTCCACCTCGTAGCAGATCGCCGCCATCGCCCGCTGGGAGAGGGACACCAGCCGGACGGAGGAGACGCGGACCGCCTTCCCGGCCGGGGACGCCCACTCGGCGCGGCGGCTCAGCGTGCCGGCCCGGAAGTCAAGCACCCGCTCGTGCTCGCGCAGTTCCCCGTATCGCACGTCGAACGGCTCGTCGTCGACGTAGAGCCGGATCAGCTTGCCGTTCGTCACGTTGATGATCGTCTGCCCGGACTCGGGGAACCCGTAGCCGGCCTCCGCGTACGGCAGCGACCCGAGCTCGTAGACCCCGTTGAGGTAGGTTCCCGGCAGGCCGTGCGGCTCTCCCTCGTCCAGGTTCGCCCGCCAGCCCAGGTGCCCGTTCGACAGCGCGAACACCGACTCTGCCTGGGCGAGCAG
>JBEKFH010000358.1:0-4793 GCA_050013415.1 Streptosporangiaceae bacterium | reverse complement strand
GCTCGTAGGACCGGTGGGTTACCTGCTGCTTGGCGTGGAAGCTCTCACGGGTGTGGAACTGCAGCTCAAACCGCTGACCCTCCGGCGTGACCCAGCGCGTGTTGACCCCCTTGTACTCCGGATCATCACGCCAGTGGTTCTCGCCGTAGATCATCTTGTACTCGCGTGCCTCCAGCCGCTGCTTGACATCCCAGTACCCATCCGTATACGTCCCCGGCTCGAAGCAGAAGGTATAGCGGATCGCGTCATTTATCCGTTGCGCCGCCCCGGCAGGTGTCTTGCCGGGTTCGTGCTCGACTTTCTCGGCGATCTTCTCCTTGAGTCGTTCCTCGCCTTTGCGCCGGAACTGCAGACCCTCTAACCAGCCGCCGCAGGAATTTTCCTGCGCGACGTCCGTCATCTGCCCGGTCAGCGCGCGTTCTGCCCGCTGGACGCCAGCGATCACATCCTTGGCCTGCGCGTGCTGCTCCGGGCTCAGGTACTGGTTCCCGTCTCCCCGCCAGGATCCGGCAGGATCCTGCGAGCGGTCCACCGCGGCCGCCCGTTGGTCGGCCGGCCACAGGCGGACATGATCCGCCCAAGCCCGCAGGAACCTGGGCACTTCGGTCCAGTAGTCGCGCCGGGGCGCATCCGGCCCCCGGCCCGGCGGATCCGTCCCGCGGCCCGGCGGATCCGTCCCGGAATCACCGGCATATCGCGGCGAACTCGGATGGCCAGGCGACAGTTGCTCAAGGCGCAGCTTCAGCCCGGCCCGCGACCAGGGGTCAGGCCGGTCCGCAGTCCGCGCGCGATCGACGTCTGCCTGCTCAGGAACGTCCGCTCGCCCGTCCCGCGATGCCGGCACGTCCGCCCCTTTCGCCATCAGCCCGATCCGCCCGACATCGTAGACAACATCCCGCGCCTGGCGTAAGAACCGTTTAATGAAACCGCACGGACATGGCGGCCGACAGACTCCGAGGAGAGGCGATGGCCCGAACGAGCGGACGGCGCTGGAAGGGCTGCCGGTTGTGTAAGCCGCACAAGCATGCCGGGCATGGCGACGCCGCGCGCATGCCCTACTCGGCGCTGCGCCAGTTCCCCACCCGGAACGGCAAGCGCGTCTCCCGCCGCGACGTCGGCCGCTGGGGCGAGTAAACGCGCATACGGATCGCTCGCCGGGAACGTCCGCATCGGATCACCCGGGTATTCGACCACCATGACGATGGTCGCGATCAGGGCGTCAAACACCTCCGCCGGGAAGTCCCCGAGCTGCCGAATCACGGCGCTCGCGCTGGAGGTCCTGGTCGTGCGCGAGCGGATCCTCGCTGGCAGGCGTCAGCGCGCCGGGCGCAGGGACCGCGCCCTGCTCGACGCCGATGACGGCGACAGCCTGGAACTCCAGGCGCTTCATGCCGTGCATGGTGCCCGCGCGGACGGCGTTCTTCGTGCTGTGCGTCGACAGCGCCAGGGTCGGGATGCCCGCGGCCTTGAGCGCTTCGCGTGCCTGGCCGGCCAGGCTGGAGGACCGGGCGGCCACCCCGATGGCATGCGGCTCTGTGCCGGACGCCAGCCATGCGGAAATCCGTTCAGTCAATGACGCGAGTTCCTCCTGGCGGGTCGCGGCCTGGTGGATCACCGGGCGGCGGCCGTGCATGGGCGAGTGGTAGCCCAGCAGGCTGTCCGCGTCACCGTCGAGCCCGGTGACCGCGGCCGGGCCGAGCAGCGGGACAGCCCAGGCCAGGATCTCCTGGGTGGTGCGGTAGTTCACGGTGAGCCGGCGGCTGCGGCCGCGCACCTGGATGCCGAGACTGGCCAGGGAGACCCGGTTGTCGTAGATGCGCTGGTGCGGGTCAGCGGAGATGAACAGGTCGTCGGGTCCGGCCGGCACGGCGGCGCGCAGCAGCCGCCACTGGGCTGGGTGGAGGTCCTGGGCCTCGTCCACGATCACGTGCTGGTAGAGAGCCTGGCCGGTCTCGCGCAGCAGGTGGGTGGCCTCGTTGGCGAGCTGGATGTGGGTTGACTGGCCGGCCGCCCTGAGTTCTGCGGTGACGCGGTCGGCGGCCAGCCACACCTGGCTGCGCTGGGCCTTGCTGAGCGGCCTTCCCCGGCCGGTGCGCAGGCAGGTCAGGTAGGCCTGCTCGGTGTGCAGGTCCTGCGCGAGGATGACCTGCTCCCACTCGTGCTGGAGGAACACGGGGGTGAACTCAGGCCCGCCTGCCGCCGCGTCGGCCCACCGCTGGCGCAGTTCCCTGACATCGGCGATTGGCGGGGCGCCGCGGGCGTCCTTGACCACGCGGTAGGCGAGCCGGTCCACGTTGAGCACCTCAATGCGGCCGCGGACGCCGGGGTCGGTGATGAGCAGGGCGAGCTGGGCGTCGAGAGCCTCGGCCAGGTTGCGGGTGAAGGTGGTCACCAGGATCGGCGGTTCGGGCTGATCTGGCTGACCTGGCGAGGCCGCCGAGCCTGCCTGGGCTGGCTCCTCCAGCCGTCGGGCCAGGAAGGCGGCACGGTGCAGCGCGGTCACGGTCTTGCCGGTTCCCGCGCCGCCGGTGACCTGGGCCGGCCCCGAGTAGCTCGCCCTGAATGCGATCTTTCGCTGGCATGCAGCGCGTGAGTCGAACGCCCGGGACACGGAGCGTTCTGCGGGAGATATGAGGCCAAAATGGCACCCGGAGGTAGCCCGACGATCCGGCGCAGGGAGCTGGGCGCGCTGCTGCGCACGCTTCGCGCGGATCACGAGCTGACCGCGGAAGAGGTCACCACCAGGCTGCTGTTCTCCCCGACCAAGCTCAGCAGGATCGAGACCGGCCAGAGCGGCGCGAGCCCGCGGGACATACGCGACCTATGCGATATCTATCAGGTAACGGATCCCGGGGAACGGGAGCGCCTCATGGCGCTTGCCCGGGAGGGTAAGCAGAGGGGCTGGTGGCAGGACTACGATCTGCCCTACGCCACCTACGTTGGCCTGGAAACCGAAGCGGTCTCAATCGATGCCTACCAGTCCGGAGGGGTTCCGGGCCTCCTCCAGACCGAGGAGTACGCCCGGGCAATGCTGCGCGCCGAGGTGCCGCCGTTCAGTTCTCAGAAACTTGAGCAGTTGCTCGATGCGCGGCTCACCCGGCAGGCCATCCTCGTGCCGGGCGACGGGCCGCGTTACCACGCGATCCTCGACGAGGCGGCCCTGCACCGGCAAGTGGGGGGGCCAGTGGTAATGAGTGCTCAGCTGCAGCGAATCCGCGAGTCGGCGCAGCGGCCTAATGTCACCGTGCAGATCATCTCGTTCGAGACCGGAGCGCATCCGGCGATGGAGAGCGTCTTCACTATTTTGAACTTTGAGCAGGATCTCGTATCTGACATCGTCTATGTCGAGGGCCTGGTCGGAAACATCTACCTGGAGAGATATCGGGCGATATTCTCCCATCTCCAAACCATAGCATTGAATCCATCAGACTCAATTTCCTTGCTCACCGGAATTGCCACAAGCTACTCTTGACCAGGCGGCATGACCAGGCATCATGCCGCCTGTGCTTATTTTCTTGGCTCACGACCGAGCGTCACCGTCGCAGTGTTCCAGCGGAAGCTGCACGACAAGAAGGAAGCGAAGGTAATCGTCATATGATAGGAAAGATTACGCTGACCGATCTGGAGCGGATTGGTCTCACTTGGCGCAAGGCACAGCTTAGTACAAATAACGGTGCCTGCGTCGAAATTGCATCAGTTGCCGACAAGATAGCCCTGAGGGATTCTAAGGATCCTACCGGCCCGGTGCTCGTCTACACGCCTGCCGAATGGCATGCCTTCCTCGACGGCGCGAAAAAGGGCGAGTTTGACGATCTAGCACGCTGAGCAGCGCGCGCACAGTTCCCCGGCGTCAGGCGCCTGGGAACGGCACGGGCCGCGCAGGCTGCGTTAATACTCTCGTTCACTTCGCTGGTTACCATGCTGAAGCCGCCCGGGCCCGGCAGAAGGCGGTTTCAGCTCAACGAGCCAGCCGAGTGAAGGAGAGACGATGAGCGATCTGAGCGGTCCGCTGCTGTCTGTCCGGGGTGAGGCCCGGCTGACCGTGGCGCCCGACTGCGTCATCCTGGCCGGCGTGATCGAATCGTCCCGGGGATCCAAGGCGGAGGCGCTGGGGTCCGCCGCGATGAGCCTTGATAGTCTCACCGCCGACCTAGCCGCACTCGGCGGAATGGCGCTCAGCGCGGCGACGCAGCGCCGCCCGCTGACCTGGTCGGCTCAGTCCGCGACGACACACGTCGAGCGCGACCACGACAAGAAGACCGGGCGCTATGAGCCCACCGGGCAGGTGACCGCCATGGTCGCCGTCGTGATTGAGGTCCGCGAGTTCGGCACCCTGGACGCGCTCGGCAGCGTCGTCGCCAGCCACGATGCCTTCAGCGTGCGCGGCGTCTCCTGGGAGGTCGACTGGGACAATCCCGCGTGGGCGCAGGTGCGCGCGGCCGCCATCCAGGCCGCCATCCGCAAGGGCCGCGACTACGCCACCGCGCTCGGCGGCTCGCTGCACGGCGTCGAGCACATCGCCGACGTCGGGCTACTCGGCAGTAACGGGGAGAGCGGGGGTCTCCGATTCAACAGTGCCCAGGTGGCGCGGGCGGCCAGTGGCCCTGGCGGGGAGCCGGACGCGCCGTCTCTTGACCCGGTACCGCAGGAGCTGACGGCCACCATCGAAGCCCGGTTCACCGCCACCGGCGTGTCCCTTGCCGGGAACTGACCGGGCCCGCCTGGCTGTGGCTGCTCCTCTGGGGCACGAGCTCGCTGCCGCGTAACGCAGCGGCGCGGCCGGTCAGAGCTTG
>JBEKFH010000357.1:0-4797 GCA_050013415.1 Streptosporangiaceae bacterium | reverse complement strand
GCATGATCAGACTCTAGCGACCCGCCCGCCCGGCGTCCTCCGCCGCCAGCTACCTACCGCGCCGCTAGCCCCGTCCCGCTTCGCCGCCAGACCTGTCCCGCGCGCCCCGCCGGGCCCTATCCCGCGCTCCCCGCCGGGCCGCGCCGGGTCGCGGCATCGGCGGGCAGGGCGTCGTCGACGTCCGCGACGAGCTCGGGGATCGGCGGGATGTCCGGTATCTCCAGCGGCGCGGCCGCGCTGCCCAGTTCCGCGTCGGCCTCCGCCTCGGCCACCGCCGCGTCGCCGAAGTCGGCGAGCGAGGCCGAGTCCTCCGCCGACTTCTGCTCGCCGGCCGGCGCGGGCGGGGTGAACTTGTCGAAGAACCTGAGCAGCTCGACCGGTATCGGCATGACCAGGGTGCTGTTGCGCTCGGCGGCCACCTCGACCACGGTCTGCAGCAGCCGGAGCTGCAGGGCGGCGGGGTCGCGCGCCATCACGTTGGCCGCGGCGGCGAGCCGCTTGGACGCCTGGTACTCGCCGTCCGCGGTGATGATCCGGGCGCGCCGCTCCCGTTCCGCCTCCGCCTGCCGCGACATGGACCGCTTCATTCCCTCGGGCAGGCTCACGTCCTTGATCTCCACCCGCTCGACCCGGATTCCCCACGGGCCCTCGGTCGGCTCGTCGATGATCCGGCGGAGTTCCTTATTGACGGTCGCCCGCTCGGCGAGCAGCTGATCCATCTCCGACTGTCCGATGATTGAACGGAGCGAAGTCTGCGCCTGCTGCGAAACAGCGAACATGTAATTCTGCACATTCACCGTCGCCTTGATCGGGTCGACGACGCGGAAATAGACCACCGCATCCACCCGGACGCTGACATTGTCCCTGGTGATGCCCTCCTGCGCCGGGACCGCCATGGCGATGATCTGCATGTTGACCTTCTGCATC
Organism: Streptosporangiaceae bacterium; assembly: GCA_050013415.1. Taxonomy (GTDB): domain Bacteria; phylum Actinomycetota; class Actinomycetes; order Streptosporangiales; family Streptosporangiaceae; genus Palsa-506. The sequence continues at coordinate 3,870 of JBEKFH010000357.1, read as the reverse complement.
CGGTCACCGAAGGGCCGGATCACGTGCAGCCCCGGACCGCGCGTTCCCGGCAGCACCTTGCCGAACCGAAAGACGATGCCCTGCTCGTACTGCTGCACCACGCGCATTGCGCGGCCCGTCGCGACAAGGCCCCCCACCACGAGAATCACCAGGATGATCAGAAGGACGACCATCGTGAACACCTCTCTCCCGGCTACGCGCCGATTTCCCTCACCAGCCTAGTGACACCTGGGCGGCCAGCCGACGAGGCAGCACCCGGGCGCGGATAGCCTCCATGGCGTGAGCACGAGGGATACGGACTGGGAGGGCGTGCGGCTGCACGTCGTCACCGGCAAGGGCGGGACGGGCAAGACGACGGTGGCCGCCGCGCTTGCCCTGGCGCTCGCCTCGGGCGGGAAGCGGGTGCTGCTCATCGAGGTCGAGGGGCGGCAGGGGATCGCCCAGGTCTTCGACTGCCCGCCGCTCCCGTACGAGGAACGCAAAGTCGCGGTCGCCCCGGCTACCGCTACCCGTCCGGGCGGCGACGTCTACGCGCTTGCCGCCGATCCCGAGCACGCGCTGCTGGAGTACCTGGAGATGTTCTACAACCTCCGGCACGCTGGCACGGCGCTGACCAAGCTCGGCGTCGTCGACTTCGCCACCACGATCGCGCCCGGCCTGCGCGACGTGCTGCTCACCGGGAAGGCGGCCGAGGCAACACGGCGGCGCGAGGGCGGCAGGCACGTCTACGACGCGGTCGTCATGGACGCCCCGCCAACCGGGCGGATCGGCAGGTTCCTCAACGTGACCGCCGAGGTGTCGGGCCTGGCCAGGGTAGGGCCGACCCGCAGTCACGCGGACACCGTGCAGAAGGTGATCAGCTCACCGGAGACGGCCGTGCACTTCGTCACCGTGCTGGAGGAGATGCCGGTTCAGGAGACGCTGGACGGCATCTCCGAGCTCGCCGGGCTGGGCGATGGCGGCCTGCAGCCAGGCGGCATCATGATCAACATGGTCCATCCGCTGGTCCTGTCGCCCGGCCAGCTGCGCACGGCGGCGAGCGGGTCCGTGGACGAGGGCGAGCTGGCCCTCGGGCTGAAGGCCGCCGGGCTGGAGGACAGCCGCCAGCTCGCCGCCGCCCTGGCCGCCGAGCTGGTCGACCATGCGAGGACGGTGACCGGCCAGCGCGCGCAGCGCCGCAGGCTGGCCGCGCCGGGACAGCCGAGGTATGACCTGCCGATGATTGCCGGCGGCATCGACCTGGCCGGGCTGTACCAGATAGCGGCCGCGCTGCGCGATCAGGGCGCCGCCTGATGCCGCGCATCGCGGCGCCGCCGCTGGACGTGGACCGGCTGATCGACGATCGCCGCACCCGGATCATCGTGTGCTGCGGATCCGGCGGCGTCGGGAAGACCACCGCGGCAGCGGCGATCGGGGTCCGGGCGGCGGAGCGCGGCAGGCACGTGGTGGTGATCACGGTTGACCCGGCCCGCAGGCTCGCCCAGTCGATGGGGCTGTCCGCCCTGGACAACACCCCGCGGCCGGTTCCCGGGGTCGCCAGCGGCGGCTCCGGGCGCGGGCACGGCGGATCCGGCAGGGGGGAGTCCGCCGGCGCCGGCGAGGCCGGCAGCCTGCACGCCATGATGCTCGACATGAAGCGGACCTTCGACGAGATCGTGGAGGCGCACGCCGATCCGGACCGGGCGGCGCAGATCCTGGCGAATCCCTTCTACCAGTCGCTCTCGTCTGGCTTCGCCGGCACCCAGGAGTACATGGCCATGGAGAAGCTCGGCCAGCTCCGCCGCTCTGACGAGTGGGACCTGATCGTCGTCGACACCCCGCCGAGCCGGTCGGCGCTTGACTTCCTCGACGCCCCGCAGCGGCTCGGCCGCTTCCTGGACGGGCGGCTGCTCCGGCTGCTCACCGTCCCGGCCAAGCTGGGCGGCCGGGCCTACCTGCGGGTGCTGAACGTCGGATTCGGCATGGTGACCAACGTGCTGACGAAGATTCTCGGTGCCCAAGTGCTGCGGGATGCGCAGACGTTCGTGACCGCGCTTGACACGATGTTCGGCGGATTCCGGGAGCGCGCCGATTACACCTACCAGCTGCTGCGAGCACCGGGCACCTCGTTCCTGGTGATCGCCGCCCCGGAGCCCGACGCGCTGCGGGAGGCGTCCTATTTCGTCGAGCGGCTGGCGCTGGAGGGCATGCCGCTGGCCGGGCTCATCATCAACCGGGTGCACTCCTCACCCGCCGCGCGGCTGTCCGCCGCGCGCAGCCTGGCCGCCGCCGAGATGCTGGCCGCCGAGACTCAGCAGGCCGACGGGCAGCTCGCGGACCCGCCGGGCAGCAAGCCGCCGGCTGGGTCCGGGCAGTCCCGGGCCGGGTCCGGGGAGTCTGATGACGAGCCGCACTCGCTGGCCATCGCCGCGCTCAGGCTGCACGCCGAGCGAATGCAGCTAGCCGCCCAGGAACGGCATGTGGCGGAGAATTTCACTGCGGCTCACCCGCTGGTCCCGGTGGCCGAGGTACCGGCGCAGGCCGAGGACGTGCATGACCTGGCCGGGCTCCGGGCGATCGGGGAGAGCTTCCCGGCCCGGTAGAGCGGATCGGACCGCGCAGCGCGCGGTGGCCAGATGCGCAGGTCAGCTGACGACTGATCAGCTGGCGACGAGCTCGTCGCCCGTACGCTCGTACTGGTTGCGCGCGTTCTCCAGCAGATCCCGCCAGGAAACCACGTCCGGGCGGCGGCGAAGCAGCGCGCGCCGCTCACGCTCGGTCATGCCGCCCCACACGCCGAACTCGATGCGATGATCGAGCGCGTCCGCGAGGCACTCGGTCCGCACGGGGCAGCCGCGGCAGATCAGCTTGGCCCGGTTCTGCGCCGCCCCCTGAACGAACAGCTCATCAGGGTCCGTGCCCTTGCACGCGGCGCGGGCGGTCCAGTCCGTGATCCACATTTAGCCCAACTCCTCCTGATCGTCACGCCCGCTGGGGGTCGTCACGCCGGACGGCGTTCACTGGCAGGAAGGAACCGATGGCGGCGGTGCCAGGCTCCGGTGTCATGGTTGCGGAGTAACTTACGGAAATCCTGGCCGAAGCGCTAGTCCCTGTCGGGCCCATTTCGCAGATAGCCCTGATGGGCTATGCGGACAGACGTGACTAGTCACCTAGGCGGTCGGCTGGCCGGTTCAGGGGCCTCGGGGGCGTTCTTAGCTGCGGATTCTCAGTCGGGGGCGGGGGGCAGCCACGGCAAGCGTACCCTGATTTCGTGCTGAGATCGGATCGCCTTGCCCGGGTAAGCGCGGGCGGCAGGCTTGTCATCATGGCCGCGGCGGCCGGACTGATCGTCGCCGCGGTCGCTGTTCCCGCCGTGGGCGGGATCGGAATCCTCGCCCGCGACGCGGCAAACAAGTTCAACAACCTGGCCGTGCCCGCGCTCGGCCAGCTGCCCGTCCGCTCGGAGATCCTCGACCGTCACGGCCACCTGATCGCCTACTACTACCCGGATAACGTCGACCGGGTGCCGGTGGCCTACGGCCAGATCGCGCCGGTCATGCGGCAGGCGATCGTCGCGATCGAGGACGCCAGGTACTACCAGCATGGCGCGCTCGACTTCCGGGGAACCCTGCGGGCGCTGGTCAACAACGTCGAGCACAATCCGGTCCAGGGCGGCTCCACCCTCGCCCAGCAGTACGTGAAGAACGCGCTGATACTGACAGCCACGACCAGCGCGCAGAAGGCTGACGCCATCCAGGACACGACGGCCAGGAAGATCCGGGAGCTGCGGATCGCCATCAAGGTCGAGCACGAGCTGACCAAGGACCAGCTACTCGCCGCGTATCTCAACGCCGCCTATTTCAACAACCACGCGATCGGCGTGGAGCTGGC
>JBEKFH010000356.1:0-4805 GCA_050013415.1 Streptosporangiaceae bacterium | reverse complement strand
CTGTTCGTCTCGGAGAAGGCGGTCAGCAAGCACAGCACGAGCATCTTCATCAAGCTCGGCCTGGCGCCATCGGATGACGACAACCGGCGGGTGCTCGCCGTGCTGGCCTACCTGAGCGCGTGAAGGCTCTCGGTCACCCGCCTCGCGGGTCAGGCCGTAAGCCCGGCGCCGACGGCGGGGTAGCCGCCGCGGAACCTGACCAGGGGCTGCCCCGCGGGCGCGACGTAGGCCACCGTAGCCACCCGGGAAATGAGCAGCAGGTGGTCCCCGGCGGGTACCCGCCGGCTGACCTCGCACTCGATCGCCGCCAGCCCGCCGGAGACGATCAGCGCGCCGGACAGCTCACCCCGCTGGTGCGGCACGCCGTCCAGCAGCAGCCGGGCGCCCGGGCGGCCGGACGCCGCGAACCGGCCGGCCAGCATCCGCTGGCCGGCCGTCAGCATGGTCACCGCGAACTGATCCGCCTGGCCGAGCAGCTCGGCCGGGTAGGAGCCCGCGATCAGCGAGACCAGCACGAGCGGCGGGTCCAGGGATACCGGGCAGAATGCGCTCACGGTCGTCCCGATGTCGTCGCGGCCGTCGGCCACGGTCAGCAGGGTGACGCCCGAGGCGAACGCCTCCAGCACCTCGCCGATCCGGGCTGAGTCAGCCGCCACGATCCGTTCCGTCACTCGAAGGTCCAGCTGCCAGGCAGCGTCAGCGGTCCGTGCGGCGAGAGACCGGCCCGCGCGGCCAGCCGCCAGGCCGGCCCCCAGCTCTCCGCGAGCAGGCCGGCGCCCAGCCCGGCCGCCGCGGCCGATGCCGCATCGCTCGATGCCGGCGGGCGCAGCCGGTCAAGCGGCCGCACCCGCGGGTAGACGCGCAGCGGCGCGCCGGGCGGCAGGCCGGCCTTGGTGCGGGCCAGCGCGGCTGCGGTGTCCAGCCCGCCGAGCTCGTCGACGAGCCCGTTGGCCAGTGCGTCCGCGCCGGTCCACACCCGGCCCCGGGCGAGTTCGTGTACCCGCTCGGCTGACATGCCGCGGCCGGCCGCCACCTTGCCGGTGAAGTCGGCGTAGATGTGATCAAGCCAGTCATTGACCAGCGCCCACTCATCCTCGCTGAACGGGCGGCTGGTGGTGAACATGGCGGAATGGGCGCCCTCCGCGACGGAGTCGGTCGTCACTCCGGCCCGGCCGAGCAGCTCGGCGACCACCGGCTTGCCGGACAGCACGCCGATCGAGCCGGTCACGGTCCCCGGCTGCGCCACGATCGCGTCGGCGGCCATCGCGATGAAGTAGCCGCCGGAGGCCGCCACGTCGCTCATCGACACCACGACCGGCTTGCCGGCTGCCCGGGCCCGCACCACCTCGCGCCAGATGGTGTCGGAGGCCACGTAGGAGCCGCCCGGGCTGTTGACGCGCAGCACGATCGCGCGGGCCCGGTCGTCCGCCGTGGCCGCGCGCAGCGCCGCGGCGATGGTGTCCGAGCCCATCGCGCCGCCGGACATCGGGCCGTGCCCGCTGCGCCCGCGCCTGATCGGCCCGGTCGCGTAGATCAGCGCGACCGACTGCTGGCGCGGGGCCGGCAGCCTGCGGGCCCGCTCGGCCAACGCGCGCGACCGCTGGTAGCGGCTGACGTACTGCAGGATGGCGTCCGGCCCGGCCTGCCTCCGGACATGAGCGAATACCTCATCGCGGTAGCCGAGCGCGTCCACCAGGCCGGCCTCCAGGGCCTGGCCGCTGAGGAACGGCCCGGAGTCGATCAGCGCGCGCGCCTGCCCGCGGGCGATGCCGCGGCGGCTGGCGATGGCGTCGACGAGCTGCTCGATGACCGACGCCGTCATCCGCTCGGTGGCTTCCCTGGCGGGCCCGGTGAAACTGCGTTCGGTGAACTGGTCGGCCGCGTTCTTGTACTCGTGCCGCTTGCCTACCTGGATCTGCACCCCGAGCCGGTCCAGCGCGCCGCGGTAGAAGCGGCGCTCGACCGCGATCCCGTTGAGCCCCAGGTCCCCGGATGGCTGCAGGTAGATCGTGTCGAACGCGGTCGCCAGGTAATAGGGGACGTTGCCGGCCGAGAACTCGCCGAAGGTCTCCGCCCAGGCCACCGTCAGCTTGCCGGCCTCGCGGAACTCATCGATCGCGGCGCGCAGTTCCTGGACCACGGCGAGGCCGATGCCCCGCCCGCCCACCTTGGCCACCAGCGCCCTGACCCGGTCGTCGCCGCTGGCCCTGCGCAGGCCGTCGAGCACATCGCTCAGCAGCAGCCTGCGGCGGGCGAGCACGGCCGTCACCGGATCGGCCGGGCGCTCCTCGGAGATCCCCTCGGAGAGATCGAGTTCCAGGATCAGCGGCGCCGTCCGGCGCTGGCGAAGCTTCGAGAACTGATCGGAAATCATCGACTCAACCATGCTGCCAGCTTATGACCGGCCGTGCCGGCGGCGTCGCCGGGCGGCATGGGCATCGGCGTCGGCTAAGGTCGGCGCGATGGCGGAGCGAGATGGTGATGGCTGGATCCGGTGCGACCAGGGTCACCGGCACTGGGGCCGGTTCGGCGCGGCCGGGCTGCTCGCCTACGTGCCGGCTGATGACGGCGAGGCCGCCGTGCTGCTGCAGCGCAGGGGCTGGTGGGTGCACCATCCGGGCACCTGGGGCCCGCCGGGCGGCGCCAAGGACAGTCACGAGTCGGCGGTGACCGCGGCGCTGCGCGAGGCAGCCGAGGAGTGCGGTCTTCCGCCTGACGAGGTCAGCGTCGGCGGGATCCTGCGTGACGATCATGGCGGCTGGGCCTACCAGACGGTGATCGCCGCCGCCGGCTCGCGGCTCCCGGTGCGCAGCGATAGCGCGGAGACCAGCGAGGTCGGCTGGTTCGGCGCGGCGGACGTCGGGGGGATGGCCCTGCATCCCGGTTTCGCCGGGCAATGGCCGTTGCTGCGGACGGCACTGGCCCCGCTGACGGTCATCGTGGACGTGGCGAACGTGATGGGCTCGCGGGCCGACGGCTGGTGGCGTGACCGGGCCGGGGCGGCGGTCCGGCTGCACGGCGAGCTGACCGCACTGGCCGCGCGCGGCGTCCCGGCGCTGCCAGCCTCGGTGCCGGCCCCGGCGCTGGAGCGCTGGTTCGCCGCGTTCGTGCTCGTCCTTGAAGGCGCGGCCCGCGCCGCGCTCGACGACCTGCCAGCTCAGCCGGACGCGGGCCGGGTCCGGGCTGTTGCCGCCACCGGCTCGGGCGACGACCTGATCGCCGACCTGGCAGCGCGGCTTCCCGGCAGCCGCCTAGTGGTGACCGCCGACAGGGAACTGCGCGGCCGCTGCATGGCCGCGGGAGCGTCGGTGACTGGCCCTCGCTGGCTGCTCGGCCTGCTCTGACCCCGGTTGTTCGTATCGTCGGGGTCGCGGGTCATGCCGGGCCGCTGCTTACCCGATGATGGGCTCGTGGAGTTCGAGCCGTACCGGGGTGAGTTGGTGGCGTACTGCTACCGGATGCTGGGCTCGTTCCACGAGGCCGAGGACCTGGTGCAGGAGACCATGCTGCGGGCTTGGAAGGCCCGCGACCGGTACGACGCCGCGCGGGCATCGGTCCGGACCTGGCTGTACCGGATCGCGACCAACGCGTGCCTTTCCGCGCTGGAGGGGCGCGCTCGGCGGCCGCTGCCGTCCGGGCTGGGCGCTCCGAGCGACGATCCGGGGGCGCCGCTGACGCCGGCGTTCGGCATCCCCTGGCTGGAGCCGTTCCCCGACGCACGATATGACACCGGGTTGCGGGCGGACCTGCGGCTCGCGCTCGTGGCCGCGATGCAGGTCCTGCCACCGCGGCAGCGGGCCGTGCTCGTGCTCCGCGAGGTACTGGAGTTCAGTGCCGCCGAGGTCGCCGCGCAGCTTCGGACCACCGTCCCGGCGGTCAACAGCGCCCTGCAGCGGGCCCGCGCTGCCCTCGCGGATGCGGGCGACCTGGGCGACGTCACCGAGCCGGACGATCCCGGGGTACGCGCGGTGATCGGACGGTACGCCAGAGCATTCGAGGCGGCCGACGTCCCGGCGCTCGTCCGGCTGCTCACCGATGAGGCGGTCCTGGAGATGCCGCCGGTGCCGCTGTGGTACCGGGGCAGTCGCGACTATGGCTTGTTCATCCGCCGCGTGCTCGAGATGCGCGGGCCGGGCTGGGTCATGCGCCACCTGACCGCCAGCGGGCAGCCCGCGCTCGCCGCGTACGCGCCGGAGCCCGGCGGCGGGCACCGGCTGCACACCCTTCAGGTCTTCACGGTCACGGGCGGCCGGGTTGCGCACAACGTCGTGTTCGCCGATCCGCGCATCTTCGATGCGTTTGACCTGCCCGCGCGACTGGCCCCCGACGAATCTCGTTCGGCGCGATGAGTCCGGCCGGTGCCGCCGGTATGTACCGGTGAGCACCAGAAGGGAGACCCATCGTGAGCGTCATCGTCATTGAGTTCATCACCCTGGACGGGATCGTGTCCGACCCGGACGGGTCGGGGGGCACGCCGGCCGGCGGCTGGGCGTTCCGGCACGGCCCCGAGTCCGTCGCCGGGGACAAGTTCCGGCTCGGCAGCACGCTGGACGACGGGGTCCTGCTGCTGGGGCGCAAGACCTGGCGGTTGTTCTCGCGGCTCTGGCCGGGACGCGACGACCCGTTCTCCGCGCGCATGAACGCCGTGCCGAAACTGGTCGCCACCCGCACGCTCACCGACACCTCGGCATGGGCGAACTCTCACGTCATCGACGGCGACGTCGCCGGCGCCGTCAAGGGCGAGCGGCGCGATGTGACCATCGCCGGCAGCCTGAGCGTCGTGCACGCGCTGATGGCCGAGGACC
>JBEKFH010000355.1:0-4829 GCA_050013415.1 Streptosporangiaceae bacterium | reverse complement strand
GGCGGCATAGATCACCAGGTCGATCCGCGCGGTCCGGTAGACCTTATGCCGTTCGGACGCCGGGACGTAGTCGGCCTCGTCGGCGGTGAGCCGCCCGGAAGCGTGCAGGAACATCAGCCGGAAGGCCGTCGGCACGTCGACCAGGCCGGCGAAGTTCGCCAGCAGCTTCGCCAGCCGCGCCGGGCGCATCGCCGCGATCTCGGGGTCCCGCCCGACCACCAGCGTGTCGGTGTGATGGCGGGCGTGGCTCCAGCGCCAGGTGGTCGGGTCGCGCATGATCATGAACGAGGCGAGCTGGTACAGGCCCTCGTCAATCCAGCGTGTTTTGAACGCGGTGCCGTGGCCGGCCTCGTGCCAGCGGGAATCCGACGACGAGCCGTAGAGAACGCCGTAGGCGAGGAAGAACGGCACCGCCAGCCAGCTGCCCCAGAAGGCGATCCCGAGACCGGCGAATGCGATCATGAGGCCGAGCCAGATCGCGGTGTCCCGGATGGCCGGGCCGTCGGAGCGCCGCATCAGCTCCTTCATCCGCTTGCGCGGCACATCGCTGCGGAACCAGTCCGCGCCGGCCAGGCCAGCCTCGACAGCGGCCTGGTTCTCCCGCCCGGCGAGGCTGTACCGCTCCAGCCGCTCCCTGCCCATTTTCCCGATCACCTCTCCGCGCGGAATGCCCCGGTCCGCCCTCAACCCGGGACGGACAGGCGAGGCGACCCTCCCAGACCTTGATCGTCGCGGTCACCCGCCCATGCCGTCAAGTCCCCGCCGGGCTGCCGGCGAGCGGGCGGCTGGCCCGAGATCACCGAGGAGGCCAGCCCCGGCCGGGACGGCCGCTGCCGCTGCGCAAGCTCTTGGACCGGGCCAAATGCCGGGCTGTTCCATTATCACGGAAACAAATGGGTGCTGGGCGCCCCATTTGTTTCCGTGATCATGAGATCGGGCGGTAATTTACGGGACGGGATTCGGCGAACGGCGGGGAATCGGGCCGGCCGGGCAACCAAACGCTCGGTGGCGCGTATTACAGACATGACGCAGGGGCGATCAGGCCCGGGCCAGGTGCAGGGGCTCGGCGAGGAGGCACTGGTGCCTGTCGAGCCTGCGGGGGAGGCAGTTCCGTCCGGCCTGTCGGTGCTGTTCAGGCGGCGTCACGCCGAGCTTGTGCGGCTGGCCCTGCTGATGGTCGGCGATCAGGCCACGGCCGAGGATGTCGTCCAGGACGTGTTCGCCAGGCTGCACGCCCGGCGCGCGGACGGGCCCTGGGGAGAGGACTCGCTGGCCTACGTTCGCGCCGCGGTCCTGAACGGCTGCCGCTCGCAGCTCCGGCGGCGGTCGGTCGCCCGCCGGTTCGAGGGCCTGGGCGGCAGGCTGGAGCGGGTGACGCAGGACTCGGCCGAGCAGGAGATGATGCGGTCCGAGGAGCGCAGGCAGGTACTCGCCGCGCTGGCCGCCCTGTCATCCAGGCGGCGTGAAGTGCTCGTCCTCCGGTACTACCTGGGACTTTCGGAGGCCGAAATCGCCAGCGTGCTCGGCATCAGTCCCGGCACGGTGAAGTCCACAGCCGCGCGCGGCCTCGCCGCGTTGTGCCGGCGGCTCGGGGAGGAAGCATGACGAGTCCAGAGGACCGGCTGAGGGCCGCGCTGGCGGCTGAGGCGAGCACGGTGCGCGAGGAGGACCTGCGCCCGCTCGCCGACCCGCCTGCCGTCCCGCCCGCCGCCGCGCGGCGCGCGGCACGTGGCTGGCCACGTTTCCTCGCGCCGATCGCCGCCGCGGCAGCAGTCATGCTCATCGTGGGCGTCGCCGTCGCCATCGGGCGGTCGGACGGTGCCCAGCCAGCCGGCGGGGTCGCGCCGGGCGCCGCCCCGACCGTCCGGATCGGCGGGTTTCCGACCGGCATCGCCTACGACGGCGCGACCCGGACGGTCTATGTCGCGACCGGAGAGACCAACGTCCTGACAGTGGTCAACGCGGCCACCTGCAACGCGTCCAGCACCGCCGGCTGCGCTCACGTCGGGCACGCCGTCACCGGCGGCCGGGATCCGATCGGCGTGGCCGTCGATGACCGGACGCGAACGGCGTACGTCGTGAACGGCGGGTCGGACACGGTCGCGGTCATCAACGCGGCCACCTGCAACGCCGCTGTCACCAGCGGATGCTCGAAGAGGCCGGCCCTGATCAGGGTCCCCGGCGGCCCCGAGTTCCTCGCCGTCGACCCGCGGACCGACACCATCTACGTGGCCGCCACGTCCTCCGGCCAGGTGTCGGTCATCAACGGCGCGACCTGCAACGCCGCTGTCACCAGCGGGTGCGCGAAGAAGCCCGCCACCGTCAGCGTCGGAGTCGGCGCGTTCCCGATAGCGGTGGATCCCGGCACGGACACCGTCTACGTCGGCACCAACCGCGACCTGGTCCTCATCGACGGCCGAACCTGCGACGCCGCTGTCGCCAGCGGCTGCAGGAAGGTTCCCGCGACGATTCCGGTCGGCCGCTATCCGGCCGGCATCGCGGTCGATCAGGCGGCCAACGCCATCTACGTCAGCAGTGAGGCCCCTGGCACCGTGACCGTCATCCGGCGCAGCACCTGCAGTGCGCTCGACGCGGCCGGTTGCACCGCGCGGCTCGGGACGGTCACCGTCGGATCTGACCCGCGGGGAGATGCGGCTGACCCGGCAGTGCGCACCGTCTACGTCGCGAACTCGGGATCGAATACCGTGTCCATGATTAGCACGGCGGCCTGCGGCGCGGCCAGCAGCCGCGGATGCAACCACCCGCCCGCGGCGTTCCCGGTCGGCGCCAGCCCGCGCCGGATAGCGGTCGCTGCGGCCGTGCATACCGTCTATATCGTCAATGTGGCCGCCGGGACCCTGTCCGTCATCAACTCGGCGACCTGCAATGCGGCGGACTCGCGCGGCTGCCCGGCGAAGTCACCGCGTGGGACCGGCAGCTCGGGAAGCGCTGGCCGCAGGGCCCTTGGCGGCATGGAGTCGGCGTGCGCTCCCGCGGTGGTCGCGTCGGCGTCCGGCCAGCCCGCCGGGCCGCTGACACTGACGTCGGTGCACGTCGCGTCTGGGTCGGTCGGCGGCCGGGCCTGGAGCCTGTGGTCGAAGAGGGGCGTGGCAGGCGCGACCGGGATCGAAGATGGCGGGCTGGTGCTCGGCGGCCGCTGGTACGGGCTGTGCGCCGGGTTCCCGAACGTCGCCGAGATGGAGCTCATCAATGCGGGTACCCGCGGGATCGACTATGGCTTTGTGCAGTTCCCCGGCAAGGTAGCTGTACGGCTGGCGTCGGGCGGCACGCTGCCGTCGCCGGCTGTCAGCGAGCTGACGGGCCTGTCATTCTTCATCGGCCAGCTGCCGCGGTCCGCCTGCTCTTATCGGACGATGATGCTCACCGCGTCGGGGAGTTCCGGCAGCGCCGCGCACCGGCTGAGCTTCGGCGCCTGCGCGTCCGGCAAGCTCGTCAGCATCACCGGCAGCGAAGGCGAGTGGGGCTCGGGCTCGGGATCGGCCTCGGGCCTTGCCGGATCGCTCGCCGGTGCCGGTGCCGGTGCCGGCGATGGCGCCCTGGCCCATGCTGAGGACCAGTGCAGCCCGCGGGCCACGAGCGTCCTGTCGGGCCGGCCGGCCGGCAATCTGACGAGGTCGTCGGCGCAGGTCTCATCGGGGTCGGTCGGCGGGCAGGCCTGGAGCCTGCGGTCGAGGAAGGGGCTCACCGGCGTCCGCGCGATCGAGAACGGCGGCCTGGTCCTCGGCGGCCGGTGGTACGGCCTGTGCCCGGGTGCGCCGAATCCCGCGGAGTTCGAGCTTCTGGACGGGGGAAGCCACGGCATCGTCTACGGCTTCGTGGCCAACCCGGGCCGGTATACGGTCACCCTGACGCCCGGCTGGGCGCTTGCGGCACCCCAGATCCAACGGGTGATGGGCGGCACGTTCTTCATCGGCCAGCTGGCAAAGTCGGCATGTGCCTACCCGTCCCTCGTGCTGCGGGCGACCACGCGATCCGTCACCGACATGCATCACCTCGAGTTCGGCGCGTGCCGCCCGGGCAATCTGGTCGCTATCTCGGGCGGCAACGGAAGCTGGTAGGCCACCGGGGCGCTAGTTTCCCATACGAGCAAAGGGCGCGTAGCCTAAAGCTACTGCTCCGGACCCAGGCAGCCGAGCTTCCGATAAAACGGTAGCGCGGCCAGGGCCCGGATTTTTTTTGCGCATGGAGCAGCGTCGGCAGGACGCCACCGAGTTATTTCCTGCCGGTATCCATCCGGCATAACGGATTGCCGCGTGCGCTAACTAATTGCTGACTGAGGGCCCGGTCATGGGCATCATCACATGGACCGCTTCCAGCAGCGCAGCGCGCCTTGGCCACCATGAATATTTAATCAGTTACTGACTAGAGGCGCATCATGAAGCTCTTGATTATCGTCGTCGTTATCCTCATTGTCTTGCTGCTGGTGGGCGCGTACATGTCGGTGCGGGTCATCAAGCAGTACGAGCAGGGAGTCTTGTTCCGGCTCGGCAGGGTCGTGGGAGCGCGGATGCCGGGGTTGAAGGTGATCATCCCGTTCGTCGACGTGCTGCACCGGGTATCGCTGAGAATCGTGACGATGCCGATCCAGTCCCAGGGCATCATCACCCAGGACAATGTCAGCGTTGACGTCTCCGCGGTCGCCTACTACCGGGTCGTCGACGCCGTGAAGTCGGTCGTCGCGATCGAGAACGTCCGCGCCGCGATCGACCAGATCGCCCAGACCACCCTGCGCAAGGTCGTCGGCCAGCACACCCTCGACCAGACCCTCTCGGAGACCGACAAGATCAACCTCGACATCCGCAAGATCC
>JBEKFH010000354.1:0-4831 GCA_050013415.1 Streptosporangiaceae bacterium | reverse complement strand
CGGACTGAAAGAGGAGTTCCGAGGTGACCTACATCATCGCGCAGCCTTGCGTCGATCTGCTCGACAAGGCATGCATCGAGGAATGCCCCGTCGACTGCATCTACGAGGGCGAGCGGATGCTTTACATCCACCCGGACGAATGCGTTGACTGCGGCGCGTGCGAGCCGGTCTGCCCGGTGGAAGCCATCTTCTACGAGGACGACGTGCCCGATCAGTGGAAGGACTACTACAAGGCGAACGTCGAGTTCTTCGATGACCTCGGCTCGCCGGGCGGGGCCGCCAAGACCGGCAAGATCAGCAAGGACCACCCGCTGATCGCCGCGCTGCCGCCGCAGGAGGTCGAGCACTGACCCTGGCCACCCGGCTGCCGCCGTTTCCCTGGGACGCGCTCGAGCCGGCCAGGGCGAGGGCGGCGCGGCATCCCGGCGGGCTGGTCGACCTCTCGGTGGGAACCCCGGTCGACCAGGTGCCCCGCGTGGTGCGCGACGCGCTCGCCGCCGCGTCCGACTCCCCCGGCTACCCGGCAGCCAGCGGCACCCCCCGGCTGCGCGAGGCCGCGGCCGGCTGGCTGGCGCGCTGCCACGGGGTCACCGTCGACCCGGGCGCGGTCCTTCCGGTGATCGGGACCAAGGAGCTCATCGCCGCGCTGCCGGCGCTGCTCGGCTGCGGACCCGGCGACCTGGTCACGTATCCGCGCCTGGCCTACCCGACCTACCACGTGGGCGCGCTGCTGGCCGGCGCCCGGACGGCGGCTGCCGACGGGGCGCGCCCGGCCGGCGGCGAGCGGGCCGCGCTGGCGTGGCTGAACTCACCGTCCAACCCGACCGGGCAGGTGCTGCCCGCCGGGCAGCTCCGCGAAGTGGCCGGCTGGGCCAGGGCGCAGGGCACGGTCGTCGCGTCGGACGAGTGCTACCTCGGATTCGGCTGGGACGCCGCGCCGGTGTCGGTGCTACACCCGGACGCCTGCGGCGGATCCCATCAGGGGCTGCTCGCCGTGCACTCGCTGTCCAAGCGATCCAACATGGCCGGCTACCGGGCCGGGTTCGTCACCGGCGACCCCGGGCTCGTCGCCGAGCTCACCGAGATACGCAAGCACGCCGGGATGCTGATGCCTGCCCCGGTGCAGGCGGCGATGATCGCGGCGCTCGACGACGACGAGCATGCCGAGGCTCAGCGCGCCAGGTACGCGGCCCGGCGCCGCAGGCTCCGGCCCGCGCTGGAGGCGGCGGGGTGGGTAGTCGAGCACTCCGAGGCCGGCCTCTACCTCTGGGCCGCCCATCCGGCGCGCGACTGCTGGGGGTCAGTGCGCGTGCTCGCGGAGGCCGGCATCCTGGTTGCCCCCGGCGAGTTCTACGGGCCGGCCGGCCGCCGGCATGTCCGGGTGGCGCTGACCGCCACCGACGAGCGGATCGACGCGGCCGTGGCGCGCCTGAAGGCGTTTGGCTGACGCGCGCGGCTTCCCGCGGGACTGACCTGCCCGGCTTCCCGCGGTACTGGCCTGCCCGGCTTCCCGCGGGACTGGCCTGCCCGGCTTCCCGCGGGACTGACCTGCCGGCTTCCGTGCGGGACTTGCCCCGGCCCTTAGGCTGAACGCGTGTTCCGCCTCCACGACACCAGGACCGGGCAGGCCGAGGTGATCACGCCTGCCCGCCGGGGCGAGCTGCGCATTTCCGCCTGCGGGCCGGCGGTCAGCCGCCGCGCGCACGCCGGGGACCTGCGCTCCGCCCTGCTGCCCGACCTGATCAGGCGAAGCGCCGAGCGGAGCAGGCTGACCGTCGTCGTCTGCCAGATCATCGCCGACGCGGGCCCGGGCGGGCCGGAGCCAGCCCGCCGTCATGAGCACGCGTTCCGCGCCGACTGCTCCGCGCTGAACATCCGCCCGCCGGATCACTCGCCGCGTGCGTCGGAGTCGCTGCGCTACCTGGGCGATGTCATCGACATCCACGCCGGGGGGACCGGCGCGTGCTTCCCGCAGCACGAGGACGAGCGCGCCCCGTCAGAGTCGGTGACCGGGCACGAGGGGGTGCGGCACTGGGTAGACGGCGCTCCGCTGCTCTTTGAAGGCCGCGAGATGACGGGCCCCGGGCCCGGCGTGCTGCTGCTCAGCGACGTCACCGATCGCGGACTGGACCCGCTGGCACTGCGGCTGGCCCTGCTCGAGCACCGGTACCGGGAGCGGACGGATCTGACCTGGGACACGCTGCGGGCAGCCGACGCGACCCTGCGGCGGTGGCGGGAGCGGGTGGCGGACTGGGCCTGGTCGCCCAGCAAGCCGATGTGCGCCCAGTACGTGAGCGACATCGTCGGTGCGTTCGACGACGACCTGGACTCGCCCGCGGCGCTGCGCGCGCTGCGCGGGCTGGAGGCGGACGAGCAGATCCCGCCGGGATCGGCATTCGAGACCTTCGCGCATGTCGACCGGCTGCTCGGGCTGGACCTGGCCCGTGACGTCGGGCGGCCGCGGGCGGTCACGCCGCCCCCCGGCGCCCGCTGAGCACCGGGCCGGCACGTCATCCCGCGGCCGCCCGGCCAGGTCACCGGGTGTGGCGCGAATCACGGGTGTGGCGCAATCGCGGCGGGCCGGCCATGATGCTGCGCTCATACCCTGAATCGGCAGACGATCATCACCTGACGGGAGCCGCATGACCCAGCCGGACGGTACCGCGCGCCGCAGGGTGCCGCGGCGCGCGACCTACCTGATGTGCCCGCCCACGCACTTCACCGTGCGGTACGCCATCAATCCGTGGATGGACCCGGCCAGGCCCGTGGACGCCGCCCGCGCGATGACCCAGTGGCGGAACCTGCGCGACACGTTCGCCCGCCTCGGCCATCTGGTGCACACCATCACTCCCGAGCCCGGCCTGCCCGACATGGTCTTCGCGGCCAACGGCGCCGTCGTGATCGGCGGCACGGTGCTCGGCGCCCGCTTCCGGTTCCCGCAGCGGGAAGCTGAATGTGCCGCGTACCTCCGCTGGTTCCAGGAGAACGGATACCCGGTGACGGTGCCGCCGCGCTGCGTCAACGAGGGCGAGGGCGACATCGTCTTCACCGGTCACGGCCTGATCGCCGGCTATGGCTTTCGCAGCGACGTGGCCGTGGCCGACCATCTGGCCGAGGTGTTCGGCCTGCCGGTGGTCAGCGTCCGGCTGGTCGATCCGCGTTTCTATCACCTCGACACGGCGCTGTGCGTGCTGGACCCTGATACTGCCGCCTATTACCCTGCGGCGTTCGACGACGCCGGGCGGGCGACCCTGGCCGCGCAGTTCGCCGAGCTGATCGAGGCAAAGGACACCGATGCCGAGGTGCTGGGCCTGAACGCGGTCAGCGATGGCCGGCATGTCGTGCTGCCCGCCAGCGCGCTTGGCCTCGCCGGGCAGCTCGCCGACCGCGGATTCGAGCCAGTACCGGTTGACGTGTCAGAGTTTCTCCGGGCGGGCGGCGGGCCCAAGTGCTGCACCCTGGAGCTGAGGCCGTGAGGAGGCAGGACATGACGGGAAGCCAGCGACCGGGCGGCGGCGCGCGCTCGGCAGGAGAACTGCGCGCGCAGGCCGAAGTGCACGGCGCGCACAACTATCATCCGCTGCCCGTGATGATCAGCGAGGCGGAGGGCGCCTGGGTCACCGACGTGGCGGGCCGCCGCTACCTGGACATGCTGGCTGCCTACTCGGCGATCAACTTCGGCCACCGGCATCCCCGGCTGGTGGCCGCAGCGCAGCGCCAGCTCGAGCGGGTCACGCTGGTCAGCCGGGCGTTCGAGCATGACCAGTTCGGCCCGTTCTGCGCCGAGCTGGCGGCGCTGGCGGGCATGGAGATGGTGCTGCCGATGAACACCGGAGCCGAGGCGGTGGAGACCGCCATCAAAACCGCGCGCAAATGGGGCTACGAGGTCAAGGGGGTGCCGCCTGGCGAGGCCGTGATCGTGGCGTTCGACGGCAACTTCCACGGGCGCACCACGACGATCATCAGCTTCTCCACCGACCCGGAGGCCAGGGGCTCGTACGGCCCGTTCACGCCCGGCTTCCGCACCGCGGCCTACGGCGATCTCGGCGCGCTCGCCGCGGCTGTCGATGACCGCGTGGTCGCGGTTCTCGTCGAGCCGATCCAGGGCGAGGCCGGGGTGCTCGTGCCGCCGCCGGGATTCCTGGCCGGGGTGCGCGACATCTGCACCGCCAGCGGCGCGCTGATGATCGCGGACGAGATCCAGTCCGGGCTCGGCCGGACCGGGACGACCTTCGCGTGCGAGCACGAGGATGTCGTGCCCGATGTTTACCTGCTCGGCAAGGCCCTCGGCGGCGGCATCGTGCCGGTGTCGGCCGTGGTTTCCTCCAGCGACATTCTCGGCGTTTTCAAGCCTGGCCAGCACGGCTCCACGTTCGGCGGGAACCCGCTTGCCTGCGCGGTCGCGCGCGAGGTGATCGCGATGCTGTCGACTGGGGAGTTCCAGGAACGGTCGGCCAAGCTCGGCGCGCACCTGCACGACCGGCTGTCCGGCCTGCCCCGCGACGCCGTGCGCGAGGTGCGCGGACGCGGGCTGTGGGCCGGCATCGAGTTCACCTCACTGCCCGGCCGCGAGGCATGCGAGCGGCTGGCCGCCCTCGGGGTGCTGGCCAAGGACACCCACGACACGTCGATCAGGCTGGCCCCCCCGCTGATGATCTCCGAGCAGGATCTCGACTGGGCCATCGACCGCGTCGAGTCCCTGGTCCGCTGAGGTTCCGCCAGGTCCGCGGGTCCGCTGGGGTTCCGCGGGTCCGCTGGGGTTCCGCGGGTCCGCTGGGGTTCCGCGGGTCCGCTGGGGTCTCCAGGTCCGCTGCACTCTCGTTCGCTGGCA
>JBEKFH010000353.1:0-4875 GCA_050013415.1 Streptosporangiaceae bacterium | reverse complement strand
CTCGTGCCAGCGTCAGGGGTGGCTGAAGTTCATGAGCAGCGGGTGGCCGCAGGACCAGCAGGATCTGCGCCTGCCGCGCGCGCCGCAGGACGATACCTGGCCGGGGGCGGCGGAGCCGGGGGCAGGGTTGCCCGCCGGGGAGCCTGGGGAGGGTGTCCCGGCGGCCCGGGAGCCGGGCGGCCGGGAGCCGGGAGCACGGGAGCCCGGCGTGCGGGAGCCGGGCGTGCGGGAGCCAGGTGCCCGGGAGCCGGGAGCCCGGCCGTCGGAAGGTGCACCCGGGCCTGAGCGCGGGCTCGACGCCGATGAGGAATTCGGCTGGTACCAGTACCTGAGCCACGGCGGCACCCCGCCTGCGCGCGGTGGCGAGGACGCCGGCCCTGGCGACGCCGCCGTCCGTGACGCGGATGCCAGGAAAGGCCGCTCGCGCCGGGCGCTGCGTGCCTCGCGCGGGAGCCGTGCCGGCCGGAAGAACGACAGCAAGAACCAGGATGAACGCAAGGTTCGCAGGGGCCGTCGGAACCACAGCCCGGACAATGACCGGCCGACTGCCCGCAGCGCCGACTTCGGCGGTGCCGCCTCCCCGGATCTGGCGGCCCCGCGGCCGGAACCCTGGCTGGTCGGCGACGTCCCGCCGCCCCGTGAAGTCCCGCCGCCCCGTGATGAGGGGCCGCCCCGTGACACGGGCCCGGCTGGCCGCGCGGGCCTGCCTCGTGACACGGGCCCGGCTGACCAGATTGGCCCGGCTGGCTATGCGGGCCCGGCTGGCCGCGCGGGCCTGCCTCGTGACACGGGCCCGGCTGACCAGATTGGCCCGGTTGGCTATGCGGGTGACGGCGGAGATACCGTGCCGGCAGGCGACGATGCCCGTACGGATCCCGGCTATGTCTGGCGATCCTATCCGCGCTCGGCTAACGGGCGGCGGACGTCCGATCCTGCGCGCGGAGCCGCGGCGAGCGAGATCACGGATCCGCGGGGACTTCGCGACGGCCGCCGCGATTCTCAATGGCGTGGATGGGACTCCACTGCTGATACAGCAGCAGTGGAGGGACAACCACGCTATTCGGGGGCCGGGCCAGCAGCCCCGGGTCCCGCGGCCGGGCAGCCGGAAGGGCTCGCGGCCGGCCAGCTAGGGCAGGTTCCAGCGGCCCCTGCAGACCCGGTGGCGAGCCCCGCCGCTGCGACCATGCAGCCAGAGCAGCTACCTGCGACTCCTGTAACACGAGTGGCGGCGGCACGGCGACTCGATCAGAAGCGCCCCAGGCGTGCGCTCCGCGGGCCCGCTGCCCGCGTCGGCCGGCCGAGCCGGCATCCCGATGCCGCGGCCCGAGCGAATCCCGCCGCTACTCCCACCAGCGCCGCTACGCTTGCCGCTCCCGCTACGCCTGCCGCTCCCGCCGCTCCCGCTAGTCCCGCCAGCGCCGCTAGGCCCGCCGCTCCCGCTACGCCTGCCAGCGCCGAGACGTCCAGTCTCGCCGCCAGCCCGGCCGCCAGCCCCGTTGCCGCTCCGGCCGGGGAGCCACGCCGACAGGACCGCCCCGCCCAGTTGCGCCCTGGCGCCCGCCGTAGTCGGCCAGGTCGCGGTGGCCGCCGCAGGCGACGGCTACGCAGCCGGATGATCTTGCTCACGGTCGGCGTGCTTGTCATCGCGCTCGCCGGGATTGTTGTGGCGGCCCTGTCGGGCCCTGGTGACGGGCCTGCGCACGTGCTGGTGACGCCGGCCACGCTCGGCTCCTACGTCAAGGAGCCGCATCTGGCCCGGGTGATGGATGCCGGCCTGCTGCAGCGGCAGCTCGAGACGAGAAGCGCCGGCGAGGCGAAGAACGTGGTGTACGCCGTCTACGAGGACAGCTCGAACGCGGCCGCGAGTTCCGGTCCGCAGATTTTGCTATTCATCGGCGGCAATCTCACTGGTGCATCGCCAGGGGGGTTCATCAGCAGCTTCATTGGCGAGACACGGGGCGCGCTGCGGACCAGCGCCGGGTCTATGGGCGGCGAGGCCGCATGCGTCTCCCGTGTCCCTGGCGGCGTCGCGGAGTGCGCGTGGGCCGACAGCGACACCTTCGGGGTCGTAGCGTCGCCGACCCTGAGCGTGTCAGCCCTGGCCTCGGAGCTGCGTAGCGTCCGGCCGCGGGTGGAACATCTGGCCAAGTAGCTCCGCTTCGCGGTCTGGGGCGGCGTGCCGGGCAAGGGGCTCAAGCTGGCATGGCATACCTGGCTGCCACTGCCTGCCCGGCTGCTATGGCTTCTCCGCTACTACGGCTTCCCCGCTGCTACGGCTTGCCCGACGACCCCTTGCCGTGTCGCGGCCGTTGCGTGCGGAGCGACAGCCGGGCGACGGCGATCGCAATCGCCGCGGCCAGGATGAGAAGGCCCGCAAGCTGCCCGCCGATCAGGCGCGGGTTCAGGGGCAGCGTGTCCGAGACCGTTGTCGCGCGGATCTCGCGCTTGCGGCCTGCCGCCGTGACGGGGCTCTGGCTAGTGGTTGGCTGCGGCGAGACGGTGGGGAACAGGCTCGATGTGTCATTCCCGGTGCTGGCCGTAAGGGGCGGCACGGGCACCCCGGCGATGGAAGGCAGCGGACTCGTGGCGGCAGGGCTCGTCGGCGGGAGCACTGCGGCGGTGACCCTCACCGAGCCGGCTGCGGTGAAGGAGACTGCACCTTTTGCCCGCGCCTTTGCGGCAAGTGTCAGCAGGTCGCCAGGCGTGGCGGTGTCGCGCACGTACACCTGGACCTGCAGCTCATCCGGCCGGCCGGCCGCCAGGTCCCCGAGCGCGCAGGTGGCCCCGGTCGAGTCCGGGCAGACTGAGAACCGCGGCGCGCCGGTACCCTCGCTGCCCCCGACCGAAGCGCTGACGGTGACCAGCTTGGTGCTGGCGCCGACGCTCCAGACCCAGACCGCGTAGCTGGCCGTGTGGCCCTGGCTAACCCGCGAAGAGCTGGAGAACGGCTGAACGGAAACGCAGAGCTGGCTGGGCGTCGGGGTGGGTGTGGGCGTCGGGGTGGGACTGGTGGTGCTCGGGCTGGGACTCGGGCTGCTGGTCTTGGTCTTGCTGGGGCTCGGGCTCGGGCTGGGACTCGGGCTGGTGGTCTTGGTCTTGCTGGGGCTGGGGGTTGGACTGGGGCTGGTGGTCTTGGTCTTGCTCGGGCTCGGACTGGGCGACGGGCTGGTGGTCGTGGTCTTGGTCGGGCTCGGACTGGGCGACGGGCTCGTGCTCGCCGTGAGGATCTTCGAAGCTGACGCGGCGAGAACAATTCCCGCCCTCGGCCGGCTACCCGCTGCCGGGAACACATCTGCGGCGGACGCCGGCCGGGTGGCACACGGATTCTTCGCTGCCTGCGCCTGAGCCGCCCCCGGGCCGGCGAAAAAGAGGCCGGCCAGGCCAAACGAAAGCACTGCGGCTCCCGCCATCCCGCCGAGGGCGGCCGATCTGGCACGCGGGTTTCTCACAGTACCGACCTCACAGTATCGACCTCGCGTCAGCTGGTGCCCGACCGGAAACATCGCTCGTCACTATCTGTGACCACACTATGCTTGCCACCCAAATGGGCATTCCCCTCTGTCCCCATTCGACACGTACGGCCTCCCCGCATGATAGGTCCGATTATGGGAACTTGGCAGCGCTCCGTTCTGATGTGACACCCGGAGGATACGACACGGATCCGCGTGACATCCTGACCAGGCCATCTCCGCCGCCCGACCTGGTTCTCAGCTATGGCCCAGGTCAGGACCATGTCGCTGACCTGTGGCTGCCGGTACGAGCGGCAGGGATGGATGGTCGGCCGGGCGCTCCGCTGGTCGTGCTGCTGCACGGCGGCTTCTGGCGCGCGGCGTACGACCGTTCCCATGCTGGGCCGCTCGCGTCCGCGCTCTCGTCGGCGGGCTATGCGGTCTGCGTGCCCGAATACCGCAGAACCGGGCAGGCGGGGGGCGGCTGGCCGGGGACCTTCGACGATGTCGCCGCGGCGGTCGACGCACTGCCCGGGCTTGCCGCGGAAGCAGCGGCGGGCCTGGTGGATCCGTTGGCTGTGCTGCTTGCCGGTCACTCCGCCGGCGGCCATCTGGCCTTGTGGGCGGCGGCAAGGGACCGGCTTCCCGCGGACGCGCCGTGGCATCCCCCGGCCAGGCCGGTCCAGGGTGTTGTCGGGCTCGCGGCCGTGAGCGACCTTGCCGCCTGCCACGAGCGGGATCTCGGCAGCGGCGCCGCGGCCCTGCTGATGGGAGGCGGGCCTGACCGCTATCCGGGCCGCTACGCACTGGTCGACCCGGCCAGGCTGCTTCCCGTCGGTGTTCCCGTCCGGCTAGTGCACGGCGATCTCGACGACGTGGTTCCCTGCGCGATGAGCCTGGATTACGCGGACCGGGCCGCCCGGGCCAATGGTGACGTCGCATGCGATGCCCTGCCAGGACGCGGTCACTTCGACGTGATCGACCCGCTGTCGGGTGCCTGGCCGCGCGTGCTTGCGGCGTTCTGCGCGCTCATCCCGCCGCCCGGCCAGCCAGGCTAGATTCCCTGGGATCCGCGGCGTGGCCGTGGGAAACCGCGATGTCCCCGCAGACGCCTGAGGCTCTGCGCGGCCAGCGGAGGCCGGCCGCCCGTAGTCAGGGATCCGCGATGATTTTATGTCGTGTATGCTCGCCTGGCACGGGCGAGGCCGGTCGTGGATGAACTGTTCCGCCTCGCCGCGCTAGGTCGGCCAGGGCGAACACCGCAGCCTGGCCTCCTGCCCCCTTAGCTCAGTCGGCAGAGCGTCTCCATGGTAAGGAGAAGGTCTACGGTTCGATTCCGTAAGGGGGCTCCAGGTCAGAGGCATGATTTCGAAATTAAAATCTATCGAATGTCCGTTTTCGTGGAACGGGTCGTGGGAGACGCTCC
>JBEKFH010000352.1:0-4897 GCA_050013415.1 Streptosporangiaceae bacterium | reverse complement strand
TCGGACAGGCAGTAGGCGCCGAGCAGGCCGCCGCCCAGCATCGACGGCAGCCAGCGCTGCTGCTGCTCGCTCGTGCCGGCGGCGGCCAGCGGGAAGCAGGTCAGGGTATGCACGCTCATGCCGAGCCCGACGGTCAGCCAGGCGCCCGCCATTTCCTCAACGACCTGCAGGTATACCTCGTACGGCTGGCCGCCGCCGCCCAGTCGCTCCGGGTACGGCAGGCCGAGCAGGCCCGCGGCTCCGAGCAAGCGGAACGTCTCGCGGGGGAACCTCCCGTCGCGCTCGGCCGCCGCGGCCGCCGGCCGCAGTTCCTTATCCGCAATCTCGGCGGCGAGCTCGAACAGGTCCCTGGCCTGCTCGTCGGCGTACACCCGGTGCGCGAGGCCCATCAGGCCCCGATCACGACGAGTTCGCGGGTGCCGTGGTTGAGCCGTTCGCCGTCCTGCTCGCCGCAGACCACGATGTCCTCGATCCTGGCGCCATGCGGGCCCGCATAGATCCCGGGCTCGATGGAGAAGGCCATCCCCTGCTGCAGCGGCTCCGCGTTCCCGGCCACGATGTACGGGTCCTCGTGCGGCTCCAGGCCGATGCCATGGCCCGTCCGGTGCACGAACTGCCCGCCATAGCCGGCTGCCGTGATCGGATCGCGCGCGGCTGCGTCGACGGCCTCGGCGCTGACCCCCGGCCGGACCGCCGCGCAGGCGGCGTCCTGGGCCTCCCTGAGCACCTCGTAGTACGCGGCGAATTCCGCAGCCGGCGAGCCGAGCACATACGTCCGCGTGCAGTCCGAGCAGTAGCCCGTGGGCATGGTGCCCCCGATATCGACCACGACGGCGTCTCCGGCCGAAAGCACGCGGTCCGACGCCTCGTGGTGCGGGCTGGCAGCGTTGGGACCGGACGCCACGATCGTGAAATCCACTCGCGCGTGCCCCTCGGCCAGGATCGCGTCCGCGATGTCGGTGGCCACCTCCCGTTCAGTCCGGCCCGGCCGCAGCCATCCGGGCACCTGGGCGTGCACCCGGTCGATGGCCTGGCCGGCCTCGCGGAGGGCGGCTACCTCGGCGGGAGTCTTGCGGATGCGCAGGCCGCGCAGGGCAGTACTGGCCAGGCCCTGGCGGGCGTCTGGCAGCGCGGCGCGCAGCCGGAGTGTCATCAGTGCCCACATCCGGTCCGACAGGCCAACCGAGCTGACCGCGCCGAGCCTTCGCGCGACCAGCGCGTACGGGTCGTCCGTCTCGTCCCAGGCGAAGATGTCCAGCCCGAGATGGCCCGCCGGGGACGCGAGCGCCGCCGGCAGTTCCAGCCTCGGGACCACCAGAAACGGCGGCTTGCCGGCCGGCACCGCCAGGCAGGTTAGCCGTTCGAGCTGCTGAGCGTCATAGCCGAGGACATACCTCAGATCAGGGCCGGGGGTAAGCAGCAGCGCGCCGAATCCGGCCGCGCCGGCCGCCGCCGACGCTCTTTCCAGGCGATCCTCCGGATAGAGCGGCGCCATGGCCTGCACACTCCCCATCAAGGCCTCCACATGCCTCAGCGACGCTGACGCTCCCTGCCTGCGCATCATCTAACCACGACGAATTCGGCGCGCATCTAGACAGCAAAGATGCCGATGCCTCACGCTAGGTACACAAACGCTGACCAGGTGTGAAACATTATGACTTCTGAGACTGCAGAGTTTTCGTCGAGTGGCCGGAGCCGCGCGAGGGTGCCCGCCCAGGCGGGCAGCCCGGGCAGCCCGTCGCGGCTGCCCGGGTCCACCCCGGCGCCGGATCTCCAGGCCAGGCTCAGCGCCGAGCTCGATCAGGAGCGGCACGTCGCGCTTGAGCTGCAGCGGGCCATCCTGCCGCTGCACGACGGGCCGTTCGACCTGCCCGGGCTGCGCGCCGTCGTCAGGTACCTGCCCGCGACACGGGGCAGCCGGGTGGGCGGTGACTGGTACATCACCGCGGCGATGCCCACTGGCCAGGTGCTGATCGCGATCGGCGACGTCGCGGGGCACGGCCTGGCCGCAGCGGCCGGCATGGCCCGGCTGCGCGGCGCGCTGGCGGGCCTGGCGATCACCGGCGCGCCGCCTGAGCGACTCGTTGGCTGGCTCAACGACCTGGTCCGGCATGTCGGCCCCGAGCACACTGCATCCGTCGCGGCCGGCTATTTCGACCCGGTCACCCGCGTGCTGACCTGGGCGCAGGCCGGCCATCCCCCGCCCGTGCTGGTACGGGGCGCCTGGGCGGCGCCGCTCGATCCGCCCGGCGGGATCCTGCTCGGCGCGGCCGAGGAAGGCTACGAGGTCGCGTCCCTGCGGCTCCGGATCGGTGACTTGCTCCTGCTCTACAGCGACGGCCTGGTCGAGTCCAGGGACCGCCCGCTGGACGAGGGCCTGGCAACGCTCGCCAGATCGGCCCGCGGCATCAGAGATCCTGAGCAGGTCGTCGTCGCCGTCCTGCGGGCACTCGGCTCGACTGACCCCGAGGACGACACCTGCCTGCTGGCCCTGCAGGTCCTGTAAGCCGTTCTGGCGGATGTCGTCGTGGGCGGATGGACAGTTCCGGCTCGTCATCGACGGTGAGATGATCGGCGCGGTGCCGCGCACGACCACCCGCGAAGTCCACCGGTTCAAGGCCTATGCCCGCCCCAGTGCGCCCGCCCCGGAACACGGCAGGCCAGGAGGGCCGTCAGCTATGACTGAGATATCCGCCACCACCCAGATCGCTGCCTCACCACAAGCCGTGTGGGCAGTTCTGGCTGACCTGGCCAGCTACCCGCAGTGGAACCCGCTGTTCCGCGAGGCATCCGGGCAGCTCAGCGCCGGGAACAAGATCACCCTGAAGAGCATTCATCCGGTCAACGGCCGCACCATGACCGTTAAGGCCAGCGTGCTGGCCGCCGAGCCAGGCACGGAGCTGCGGTGGAGATCCAGCCTGCCCGGCATCATCACCGGCGAGCACAGCTTTACGCTGACCCCCGCTGAGGGAGGCGGCACCTGCCTGGTGCAGACCGAGACCTACAGTGGGCTCCTCGGCCGCTTCTCCGCCAAGACCACCAGCCGCTTCGAGGCCAGCTTCCAGTCGCTCAACCAGGCCCTCAAGGAACGAGCCGAAAACCCAGCAGGCAACACCGGGCTCAACATCTAGGGCGTGTAGAGGATCAACTGAAGCCAATCCGTCCAGGATCAAGTGGAGCTAGACACTTACGCAGCGATCCGTTCGCCGATCGGGCGTCGTCTCAGTGCCGGATTCATGACAGCGGGCGGGTTGTACGCCATGTCGAGCTGGTTGAGGCCGGCATCGAGCGCCTTGTGAATGATGCGGATCGAGTCGTCGTGGTCGGGATTGCCCATCGCGCCGAACATCATGGCGCCGAGAGCGTACGGGCTGACCTGGATGCGCGTGCGGCCGAGGGTGCGATAGCGCATCGCCGGTCTCCTTGTCAGTCGGTCCGGGCGGCGAGCGCGGCGGACATCCGGCCCAGTGAGGACCCGAGGTCCCAGCGCGCGTCAAGTTCGGCGAGCCGGCCAGGGTCGGCAGGCGTGGTCGGCAGGAAGCCGCCAGGCGTCGGCACCGGCGCATCGGTCGCTACCTGGACCACCGGGACAGCTGCCGCCAGGTAGTCGCGAGCGACGGCTAGCTTGGCCCGGCTGCCCATCGGGAAGCCGCCGTGGCCCTTGTCCAGCGCGGCCAGCATCGCGTCGACGCTGCCGAAAACCCGGACGAGCGCGGCAGCCGTCTTCTCCCCCACCCCTGCGACTCCCGGCAGGCCGTCGCTCGGGTCGCCCCGCAGCGCCGCGAACGCCGCGTACGCGCGGCCGGGAATCTGGTACCGGGCACTCACCCAGGCTTCGTCCACGATGTCGAGCTTGGACAGGCCGCGCGCGGTGTAAATCACCCGGACCTGACGAGCATCATCCACCAGCTGAAAGAGATCCCTGTCTCCGGTGACCACCTCGACCGGACCGTCGGCGCTCGTCACTAGCGTGCCGATGACGTCGTCCGCCTCATAACCGGGTGCCGCCGCCATGCCAACCCCCGCGGCCGCCAGTACCTCCTCGATCACCGGCACCTGCGCGGTCAGCGTGTCCGGCGCCTGCTCGGTGCCGTCCGGGTTGGCGCGGTGCGCCTTGTAGGAAGGGATCGCCGCCACCCGGAACGCGGGCCGCCAGTCAGCGTCCATGCAGGCGATCAGCCTGCTGGGCCGCCGCGCACGGACCAGCCGGGCGATCATGTCAAGCAGCCCCCGGACCGCGTTGACCGGCGTGCCGTCCGGCGCCGTCATGGTGTCCGGCACGCCGTAATACGCGCGGTAGTACAGCGAGGCACTGTCCAGCAGCATCAGCGGGCGCACGCGGCTATCCTGCCAGGGAGGCCGCTCCCTGGCCATCCGCCGCGGCCCATCGGCCAAGCTCCCCAGCCTCGCCTGCCCGGCCGGCCTGGGCAACCCGGCCATCATCCGGATTATTCATGCATTTCCTCTATGGATATATGAATCTATTGGCATTGGAGCCGGCGGCCTGATGATCCCTACGCTTGGCTCATCGCGTGACTGATCAGGTCGCGGCAGGTTGAGGAGGGACGATGACACCACCGAGCGCGGTTCGCTCCCGATGTCCCGGCAGCCTGCTGGCCGGGATTCGGGCCGTCACGGCGTGTCACGCCGACTGGCAGCAGACCGCCGCGCTGGTGGCTGACCAGCTGCGCGGGCATCTTCCCGGCCCGGAGATCCTCACCAGCGGCGAGCGCGCGGGTGATCCGGGCAGCTACGTCAGCCATCTGCTGCACACCGAGCCCGACGGTTCGTTCTCGATCTGTGCGCTTGTCTGGCGACCTGGTCAGATAACGCCGATCCATGACCACGTGACATGGTGCGTTTTTGGCGTCGTGCAGGGCGCCGAGTACGAGGAGCT
>JBEKFH010000351.1:0-4902 GCA_050013415.1 Streptosporangiaceae bacterium | reverse complement strand
TCGCGCCCAGGCTCGCGGTGGCCAGCATGCCGATCAGCGCCTCGGGCACGTTGGGCAGGTAGGCGGTTACCCGGTCGCCCATGGTGACCCCGAGCGTGCGCAGCCCGGCGGCGACCCTGGCGACCTCGCGCTCCAGCTCGCCGTAGCTGAGCGTGCCGCCACGGCCGTCCTCGCCGCGGTAGATCACCGCGGTCCGGTCGGGTTCGGTGCTCGCCGTCCGAAGGGCGTTCCTGGCGTAGTTGATCGTGGCGCCCTCGAACCAGCGGACGCCGGGCATCTCGCCGCCGCTGAGCGCGGGCGCGTTCCGCCGGTCGCCGAGCACGCCGAAGTAGTCCCAGATCGATTCCCAGAACCCCGCGGGGTCGGTCACCGACCACCGCCAGAGCTGGTCGTAGCTGGGCTGGTCGTAGCTGGGCTGGTCGGCGGTCGGCTGGCCTGCGGGAGGCTGGTCGGCGGTCGGCTGGTCGGCGGTCTGGTGGTCGTGGCCGCGCTCGCGGGCCAGCCAGCGGGCATAGCTGGTCACCCGGGCGCCGCTGACCATCTCTGGTGTCGGCTCCCAGAGGACCTCGCCGTAGTCCCGCCCGGCCAGTGCCGCTACGGGGTCCGCCGCCAGTGCCGCTACCGGGTCCGCCGCCGGCGCCGGTCCGGGCGCCGCCTTATCGTCAGTGGGCATAGGCCCCAGCATGGAACGTCAGGGCGGCAGCCCGCAACGCCTGGCGGGCGCAACGCCCTATGACGGGGCGGCAGCGATGATCGTGGAGGATCCGCACGTCCCGTCCGGCCGGATCCTCCACGTTAATGATGGAGCCGACGGCGTCAGCCGGGTGACCGGCCGGCGTCAGCCGGGTGACCGGCCCGCGGGTGACCGGCCGGCGTCAGCCGGGTGACCGGCCGACGGGTAATCGGCTTGCGGGGGGCGGGCTGGCGGGGGGCGGGCCGCAACGCTGGATCGCGCGGATGACTGCCGCGGTGTCGGTCAGGTCGGGCAGCACGACGTCGGCGCCGGCCGCGCGCAGGTCAGCCTCGGTCGACCGCCCGGTGGCGACGGCCACCGACCCGGCGCCACTGACCAGTGCCGCCTCGACGTCCCGGGTCGAATCTCCGATGTACACCGCCGCGGGCTCGCTGCCCGCCGGGCCGTATTTCGCCGCTGCCCGGTGCCTGGATTCCAGCAGCTGGGCGCCCTTTGGGTAGATCTCCGACCCGTAGCCGCCGATCTCCATGTCGAAGAAGCGCTCAAGCCCGAATGCCCGCAGCTTCGCCGCCGCGTTCGGCCTGATGGTGCCGGTGAGAACGGACTGGACCACGCCGGGCAGCTCCGCAACGGCGAGCACAGACTCCATGGCCCCGGGCTGAATGCGTCCCCGGGTGGTCAGCAGCTCGCGCCTGGCGCCGAACGCCGTCGCCAGCTCGGTGACGAACCTCGCCAGCAGCTCATCGCTGCCGTCATCGGTCACGGCGGCCGTCGCCGGTACCGTCGGCGCAGCGTCGTTCCGCGCCAGAGCCTCGAAGAAGATCTCCGACTCGCTCTGGCCGGCCATCTGCGGCAGCAGGACGAGCGGGCGGCCAGTCACCCGGCGGAACGCGTCGGCGTAAGCGTCCCTGGTGATCCTCGTCACGTCGACAAGGGTCAGGTCGATATTCCACAGAACCAGGCAGTGAATGGAGTGCCTCCGGCGCGATTGGGTGCCTCCGGCGCGGTCGGTCAGTTGAGCGTACCTCCGCCGTAGGCGCGGCTAAAATGTGCGAAACATCCCTCAACCAGACGTCGCCTACCTGCCACCAGGTCATTGGGGCCCGGCTGAGGGCCACGTAAAAGCGTGGTTGGGACTTCACTGTCGCTGTAACTGCAGTGAAGTCCCAACCATGTCAGTGCGGGGCGCCGCCGCTCGGCCGGAACTGATCTGCCGGCAGCGGGTCAGTTCCGGCCGAGCGCGCGGTAGCGCCAGCCTGCCGCGCGCCAGCGCACCGGGTCGAGCGCATGCCGCCCGTCCACGACGCTGCGCTGCGCCACGACAGTGGCCAGCAGCTCCGGGTCGGCGTGCAGGAGCTCCGGCCACTCGGTGAGCAGCAGCAGCACGTCGGCGTCGCGCGCCGCCTCCAGCAGGGAGTCCGCGTACTTCAGCTCCGGGCACTGGCGGCGTGCGCGCTCCATCGCAGCCGGGTCGTAGACCGTGACCTGCGCGCCGAGCCGGTGGACCGCCATGGCCACGTCCAGGGCCGGCGAATCCCTGATGTCGTCGGAACCCGGCTTGAACGCCGCGCCCAGCACTCCCACGCGCCGGCCGGCGAAGTCACCTCCGGCCAGCTCCCTGGCCAGGCTGACCGCTGCGCCCCGGCACCGCTCGTTGATCTCGTCCACCACGCGGAGCAACTCGACCGACTGGCCAGCGCCCAGATCCCCGGCACTGGCCATGAACGCCCTGACATCCTTGGGCAGGCAGCCGCCGCCGAAGCCGAGGCCAGGGCGCAGGCCAGCGGCGCCGATCCGGGCGTCATGCCCGAGCGCCGCGGCCAGCAGGGTGACGTCGGCCCCGGCCGCGTCACAGACCTCGGCCATCGCGTTGATGAAGGAGATCTTGGTCGCCAGGAAGGCGTTGGCCGCCATCTTGACAAGCTCGGCCGTGGCGAGATCGGTCACCAGGAACGGGACGCCGGCGGCCAGCGGCCTGGCATAGATCTCCCGCATGATGACCTCGGCCCGGCCCGACCTGACGCCCGCCACGATCCGGTCCGGGCGCAGCGTGTCCGGGATGGCGCTGCCCTCGCGGAGGAACTCAGGGTTCCAGGCGAGCTCGGCGGCTTCCCCGGCCGGCGCCAGCCGCCTCAGCGTTCGCGCGATCCCGGCGGCGGTTCCGGCCGGCACGGTGGACTTGCCGACCACCAGGCAGGGCCTGGTCAGCAGCGGCGCCAGGCTGTCGACGCAGCGGTTCACCTGCGACAGGTCCGCGCGGCCAGAGCCGGCCGCCGGCGACAGGTCCGCGCGGGCGGAGCCGGCCGCTGGCGGCGTGCCGACGCAGACGAAATGAACGTCACCGAAGTCTGCGGCCCGCTGGTAGGAGGTGGTGAAAGACAGCCGGCCGGAGTCAAGGCCGCGGCGGAGCAAGGGACCAAGGCCGGGCTCGTGGAAGGACGGCTCAGCCCGGCTGAGGCCGTCGATCAGCGTCTCGTCGCTGTCAACGCCTAGCACCTCGAAGCCGAACTCGGCCAGGCACGCCGCGTGCGACGCGCCCAGATGACCTGTTCCGATGACCGTGACGCGCGGCGCCATGCAACTCCTTCGCCTCAGCCCTAGTCCGGCTGCCCTTGACCGGCAGTCCTTGTCCGGCGGTCCTTGTCCGGCAGTCCTTGTCCGGCAGTCCTTGTCCGGGCAGCCCTGGATCCCGGTACTCAGCCCATGTACGGGTACCGGTAATCGACCGGCGGGACGAACGTCTCCTTGATGGTGCGCGCGTTGACCCAGCGAATGAGGTTGAAGATGGAGCCGGCCTTGTCGTTGGTGCCGCTCGCCCGCGCCCCGCCGAACGGCTGCTGGCCGACGACCGCGCCGGTCGGCTTGTCGTTGATGTAGAAGTTGCCCGCGGTGAACCGGAGCGCGTCGGTCGCCGCCGCGATCGCGGCCCGGTCCTGGGCGATGATCGATCCGGTCAGCGCGTACGGCGACACGTCGGCGGCGCGGGCGACCACGCTGTCATAGTCCGCGTCGTCGAACACGTGCACGCCCAGGATCGGGCCGAAGTACTCCGTGGTGAACACCTCGTCCGCCGGATCCGTGCACGCGAGCACAGTCGGCTGCACGAAGTAACCGCTGGTGTCGTCGATCTCGCCGCCCGCCAGCACCCGGATGGACGACCGCGTTTTCGCCCTGGCCAGCGCCTCGGCGTGGGTGGCCAGCGCCTTGTCGTCGATGACCGCGCCCATGAACAGGGAGAAGTCGGCGGCCACGTCGCCCATGGCCAGCGACTTCACGGTGGCGACGAAGTCGTCGCCCATCCGGTCCCATACCGACCGCGCGATGTACGCCCGGGACGCCGCGGAGCATTTCTGGCCCTGGTACTCGAACGCGCCGCGGACCAGCGCCGTGCACAGCACGGCCGGGTCGGCGGACGGATGGGCGATGACGAAGTCCTTCCCGCCCGTCTCGCCCACCAGCCGCGGGTAGCCCCGGTAGCGCGAGATGTTCGCCCCGACGCTGCTCCACAGGTGCTGGAAGGTCCCGGTGGAGCCGGTGAAGTGGATGCCCGCCAGGTCCTCGTGCGCCAGCGCGACTCGCGAGACAGCCCGGCCGTCGCCGGTCACCATGTTGATGACGCCGGGCGGCAGGCCGGCGGCCTCCAGCAGGCGCATGAGGTAGTGCGCGGACAGCTGCTGGGTGTGCGCCGGCTTCCACACCACGACGTTGCCCATCAGCGCGGGCGCGGTCGGCAGGTTCCCGGCGATCGAGGTGAAATTGAAGGGCGTGACGGCCAGCACGAAGCCCTCCAGCGGGCGGTACTCCAGCCGGTTCCACGCTGTGCTCGACGACTCCGGCTGCTCGGCCAGCAGCCGCCTGCCGAAATGCACGTTAAAGCGCCAGAAGTCGATAAGCTCGCAGGCGGCGTCAATCTCCGCCTGGTGGACCGACTTGGACTGGCCGAGGATGGTGCTCGCGTTGATGGTGGCCCGCCATGGCCCGGCGAGCAGTTCCGCGGCCTTCAGGAAGATGGCCGCGCGATCGTCGAAGGACAGCTCACGCCAGCCCGGCGCGGCACGGCGGGCCGACTCGATCGCCGCCGTCACGTCGGTCTCGGTTACGTTGCCAAGCTCGCCGAGCACGTGCCGGTGGTTGTGCGGCTGGACGACCTCGACCCTGTCCCCGCCGCCCATCCGCTGGCGGCCGCCCACGGTCATGGTCAGCTCGGC
>JBEKFH010000350.1:0-4935 GCA_050013415.1 Streptosporangiaceae bacterium | reverse complement strand
TGACAGCCAGAGCATGGCCGACAGGGCAAGGAGGGCAGCTGGCAGCAGCCAGGCGATCTGCCCGCCGAAATCGGCCTGGAACAGCCGGGTGATCCCGGTGGCGCCGCCGAACGCGCCACCGATGCCACCGCCAGGTCCCGGGTTCCCCCGGCCCGAGCCGGACAGTATCCGCTCGAAGTCGCGCGGGATCGTCCCGCCGAATCCGCCTTCGGTTCCGGTGAGCCTGCCGAAGCCGTTGTAGTTGAAGGTGAGGTTCAGGATGTTGTTGTCGGTGGAACCGCCAACGTAGGGGCGGTCGGAGGCCGGGGTGAGCAGGACGATCGCCACCCACCAGCCCGCGGCGCCCACCATCGCGGCACCGCCGGCCAGCAGCTGCCATATCCGCTTCCCGATCTTCGGCGGACCTGCCCACAGGTAGCCGAGCGCCAAGCCCGGCAGGACCGTGAACGCGGCAAGCTGCTTAGCCAGGAAGCCCAGCCCGACGAAGGCCCCGGCCAGCACGAGCCACCGGGTGCGGCCCGACTCGATGGCCCTGGTGATCGCGTAGGCGGCCAGCGTGATGAGCAGCACCAGCAGCGCGTCGGGGTTGTCGAAACGGAACATAAGCGTGGCGACCGGGGTAAGGGCCACGATGGCCCCGGCGACGAGCCCGGCCAGCGGCCCGAACCAGCGGCGCACAGTGGTGTACAGCACGCCGACGGTGGCCACCCCCTCCAGGGCCTGCGGTATCAACAGGCTCCAGGAATTCAGCCCGAATATGCGCGCGGACACCTCCATGGGCCACAGGAACCCGGCCGGCTTGTCCACGGTGATGAAGTTCGAGGAGTCCAGCGAGCCGAACAGGAAAGCCTTCCAGCTCTTGGTGCCCGCCTGGACGGCGGCGGCGTAGAACTCGTTGCCCCAACCGTTGCGGCTCAGGCCGGCCAGGTAGAGCAGACCGGTGCCGACGAGTAGCCCGAGGAGCGCCGGGCGGGCCCAGACCGGGTCCCCGGGCCGGGCCCGCAGCAGCCGCTCACTGCGACCGGAGTGGGAGCGCCCGGAGGGCTGGGCCGCGCCGGGCTGCGCGGACGTGGCGGTCATTGAGAGTTCCTCTCCCGGGGACGCGGCTGGCCGCGGAAAACCCAGCCGCGGTAAAGCCCGAACCGGACGATGGTGGCGATCAGGTTGGCGAGGACGAGCGCCGCGACTTCGGTGGCCCGGCTGGCGTGCGGGACGACCGCGTGCAGGACGTCGAGGGCGCCGGACGTCAGCGCGAGGGTAATGCCGAACGCGATGAGGCCGAGCACCTGGTGGCGGGCCGCGTGCGCGCGGCCGCGGATGCCGAAAGTGAACCGCCGGTTGGCCGCGGTGTTGGCTACGGCAGTGATCAGCAGGCTGACGGCGTTCGCGGGCTGCGCCGGCAGCACGTCGCGCAGCAGGAGGTACAGCAGGATGTAGGCGGCGGTACTGGCCACGCCGATCACAGCGAACCGCAGTATCTGGCTGATCAGCAGGACCCGGCTGGCCAGCCCGGCAGCCGTAGCGCCAGGCGGCGAGGAACCGCGCAGCACCGGGACGGCGAGCGTGCCCCGGGCCAGCGCGGTGCCCAGCCGGACGATGCCGCGCAAGTCGGCCAGGGCGGTGCGCAGCACACGCACCCTGGAGTCTGGGTCGTCGACCCAATCCACCGGGACCTCGTGGATACGCAGCCCGGCCCGCTCGGCCAGCACGAGCAGCTCGGTATCGAAGAACCACCCGATGTCGGAGGTCAGCGGGAGCAGGGCCCGCGCCTGGTCCGCCCGGATCGCCTTGAAGCCGCACTGGGCATCCGAGAACCGGGTGCCCAGCGTCGCGTGCAGCAGCAGGTTGTAGCAGCGCGAGATGATCTCCCGGCGGGGACCGCGGACTACCCGGGCGCCGCGGGCCAGCCGGGTCCCGATCGCCACGTCGCTGTGCCCCGACACAAGCGGAGCGAGCAGCGGCAGCAGCGCGTTCAGGTCCGTCGACAGGTCGACATCCATGTAGGCGTAAATGTCGGCGTCGCTGGCCAGCCAGACCGAGCGCAGTGCCCCGCCCCGCCCGGGCTGCTCGATCCGCACCGCGCGAACCGAACCGAACTCGGCCTCTAGCGCGCTGGCCACCGCCCATGTGCCGTCGTTACTGCCGTTGTCGGCGATCGTTATCCGCGCGGTGAACGGAAACCGCTCACGCAGGTAGGCATGCAGGCGCCGCACGCTCGGGCCGAGGTCACGCTCCTCATTGCGGACCGGGATGACTATCTCCACCACTGCGTTCCGCGGTGGCTGAGACGGGCATTCCCCGGACGTCCCGGCGGCGCGGAGCAGGGAATCAGACGCCATGCTCACCGTACCCACTGGCCTGTGGCCTGAGCATGAGTGCTCCTCCTGTACTGGTCGGCAAGCCGCGTGCCGCAGCGCGTACGGAAGCCATTTCACCGGGCGGCCCGTCAAATCAGCGTCAACCCCTCGCCGCATGCCCGGCGCGACCACGCTGAGCAAACCTGAAGCAGTACTTAACGTGGCTCTAACCGGCCGTGGTGAGACTGGCACCGGCGGGTCATGTACACAGGCGGGAGGTGCCGGTGCGGGTTCTGGTGGTGGAGGACGCGCGGCAGCTGGCAGGCGCGATCGCGGACGGACTGCGAGGGCAGGCCATGGCCGTGGACGTGGTTTTCGACGGGCAGGCGGCGCAGGAGAGCCTGGCCGTCAACGATTACGACGTGGTCGTCCTCGACCGGGACCTGCCGATCGTCCACGGGGACGAGGTGTGCCGGTCACTGGCGGCTGGCGGCGCCACGGTCCGGATCCTCATGCTGACGGCCGCCGGGGACCTGTCCGAGCGGGTGACCGGGCTGAACCTCGGCGCCGATGACTACATGAGCAAGCCGTTCGCATTCGCCGAGCTGGTCGCGCGGGTCCGGGCCCTGGGACGGCGGGCGCGCCCGGCCGACCCGCCGGTCCTCGAACGCGCGGGAATCCGGCTCGATCCCGTCCGGCATCAGGCGTCACGGCACGGACGGCCGCTGTCACTGCGGCACAAGGAGTTCCTCGTCCTGGAAGAACTCCTGCGCGGCGCAGGCGCCGTGGTGTCCGCCGAGCAGCTCCTCGAGAAGGCGTGGGATGAGAATATCGACCCGTTCACGCACGTTGTCCGCGTCACGATGATGACCCTGCGCCGCAAGCTCGGCGAACCCTCACCGATCGAGACGATCCCCGGAGCGGGGTACCAGATCGCGTGAGGTATCTCACCGCATCCCTGCGACAGCCGCGGCTGAGCATGCGGAGCCGCCTCACCTTGCTCTATGGCGGGTTGTTCCTGATCGCCGGGGGCACTCTGATCGCCATCTTGTACATCATCTTCACGAGCAACTTCCCGGGCGGGCACCTCGCCGAGGGAATCTTCCCGCCGGCCAGTAGCCGGCTCACGCCACCGGGGCCCCCGCTCACCCAGGCCGAAGTACGGGATCTCGTCCAGAAGCTGAATCAGCATCGCAGCGAAATCATCAGCTCGCTGCTATGGGAATCCCTGCTGGCAATGGCCGTGGTAGCGGTAGCAGCCGCGGGCTTCGGCTGGCTGATGGCCGGCCGGGCGCTCCGCGCGATACGCCACATTACCGACACAGCCCGGCGGGTCGCCGGGAGTAACCTGCACGAGCGCATCTCCCTGGTCGGTCCTCGTGACGAGCTCAAGGAACTCGCCGACACATTCGACGCGATGCTGGAGCGACTGGATGCCTCCTTCGACGGGCAGCGGCATTTCGCCGCCAACGCCTCGCATGAGCTGCGCACACCGCTGGCAACCAACAGGACCCTGCTGGAGGTTGCCGTGGCACAGCACCGCGTTCCCCCGGAACTCCGCCAGGTCATCGACAGCGTGCTCGCGACCAGCGCCCACAGCGAGCTGATCCTCGAGGGGCTGTTCACCCTGGCCCGCTGCGAGAACCAGGCCATCGACCGGCTGCCCGTCGACCTGTCCGACGTCGCCGCGGGCGCGGTGGAGGAGACAGCCGGGGAAGCCGCTGCCGCAGGGGTCACTGTCGACGCGGCGCCCTATCCGGCGCCCGCAATCGGCGACCCCATCCTCTTGGAACGCCTCGCGCTCAACCTTGTCCGCAACGGCATCCAGCACAACCACCCCGGCGGCCGGGTCACGGTGACCACCCGAAGGGCCGCCACCCCCGGCATGGTCGAGCTCGAGGTAAGCAACTCAGGGCCGCCCATCCCGCCTGAGCAGATCGACATGTTGTTCGAGCCCTTCCGGCGGCTCGACGGCAACCGGACCAGCCATCCGCACGGCGCCGGGCTCGGCCTGTCCATCGTCCGGTCCATCGTCCAGACTCACGGGGGACAGCTAACCGCGGCCGCCCGCGACGGCGGCGGCCTTATCGTCGCGATCCGGCTCGCGGCCACGTCAGCGGAGGTGAGCCGCTGAATTGCGGGCGGGCGAGTCTTTCTCGGTAGTGCAGCTGGCGGCGCAGTGCGGTGTCCCCCGGTTGTTTCAATTGCCGGCGTTTTGCGTGGTCTGTCCTGTGCCGGCCGGCCGTCGCCGGTAGCCTCTGCTCGGGCCCGGCGGGCGCTGGCGGTGCTGCTGGCGCACCTGTCGGCGCGGCCGCCGTACCACTCCGGCGGCATCGGCCTCACCGGGCCTGCGAGGGATTAGCCGCGCTTGCGGGGACCGGGGTTGCCTACCCTCGGCCCCGGTCCCCACGGATCGCGCCCGATACAGGATGACGTACTGGGTCGCGGCGGGCGGTCAGAAGAACCCTGGTCAGGACCGCGTGAAGGCGGTGACAAACGATTTGCCTGGCGCGCCGAGGCCGGTCGTGTCGTCGTACCCGGTGGTCGTCTGCAGCGGCGGCTGGGCCTCGCCGATCGTATCCAGGTTGTCGTTCCCGTCGGCGTAGACCGACCCGCCAAACAGCACCGGAGGGTGGCC
>JBEKFH010000349.1:0-4944 GCA_050013415.1 Streptosporangiaceae bacterium | reverse complement strand
TCCGC
Source organism: Streptosporangiaceae bacterium (assembly GCA_050013415.1). Taxonomy (GTDB): domain Bacteria; phylum Actinomycetota; class Actinomycetes; order Streptosporangiales; family Streptosporangiaceae; genus Palsa-506. The sequence continues at coordinate 4,939 of JBEKFH010000349.1, read as the reverse complement.
TCGCAGGAAGTCGCCCATGGCCCGGATGCGCTCCCCGGCCGGCTCGAGCGCGTCCGCCCAGCCCGCTTCCACGATCTGCCGCAGCGGCTGCGCCGTCATGAGGGACCACTCTAGAGTCGCCGGGCGGCTGACGGGGGCGGCGGCCGGAAGACTGCCGCGAGGACTTCAGCGAACGGGTGGTCGCCGGGCCGTGGCCGGGCCCCGGCCGGGCCGCGACGCAGACCGGGGCGCGGCGCGGCGCGGCGCGGCGCGGGCCGGGGCCCGGGTCAGCCGATCGGGCAGCCTGGCTTGGCCGTGGCCTCGCCCGAGTTGCGGCTGACCCGCAGGCATGATTCGGACACCGCCTGGAACGCGCTGGCGGGAATGCCCTTCAGCAGCGAGACAAGCGCGTCCGGCCAGCGCGGGAAGGCGCTGCCGCCGAAGAACCAGTTGCTGCCGTTGTCGGCCAGGATCAGGCCGTAGTGCTGCATTTCCCGCAGCACGGCCTTCGCGTCCTTGCAGTACGCCGTGGCGGCGCTGTCGCAGAACCGCGAGACCCTGAAGCTCGCCTTCAGCCGGAACCTGGCGCCCATCGGCGGGAGGTCCGGGCTGGAGTCGGAACTCGCCTCATGCCGGGCCGGCCAGAGGAAGGACGACCGCGTGTTCTCGGCGGTGAACCTGATCGCGTGCGTGATCGGGGTGCCGCTGCGCACCGCTGCCCGGATCTGGCCGTAGTTCAGCAGGCCGGGAAGGATCGGCAGGCCCGCGGCATCGGCCGAGGTCCAGTCAAGCGGGCGGAGCGCGTTGGACCGCAGGTTCCAGATCGCCCCGGAGCCCGCGGTCGGATTGCTCGGGGAGTAACGGGCATCCCACAGTTCGTACAGCCGGCAGGTGCTGGAGTTGACCATGATGGCGTGCCGGTCGCCGCCGGCGTTCTGCCCGCCCTCGATCAACGTGTCCGCGCCGAACGGATAGGGGCCCTTGTCACTCTGGCTGGCATACGTGAACGTGATGCTGACCAGAGGATGGGCATTCGTGACGACGTTGTAGGGAATGCCGTAGGGGTATCCGCCCGGATCGGGGCCGAAGTCCGGGTGCAGGTAGGTCGTTGCCGAGTCCATGCTTTTCATCCAGGCCGCGCTGCGCGGGTTCACCGGCAGTTTGGAGATGTCGGTGTTCCACACATTGTCCGCGGGGAACATCGGGCAGCCGGGCGCGCCGCGGACGGAGGTGCCGCCGGCCTCGGCGGCTGACGCCGCCCGCGCGGGCCGTGCGGTGCGGCTCCGGCTTACCCGGGGACTGCGGCCGGCCCGCGGCTGCCCGGCCGTCCGCGCGGGCGCCGAGCCGCGAGCCGAGCCGCGAGCCGAGCCGGGAGCCGAGCCGGGAGCCCGGCTGGTGGCGCCCGGGTTCGGCCGGGCCTGCCCGGTGGTGGCCGCCGGAGCCGCGGAGGTTCCGCAGGCGGCAAGGAACGCCAGCGTCAGCGCCGCCGCCACCAGGCGGCGCGCGTTACGAGGACCGCGGCGCGAGAGCATCGCGGAACATCCTGGCACGGCCACGCGCCGGGAGCAGCCGATCCGCTCTAGCTCAGGCGATCCGCGCTAGCTGAGCAACGGCCGGTGTTACTGTCACCAGGCCGGACCGCTTCGCGGAGGTGAGATCGCCGTGGGCCTGCCGCGGACATCGCCCGATTCCGTCCTCTTCAGCACCTACAACATGCTGGATCTGTTCCAGGACGATTCCCCTGCCGGGCAGGAGCACTACCGGCTGATCGTCGAGTCGGTCCGCGGCCTGGGCGCGGACGTGCTCGCCGTCCAGGAGATACGCGCCCAGGATCAGGAGTCGGCGCAGGCGCGGCTACGCCAGCTGGCCGATGACGTGGGCATGAGGTGCGTGGTGCCCGGCCGGTCGGCCGGGACCGGCCGCGGCGCGCTGGCGATGGGCCCGCACGGCTACCACGCCGGGCTGCTCTGGCGCGACGGCATCGAGCCCGTTCCCGGCTCCTTCCGCGGTTACGGAGAGGGCGATTTCTGGCATTCGCTGGCCTGCGTGACCCTCCACGCAGGCGGGGCCCTGGTGCGCTGCGCCTCGCATCACGCGACTCCGTTCGGCAGGCGGCTGCGCGCGGACCAGAACGAGCGGCTGGTGGCGGCGCTGGCCAACCCGGCCGGCGGCCTGCCGGTGATGGTGGGGGCGGACTGGAACACCGAATCCGCGGACCGCGTCTACGACCCCGGCTCGGGGAACTGGATCCTGTACGAGCCGCGTGATCCCTTCGCTGAGTTCGACTGGTCTGATGGCTTCGTCCACCAGTGCGAGTGGGACTACGACGAGGTCGGGCACCGCAGGCACCGGGCCGACCGGCGGCCTGGCGACGTGCTGTGGGCCGGCGGCCTGCACGACGTCGCTGCGGCCTTGCGAGCGCCGTGGCAGGCTACCGTCGGCCACCATCCCGGTGACCTTTACGGCGCGCGCGGGATCTCGCGCCGCATCGACGGCGTCCGGGTGACGAGGCAGCTTCTCGGCGCGCTGCGCGCTTGCGGGGTCGAGGATACCGAGCTCACCAGGCGAGCCTCGGATCATCTCCCGGTCACCGTCGAGTACGTGCCATCGGCAATCGCCGCGGAAGCCAGCGCATAGCCAATGCCGCAGAGGCCAGCGCGTAGCCGATGCCGCGGAGGCTAGGCCATGGCCGTGTCCTGCCCGTTCACCACCCGCAGTTGCTCGGCGTGGGCGTCGCGCTGCCATTGCGCGGTCATCCGCGGATCGTCAAACGGCTGGCCGGCGGACAGCAGGTCAAGGTACCTGCTGTCGGCCTCAAGCCGCCGGCGGAACTCCGCGGCGTCGCCGACGTGCCCGTGGCCGGGGACAACCCACCGGACGCCCGGCACGGCCCCGAGTCGCTGCAGGCCAGCCCGGTAATCCTGGAGAGGCTCGTCGGCAACGGTGTCGAGGAGCGGGATCTCGATGTCAGAGAGCATGTCGCCGGCGACGAGGACGCCTGCGCCTGCCAGGAACACCGCCCCGTGACCGGGTGCATGCCCGTCGTGGACGATCACCTCGGCGGACTGTCCGGTCCAGGGGATCTGGCGGCCGTCGCCGGGCAGCACCGTCAGCTGGCCGAAAAGCTCCAGGTCGTGGCCGGGCTCGCACTGCTGAAGCATGCCGGTCATCTCGGTGCGCATGGACTCGAAAAGGTCCACGGCCCCGGCGGTCGCATACCGCGGCACATCGCCCAGCTCGTGGCTCCACAGCACGTGATCCCAGTGCGGGTGGGTCGCGTAGCCCGCCTGCAGCGAAAGCCCCGCGTCCCGGATGTCACGGGCCAGCGCGGCCAGATCCGCCGTGGTGACTGCCGGGTCGATGATGAGGCAGGCACCGTCGTCGGCGACGACCAGCGTGCTGGTGCAGGTCAGCCGGCGTGCAGTCGCGACCATGACGCCCGGGGCGATCTGCAGGAAGCGCTGCATGAGAGCCTTCCTATCCCGTTTCCGGACGGGCTGGCAATATCGGTGGTGCCGGGCAACCCGGCCGTATCAGGGTCCCCGCGCCGCCCGGCCGTGCCCCCGCGCCCGGCCGTGTCAGGGGCAGGCGATCTCGAACCAGACGATCCAGCCAGCCTGGCAGTTTCCGCTGACCCCCCAGTCGCTGGCCAGCTGGCTGACGATGAGCAGGCCCCGCCCGTGCTGCCCGTCCACGCAGGCGTGCTGAGTCCAGGGGCCGCCCTGGTCCTCCACCTCGACCCGCAGGTGGTCAACGCGCCCGATCGCGGCGCGGACGGTGAACAGCCCTCCGGGCTTGCGGGAGTCGCTGTGCATCACCGCGTTGGCGGCCAGTTCTGATAAACACAGGACCGCGTCGTATGCGGCGGGACAGTCGTCCAGCATGCCCGCCAGGCACCTGCGCGCCTCGCCAACGTGATCAACGCGTCCGGGATAGGTGCGGGACCAGCCGAGCGTCGGCGTGGCAGTGATGGTCTCCCGCATGCTGCCGACTCCTGTCGCCGCAATCGAGTAAGCGCTGGCCCGGCCGGAACTCACGCGCCGGGTGCGCCGGGTGCAAACGCTGGCCTCGCGGAGCGCGGCCAATTCCGGATGCACTTCGATCACTCTAATTCGACTCAAGCGCTTCCGTACACCAATCTGCGAGCTTTCATTTGGGTTTATCGAATAGAAAAAGAACCTATATTAAAATTAATTGCTTATCATGCTATGAGATGTTTTCACGTGGATAAGTATTCGCTGGCATGCCGTCTGCGCGCCTTCTGCGCTTCACTCCCGCGCCATCAGCGACGGCTGGCCGCGCAACCACTCAGCCCGGAAAAAGCGCGACCCGTGATGCGGGAACGCGCGACCAGTCATCCGGGGTGAGATGAGCTTCCCGGGGGGAGCGGTGGACGGCTCCCCCCGGGAAGTGGGCCCCTGAGGTAGCCGCATGCGGACCTCGGGGTGATGAACTCCCCTGGGAGCGAGCGGGGCAGCTCCCAGGGGACGCGACGGGCCTTACCCGACCGGCGCCCCAGCTGCCGGGGACCCAACTGCAGGCGGCCCAGCTGTAGGCGGCCCAGCTGCCGGCGGCGCTGCTGCCAGGCGTCCGGTCAGGGCTCGCTGTTCGGGGATCATCCCCCCACTCTCCGTTAAGATACCTATAAAGTCAATTGACAAAATAGTAAACAATTCGTGACTAGCAGCCACCGGGGCCGCGCGGTGCACCGGCGAGGAAGCCCGGGTGCCCGGCAGGCCGGGCGGTAGCGCGACGGGCCGGGCGGTAGCGCGACGGGCCGGGGGAGGCCGGGGAGGATGGCGCAGGACCGGGCCTGCCGCGCAGTGGCCGCCCGGCGGCGCCCAGGATCGGGCCTGCCGCGCAGTGGCCGCCCGGCGGCGCCCAGGATCGGGCCTGCCGCGCAGTGGCCGCCCGGCGGCGCCCAGGATCGGGCCTGCCGCGCAGTGGCCGCCCGGCGGCG
>JBEKFH010000348.1:0-4948 GCA_050013415.1 Streptosporangiaceae bacterium | reverse complement strand
CGCCAGGCGCGCCGCTCCCGGAGCCAGAGCACCCGTGACCAGTGTGATTGCCGGACAGCTCGTCCGCCAACATCTCTAGCGTATCGGCGCGCCCGGCTGGGAGCACGCAGCACCCGCCCGGCCGGGCGGCCCGGCCCGCCCGGTCGCCCGGCCTGGTCCCCCGGCCTGGTCCCCCGGCCTGGTCCCCCGGCCTGGTCCCCCGGCCTGGTCCCCCGGCCTGGTCCCCCGGCCTGGTCCCCCGGCCTGGCCGCCCGGCCCGCCTGCCGGCACAAGGTTGAGATAGGTCGCCGGCCGCGGCTGGCGCCGGCGACTATGGGGAAACCCTGTCGCCGAAAGGACCCTGCCGTGCATTCCGCCGTGCTTTACGCCGCGATCGCCGCCGCGCGCGCGGCCGCCCCGGTCTACCCTCCGAAGGCAACGCTCGCGACCGCCTGCGGTTCCTATCCGGGCATTGCCTGCCGGTTCGCATGGGATGTCACGCACAGCACGAGGGCAGCGGAACTGACGAAGGTCTTCTTCGCCGGGCCCGCCCGGGTGGGCGGCCAGATCGCCTTCGTCCTGCTGATCGCGCTGATTCTCCGGATCGCCGCGCACCGCATTATCGGAAGGCTGGCAAAGCGCGCGGCCGACAACGCTGCGAGCCAGACCGCCCGGGCCGGCTCGGCCTTCCGTGAACGGCTCAACCCCCGCGCCAGCGCACTCGGCTCGGTGCTCAGCAACGCCGCGTCAGTCACCATCTTCGGCATCGCCGGCGCGATCATCCTGGGCGACATGGGCGTGAACCTGGCACCAGTGCTGGCCAGTGCCGGAGTGCTCGGGATCGCCATCGGATTCGGTGCGCAGAATCTGGTGCAGGACTTCCTGGCCGGCATCTTCATGCTGCTGGAGGATCAGTACGGCGTCGGCGACGTCATCGATGTCGGCACCATCACCGGAACGGTCGAGGCGGTCAGCCTCAGGATCACCCGGGTCCGCGACGTGAATGGGGTGGTCTGGTACATCCGCAACGGCACTATCAGCCAGGCCGGCAACGAGTCCCAGGGCTGGGCCCGTGCCGTCGTCGACTTTCCCGTCGCCTACGACCGCGACATCCCGCGCGTCCGGCGGCTGATGACGAGCACGGCGACGGGCATGTGGCAGGAGCCACGCTGGCACGAGGTCATCCTGGAGGAACCGCAGGTCTGGGGCGTGCAGACGGTCGCCACCGACGAGGTCGTCGTCCGGCTCGCCGCCAGGACGGCGCCGCTGCATCAGTGGGAGGTAGCCAGGGAACTCCGGGAACGCGTGAAGAACGCCCTAGACGCTGCGGGCCACGATGACCAGGCCACCGAGCCGGGCGGTGGCGATGCCTCGGGCGGCGGTGATGCGGGAGGCCAGCCGGGCGCCGCCGGGGCGGGAGGCGGGGCAGGCGCCGCCGGGGCGGGAAGCGGGCCGGGCGTCGGGCACAGGTAATACCCTGGTGCCCAGCATGAGCGAATCAACAGAGCCGAGCCTTTATGAGGCAGTGGGCGGCGAGGAGACGTTCCGCCGCCTGGTGAGCGCGTTCTACCGGGGAGTCGCGGGCGATCCTGAGCTCCGGCCGGTATACCCCAGCGAGGATCTCGGCCCGGCCGAGGAGCACCTGCGGCTCTTCCTCATCCAGTACTGGGGCGGGCCCGGCACCTACAGCGAGCGGCGCGGCCACCCCCGGCTGCGAATGCGGCACGTGCACTTCGCGATCGGGGAGGCACAACGCGATGCCTGGCTGCGGCACATGCGCGCGGCGCTGGACGAGCTGGCGCTGGTGGAGACCTATGACACGCAGCTCTGGGACTACCTCGTGATGGCCGCTCACAGCCTGGTGAACCGGCCAGCCGAGCCGGCCCGCGGCCCTGATCTGGGCCTCACCCCCGCCTGACCAGCGCCCCGGCCTGACCAGCACCGCCCGAGACCAGAGCCCGCCTGACCAGCGCCCGGCCCGCCCACGCACGCCGCTCCAGCATCCTTCCGGGCCCGCTCCAATAGCGTGGTTGGGACTCCACTGTCGCTGTATCAGCAGCGGAGACCCAACCACGCTATTGGCGACAGCAACACCGGGCTGGCCCGGGCGGAGCCATGGCGGCAACAGCATGCAGGCGCGGGGCGGCGACACCAGGCAGGGCCGGGCGTGGGCGGCGCTCAGCCCCTGGTGAGCTTCCGGTACGTGACCCGATGCGGCCTAGCGGCCTCGGCGCCCAGGCGCTCGATCTTGTTCTTCTCGTATCCCTCGAAGTTTCCCTCGAACCAGAACCAGCTCGCGCCGCCTTCCCAGGCCAGGATGTGGGTCGCGATCCGGTCAAGGAACCAGCGGTCGTGGCTGGTGATCACGGCGCAGCCGGGGAACTCAAGGAGCGCGTTCTCCAGCGAGGACAGCGTCTCCACATCGAGGTCGTTGGTCGGCTCGTCCAGCAGCAGGAGATTCCCGCCCTGCTTGAGCGTCAGCGCGAGGTTGACCCTGTTCCGCTCGCCGCCGGACAGCACCCCCGCTGGCTTCTGCTGGTCGCCCCCCTTGAAGCCGAACGCGGCGACGTAGGCACGGCTGGGGATCTCCGTGCGGCCCGCCTTGATGTGGTTCTCGCCGTCGGAGATGACCTGCCAGACGTTCTTGGCCGGGTCGATCCTCTCCCGGGTCTGGTCGACGTAGGCAATCTGCACCGTCTCGCCGATCCGGATCGTGCCGGCGTCTGGCTGTTCCTCCCCCACGATCATCTTGAAGAGCGTCGTCTTCCCGACCCCGTTCGGCCCGATCACCCCGACGATGCCGTTGGGCGGCAGCTTGAAGTTCAGGTTCTCGATGAGCATCCGGTCATCGAAGCCCTTGGCCAGGCCGACGACCTCCACGACCAGGCCGCCCAGCCTCGGGCCCGGTGGAATCTGGATCTCCTCGAAATCCAGTTTCCTGTTCTGGTCGGCATCGGCCGCCATCTCCTCGTACCGCTGCAGCCTCGAGCGGCTCTTCGACTGGCGCGCCCGGGGGCTGGACCGGACCCATTCGAGTTCCTCCTCCAGCCGCTTGCGGCGCTTGACGTCCTTCTGGCCCTCCACCTTGAGCCGGGCTGCCTTGGTCTCCAGGTACGTCGAGTAGTTGCCCTCATACGGGTAGGCACGGCCGCGGTCGAGCTCCAGAATCCACCCGGCCACGTTGTCGAGGAAGTACCTGTCGTGGGTGACGGCGACCACCGTGCCCGGGTACTTCTCCAAGTGCTGCTCAAGCCAGAGCACGCTCTCGGCGTCCAGGTGGTTGGTCGGCTCGTCGAGCAGCAGCAGATCAGGCTGCTGCAGGAGCAGCTTGCAGAGCGCGACGCGCCTGCGCTCCCCGCCGGACAATATGCTGACGTCAGCATCAGGCGGCGGGCAGCGGAGCGCGTCCATTGCCTGTTCCAGCTGGCTGTCGAGGTCCCAGGCTTCCCGGTGATCAAGCTGCTCCTGCAGCTTTCCCATATCCTCGAGCAGTTCGTCGGAGTAATCGGTCGCCATCTTCTCGGCGATCTCGTTGTACCGCTCGAGCAGCGCCTTGGTTTCGGCGACGCCATCCTCGACGTTGCCAAGGACCGTCTTGGTGTTGTCCAGCTCGGGCTCCTGATCGAGCAGGCCGACCGTGAAACCTGGCATGAGCTGGGCATCGCCGTTCGACGGCTGCTCCACGCCCGCCATCATCCGCAGCAGGGTCGACTTGCCGGTGCCGTTGGGACCGAGCACGCCGATCTTCGCTCCGGGCAGGAACGCGAGGGTCACCTCGTCGAGGATGACCTTCTCGCCGTGCGCCTTTCGCACGGCGCGCATTTGGTAGATGAACTCAGGCATGCCCTCAAGGGTAGGGGCAGCCAGGGGCGCTTCGGACGGTCAGCGCCACCAGCCCTCCGGCAGCTGAGCATGGCGAGCATGACACAGCCCGGGCAGCTACGGCCCAATGCTGTCCCAGCTTGGTAACCTCAACCCCTCCAACCCCATTAGCCGCATCAGCAACAAGATCAATTTAACGGTTAGCTTTGGTCCGGCAGGAACCGGCTCTTTCTTAACCGCTAAGTCAGGCGGCTTCTGAACCGCATCAGGCGGCGTGAAGCATGCGATTTTTGGGTCTGGTGGGTCATGAGTGGCGGAGTGTGCCAGCCGACGACCGATCACTGAGGTAGCAGGTATCGAGTCGTCGGGCGCTGGGCCCGCGTCGTCCTGAAGCGCGCCGTCCTCAAGCGCGCCGTCCTCAAGCGCGCCGTCCAGGCCGGCGTCGTCCTGAAGCGGCGCCGTCGCGACCGTGGCGTAAGCGATCGCGGCTGGCCGGCCCCCCAGTGGACCGGCCAGCCGCGATCAGTTCCCCTGCCTAGAAGGGCACGGAGACCGGGCCGGGCCCCTCCGCCAGCGCGGCGATCGCTTCCTCATCGAACATGTCGCTGCTCGCCGGCCTGTCGGCGCCATCGGGCCCTTCGGCGTCATCGGGCCCTGCGGCGCCGTCGTAACCCACCGGACCGCCGTCGGCGCCGGCCAGGGCCGGCTCGCGCTCGGCTCCATCGGGACCAGGTTCCGCCATCCCGCCGACTCGCCGCAGGCCCTCGTCCCCGGGCAGTCCGCCCGCCATGAATCCGCCCGCGAGCTGATCGGCCGCGGTCTCCCCGGGTGCCCGCCGGGTGCGCTGGAAGTTGGCCACGCCCCGGGACAGGTCATGGCCGACGGAACCCGCATCCACCTCGACGGCGGTCCGCTCCACCCCGCCCTTGTCGTCGTAGGTGCGCACCGACAGGCGTCCCTTCACGACTACGGGATCACCCTTGCGGATGCACATGGCCACGTTGTCCGCGAGCTTGCGCCAGCACAGGACGGTGACATACGAGGTGTTCCCGTCCGCCCACTCGCCGGTCTCACGGTCGAGGCGGCGGGGAGTCCAGGCCACCCGCATCCACACCATCGACGTGCCCCTGGCCGTTGTCCGGAATCT
>JBEKFH010000347.1:0-4978 GCA_050013415.1 Streptosporangiaceae bacterium | reverse complement strand
GCTCGCGTGGGCGGACACGTTGATGGCCGCGGTCCCGACGTCACCGGAACCCCGGATCGGGGCGGCGACCGCGCGCAGGCCCTCCTCGAGTTCCTGGTCGACGATCGCGTAACCCTGCCGCGCCACCTCGCCGATGATCGCCCGGAGCCTGCCGGGGTCGGTGACCGTCCGCGCGGTGAGCGGCTCAAGGACCGCCTCGGACAGGTAGCGATCAAGCTCGCCGGCGCTCAGCGCGGCGAGCAGCACCCGCCCCATGGAAGTCGCGTAGGCGGGGAACCTGGTGCCGACCGAGATCGCCACCGTCATGATCCGCTTCGTGGGTACCCGTACGACGTAGACCACGTGGAGGCCGTCCAGCACGGATATCGACGACGACTCGCGCAGCTTAGCCACGAGCTCCTCAAGATGCGGGGCCGCCACGTCCGGCAGGGCGAGACCGGAGAGGTAGGCATAGCCAAGCTCCAGCACCCGGGGCCGGAGCGAGAACTCCCGCCCGTCACTGCGCACGTACCCCAGCTTCACCAGCGTCAGCAGGAACCGGCGGGCGGCGGCCCTCGTCAGCCCGGTGGCGCGGGCCACCTCACTCAGGCTCAGCCGCTCCCGGTCCGGGCCGAACGCGCGGATGACGGCGAGCCCCCGGTCGAGGGACTGCACGAAATCGCTGTTCCTCGGCGGTCCGGTGACGGCCGCCAGTTCCGGCACAGCCTCATCGTTCGCAGTGCGCCCGGCGGTTCTCATTGCAGACATGATAACGCGGCTCCCGGATCGGGCGCCGGGACGCGCCGAACCGCGCGCTCAGCCGGTGCGGGCCGGCGCAGCGGTGCGCTCAGCCGGTCCGGTCCACGACGAAAGCGCAGAGCGCCTCGAACGCGGCCCGCGCGGGAACGTCGGGAAGGGCCATGATCTCGCCGCGGGCCAGGCCGGCCCAGTGCCGCAGATCCGCCCTGGCCATGCCCATCGCCGGATGGGCGCGCAGCAGCGCCAGCGCCTCCGCGTGCAGTGCCGGATCGGTGAGCTCGCTGCCGAGCAGCTCGCGCAGCCGGGTGTCGGCCGGCCGGGCCAGCGCGATGGCATGCAGCATGGGCAGCGTCAGCACGCCCTCGCGCAGGTCGGTGCCCGGCGTCTTGCCCGACTCGGCGGACTCGCTGGCGACGTCGAGGATGTCGTCCGAAAGCTGGAAGGCCACCCCGAGCGCCTCGCAAGCGGGCGCGATCCGCGCGGCGATGCCGGCCGGGGCACCGGAGAACATCGCGCCGAACCGGCCCGCGGTGGCGATCAGCGACGCCGTCTTGTCGGTCACCACCTTCATGTAATGGCCGAGCGGATCTTCTCCCGGACGTGCCCCGACGGTCTCGGCGATCTGGCCGCTGACCAGCTGGGCGAAGGTCGCGGCCTGGATCCTGATCGCCTCGGCGCCGAGGTCGGCCAGGATCGACGACGCGCGGGCGAACAGGAAATCGCCGGTCAGGATCGCCACGGTGTTGTCCCACCGCGAGTTGGCGCTCGGGTGACCGCGGCGGACCGCTGCCTCGTCCATCACGTCGTCGTGGTAGAGCGTGGCGAGGTGGGTGAGCTCGATCGCCACGGCGGCGGGGACGATCCGCTCGTCCCTGGGGTTGCCGAACTGCGCGGCGAGCAGCACCAGCGTGGCGCGGAACCGCTTGCCGCCCGCGTCGATCAGGTAGCCGGACGTCTCGGACAGCAGCGCTTCCTGCGCCCGCGCGGCGTCTCGCAGGCCGTCCTCGACCAGGGCGAGGCCATCAACGACATCGGCTGCCAGCGCCGCGTCAGCGAGTTCCACGGGAACAACGGTGATCACTCGGGCTCCTTCATCGGTGTACCAGCGCCACGCGCGGACCAGCCGCCGGCGCGGCAACTACCAAGCCGCGCCCAAGATACGTCCACGGCGAGGTAATCCGGGACGTTCCGGCCCGGCCATCGGCCGGAACCCGGCCGCGCGGCCGCCGGCCAGCCCGCGGCACCGACAGCCAGCCGGGCGGTCAGCGGACGAACAGCTGGTTCGCGGCATGGTTCGCGAGGGTCAGCAGCGGCTGCGGGATCACCCCGAGCACCAGGGTGGCCAGCACGCCAACAGCGACGGCGGCGCTGGTGAACAGGCTGGGCACGACCACGGCCGGGCCGTCGGGCGCGGGGTCGCTGAAGAACATGAGCACGATGACGCGAATGTACGGGAATGCCAGGATCGCGCTGCTGAGTACGCCGACGATGACCAGCGGCAGCGCCCCGCCGGCGATCGCCGCCTGGAAGACCACGAACTTCCCGGTAAAGCCGCTGGTCAGCGGTATGCCGGCAAAGGTGATGAGGAAGAAGGCGAAGGCACCGGCGACGAGCGGCGAGCGGCGGCCCAGCCCGGCCCAGCGGGACATGTGCGCCGCCTCGCCGGTCTGGTCGCGCACCAGCGTCACCACGGCGAAGGCGCCGATCACGGCCACGCCGTAGGCAGCCAGGTAGAACAGGCTCGCGGCGAGCCCGGCCGGGGTTGCCGCGACCACCGCGGTCAGCACATAGCCGGCCTGCGCGATCGAGGAGTAGGCGAGCAGCCGCTTCATGTCAGTCTGGGTCACCGCGATGATCGCGCCGACGGCCATGGTGAGGATCGCAACGGCCCACATCGCCGGCCGCCAGTCCCAGGAAAGCTGGCCGAACGCCACGTAGAAGATCCGGAGCAGCGCGCCGAACGCGGCTACCAGGGTGCAGGAGGCCATCAGCGCGGTGATCGGCGTGGGGGCGCCCTGATAGACGTCTGGCTTCCAGCTCTGGAACGGCGCCGCGCCGATCTTGAAGAGCAGGCCGAGGCCGAGCAGCGCGATCCCGGCGTACAGCAGGGTCGCGCTTCCGGTGTTGGACGCGGCGGCGGCCGCGATGACCGAGAGCCGGACCGAGCCGGAGAAGCCGTACAGCATGGCGATGCCGAACAGGAAGAAGGCCGAGGAGTACGCGCCGAGCAGGAAGTACTTCATCGCTGCCTCCTGCGAGAGCAGGCGGCGGCGGCGGGCCATGCCGCACATCAGGTAGAGCGGCAGCGACAGCACCTCCAGGGCCACGAACATGGTGAGCAGGTCGTTGGCGGCCGGGAACAGCAGCATCCCGCCGACCGCGAACAGGGTCAGCGGGTAGACCTCCGTGTGGACGGCGCCCGCCACCAGCCCCTCGCGCTCCTCCGGGCTGCCGGGAACCGCCGCCGCCTGCGCGACGAACGGGCTCATGTCACCGGAGGACTCCGCGATCAGCAGCACGCTGACGAAGGCCAGGACGAGGATCGTGCCCCAGATGAACAGCGTCGGCCGGTCGACCGCGACGGTCTGCACCGCGTCGATGCGCCCGGGGCTGCCGTGGCCGAAGAGGGAACTCGACGAGGCCACCACGATGGTCAGCACGAACGCGGCCGCCAGGCCGCCGAGCGTCAGCACCAGGTGGATGCCGCGCCGCGCCGCCCTGGGCGCGAACGCCTCGACCAGCACCCCGGCCACGGCCGCGCCGAAGACCAGCAGCAGCGGCGAGAGCTGGGCGTACTCGATGTGCGGCGCGGGAATCGCCGGGGCAGCCGCGGCCAGGATGCCGGTCACCGGGCGCCTCCCTTCTGCGCCAAGGCGGTGGCCGGATGGGGCGGAACCGGGTCGGTCGAGTGCAACTGCACCAGGGTGTGATGCACCGCCGGGTTGATGACGTCGAGCACGGGCTTCGGGTAGACGCCGAGCACCACGATCAGCGCGATCAGCGGCCCGACCGCCCAGAGCTCGCGAGCCCGCAGGTCAGGCATGCTGGCCACGCTGTCCCGGACTGGCCCGGTCATCGTGCGCTGGTACATCCACAGGATGTAGATCGCGGCCAGGATGATCCCCACGGTGGCCAGCACGGCCGGCAGCTCGTAGCGGGTGAAGGTACCCACCAGGACGAGGAACTCGCTGACGAAGGTAGACAGCCCCGGCAGCGCCAGCCCGGCCAGCCCGGCGATCAGGAAGAGCCCGGCGAGCACCGGCGCGACCTTCTGCACGCCGCCGTAGTCGGCGATCAGCTGGGAGCGCCGCCGCGCGATCATGAATCCGGCGATCAGGAACAGCGCCCCGGTGGCGAACCCGTGGTTCACCATGTACAGGGTCGCGCCCGTCTGGCCCTGGCTGGTCATCGCGAAGATGCCGAGCGTGATCAGCCCCATGTGCGAGACCGAGGTATAGGCGATCAGCCGCTTGAGGTCAGCCTGGCCGATCGCCACGATCGCGCCGTACAGGATCCCGATCACCGCGAGCGCGATGACCAGCGGGGTGAAGTAGTGCGAGGCCGACGGGAACAGCTCCAGGCAGTACCGGATCATGCCGAAGGTGCCGACCTTGTCGAGCACGCCGACGAGCAGCACGGCCGCGCCCGGCTGCGCGGCGGTGGCGGCGTCCGGCAGCCAGGTGTGGAACGGCCAGAGCGGCGCCTTGATCGCGAACGCGACGAAGAAGCCGAGGAACAGCCACCGCTGCGTCACCGGGCTGAGGTTGAGGTGCTCCAGCGAGCTGAACGCGAAGGTGCCCGGATGCCCGCCGCGGGCGGAGTACACGTACAGCGCGATCACGGCAACCAGCATCAGCAGGCCGCCGAGCAGGCTGTACAGCAGGAACTTGACCGCCGCGTACTGCCGCTGGCCGACGCCGTAGCTGCCGATCATGAAGTACATCGGGACGAGCATGGCCTCGAAGAAGACGTAGAACAGGAAGACGTCGGTGGCCGCGAAGACGCCGATCATCATGGTCTCCAGGACCAGCAGCAGCGCGAAGTAGGTCTTCACGCTCCGCCGCGGCGGGGCCTCGCCGGCCGGCCCTGACTCGCCCTCGGCGTCGTTCCAGGAGGCGAGCACGACGACCGGCATGAGGATGGCCGTCATCACGATGAGGACGAGCGCGATGCCGTCCACCCCGACCGCGTAGCGCACCCCGAACTGCGGGATCCAGCTGACGCTCTGGCTGAACTGGAA
>JBEKFH010000346.1:0-5059 GCA_050013415.1 Streptosporangiaceae bacterium | reverse complement strand
GCGCCCTGAGTGCCGCCCGCCAGTTCGTCAGCGAACTCGACGGCGAGCGCCGTCAGCAGGGCCGAGGCACCGGCCAGCGCCGGCCAGGAGCCTGATCTCATGCGTGTCACGTGTCGTCCTTCCTTGTCTCACCGGCAAGGTCAGACAAGGCAGGCGGGCCACGTGCCGCAGGGCTAGGTCACAGTCAAGGGAAATCCATGGCGCCGATGCTACGTCTGCGGCCGGCCGCCCGCCACCCGGCCCGTGCGCTCGTAATCTGGGCAGCGTCGCATTCCGCCGAAGGAGCCACGCACATGACCGCGCCCTACCCGCCGATCGAGCCGTACGACCACGGGATGCTCGACACCGGCGACGGCAACCTCGTCTACTGGGAAGCCTGCGGCAACCCCGATGGCAAGCCCGCGCTCGTCGTGCACGGCGGGCCGGGATCGGGTTGCGGCACCGGGCAGCGCCGGTCCTTCGACCCCGGCCGGTACCGGATCATCCTGTTCGACCAGCGCGGCTGCGGCCGCAGCCGCCCGCATGCGAGCGACCCCGCCGCGGACATGAGCCTGAACACCACCGGGCACCTGCTCGCTGACATGGAGCAGTTGCGCGTCCTGCTGGGCGTCGAGCGCTGGCTGCTCTTCGGCGGCTCCTGGGGGTCCACGCTGATCCTGGCCTACGCGCAGCGCCATCCGGACCGGGTCTCGGAGATCGTCATCGCCGGTGTCACCACCACGCGGCGCTCGGAGACTGACTGGCTCTACCGCGGCGTGGCGCGGTTCTTCCCGGCGGAGTGGGAGCAGTTCCGGGCCGGCGTCCCCGCGGCCGACCGCGGCGGCAACCTCGTCGCGGACCGGAGCGGCGACCTCGTCGCGGCGTACGCGCGCCTGATGGAGGACCCCGATCCGGGCGTGCGGGCGCAGGCCGCGGCCGACTGGGCGGCGTGGGAGGACGCGGTCCTCTCGCTGGAGCCCAGCGGCAAGCCGAACCTCTACGGCGACCGCCCGCCTGACGCGCTGCTGGCTCTCGTCCGGATCTGCGCGCACTACTTCTCCCGCGGCGCCTGGCTGGAGGAAGGTGCGCTGCTGCGCGACGCGGGGCGGCTGGCCGGCATCCCGGGAGTCCTGATCCACGGCCGGCTCGATCTCAGCAGCCCGCTCGACACGGCCTGGGAACTCGCCCGCGCCTGGCCTGACGCGCGCCTCGTCATTATCGACGACTCCGGGCACAAGGGCAGCGCCGCGATGCACGCGGAGGTCTACGCCGCGATCCGCCAGTTCGCGCCGCAGTGAGCCGCTATCAGCGGCGCCCGCGCCGCGCGGAGCGCGAAGCTGAGCAAGGATGAACTGTCTACTCACGCGCATCGCCGGCACCTCCGGCTCGACGCGCAGCTGAACTCCTCCGTCCAGTACCAGGATCAGTGCGTTCTCACGTGGATGCCAGGAAGCAGGATGACGCGAAATGTCGAGTCAATCGTCAGCAGCCGCGGGCCAGTCGCCGGCGCTGCGTCCGCAGACCACCCTGATCACGGCCGGGAGGCCCGCCGATGAGCCCGGCCAGCCGCTGAACGTGCCCATCGTCCTAGCGTCGAACTTCCGGGCCGGTCACCAGGGCCAGATCACGGCCCGGGAATACTCCCGCGGCGATGCCACGCCCGGATGGGAAGCGCTGGAGGAGGTCATCGGCGAGCTGGAAGGCGGCGAGGCCGTCGCGTTCGGATCCGGGATGGCCGCCGCGTCAGCGGTCTTTGATCTCCTGCCCGCGGGTGCCCGGGTGGTGGCCCCGGCAGATTGCTACGCGGGCGTGCATGCCCTGCTGGAAGACGGCCGGCAACAAGGACGCTGGCAGGTCGAGCTGGTGGACATCACTGACACTGCCGCTGCCGCAGCTGCGGCCCGCCGCGCGGACCTGGTGTGGCTGGAATCGCCCACCAACCCGCTGCTCGGCATCGCCGACCTGCCCGCTGTGTGCGCGGCAGCACGCGAGGGCGGCGCCCTGGTCGCCGTCGATAACACCTTCGCCACCCCGCTGCTGCAGCAGCCGATCGCCCTCGGCGCGCACATCGCCATGCACAGCGCGACTAAGTTCCTCGGCGGCCACTCTGACCTGCTCCTCGGCATTGCCGTCGCCGGCAGCCCGCAACTGGGCGAGCGGCTGCGCCGCCGCCGGGAGGTCGCCGGAGCCGTCCCCGGCGCGCTGGAAACCTTCCTGGTCCTGCGCGGCCTGCGCACCCTGGCCCTGCGGCTGGACCAAGGACAGCGCAGCGCCGCCGAACTGGCCCGCCGCCTCGCCGGGCACCCTGCCATCACCCGGGTGCGATACCCCGGCCTGCCCGATGACCCCGGCCACGCACGAGCCGCCGCGCAGATGACCGGATTCGGCGCCGTGCTCGGGTTCGAGGTCCAGACCGCGGCAGCAGCCAACACCGTCTGCGACACCGTGCGCGTCATACGTTCGGCCACCAGCCTCGGCGGCGTGGAAAGCACCATCGAGCGCCGCGCCAAACTGTCCGGCCAGGAACACCTGCCCGCTGGCTACGTGCGCCTGAGCGTGGGCTGCGAGCACGTCGAAGACCTGTGGGACGACCTCGTCAGCGCTCTGGCCCGGGCCAGCTGCGCATAGGCTGAGCTGCCCGACGGCACCGGCCCAGTCCGCCTGCCGAGCCTCTTTTGCGCCGGCAGTTCACGACGCATGATCACCGGCTGGACGGCTTAGACGCCCGAGTCGATGACCATGGGCCCTGACCTGGCATTCCGGGTGGGAGCGGGCGAAGGGAATCGAACCCTCATGACCAGCTTGGAAGGCTGGAGCTCTGCCATTGAGCTACGCCCGCGCGGCGGCAGGACCGCCACACCGCAGCGTACCGTTTCACCGCGACAGCGGCATCCGCTGGCCGGGTTGCGGGGCCGGGCGGCGCCGGTCGTCGACGGCCCGGTTGCGGGACCGGGTCGCGGCGCCGCCGATTGACTCCGGCGGGCGTGGCCGGACAGGGTAGGATTCGGCTGGCCCGACGGGATGTGGCGCAGCTTGGTTAGCGCGCCTGCTTTGGGAGCAGGAGGCCCCCGGTTCGAATCCGGGCATCCCGACCAGTTCCTCGCACCAATGGAGGATCAAGCTATGCGCATTCCATGGCGAGCCCGAGAGTATGAGCGAACCTGCGCTGATTGCGGTCACACCTGGCGCGTGCCCAGATGGGCCGCCCGCCCGAACATGCAAGGGCTTCCTATGAGGTGGGGCGGGCGTGGCGGCGGACCTGCCGTCGCATCATCAGGTTAAAATCCCCGATGTGGGCCCCCCCGAATCGTCGTTCCGCTTCCTTAACGCAGAAAGCGCTGCACCTCGCAATCCCGTGCCTGCGTCTTTGCCGACTAGTGAGCAGTTCTCCTTCCCGGGTCTGCCGGGGATGCAATCAGTCCCAGGCAATACCGGTGTTCCTGCGACAGCGCCCACCGAGGCCGATTTACGGGCTTTGCCTTCCTCTCTCGTGGGTGCGTCGGTCGTCTCATCCGTGATTCCTCCAGTTGACGCGCCACCATCGGCGCTGCCTTACTTCGTCAACCCGGACAAGGTTGACTCGAAACCTGCTTCGCCCTCGATTGGTGATGGATTGTTTGAACTATCCCCGGCGATGCTGCCCGAGCTGGGCCTCGCGCCTGGGCTGTTCGATCCGCGGTCGATCAAGCGCGATTTCCCCATCCTTCAGGAGCGCGTGCACGGGCGGCAGCTCGTGTGGCTTGACAATGGGGCCACCACGCAGAAACCTAACGCGGTCATCGACAGGCTTTCGTCCTTTTACCGGCACGAGAACTCCAACGTCCATCGCGCTGCCCACACCCTGGCGGCGCGGGCCACCGACGCCTACGAAGGCGCTCGCGAAAAGATCCGCCGTTTTCTCAACGCCTCCTCCACGCGTGAGATCGTCTTTGTGCGGGGCACCACCGAGGGCATCAACTTGGTGGCCAAGAGCTGGGGCAATCGAAACGTTGAGAAGGACGACGAGATCGTCATCACCTGGCTTGAGCACCACGCCAATATCGTGCCGTGGCAGCAACTGTGCGAGGCGAAGGGCGCCCGGCTGCGGGTCGCTCCAGTGGATGATCGCGGGCAAGTGAAGCTGGATGAATACGAGAAACTGCTCAACCCTCGCACACGGATCGTCGCGTTCAGCCACGTCTCTAACGCCTTGGGTACCATCACGCCGGCTCGCGAGATGGTCGATATAGCTCACCGCCACGGGGCGCGGGTGCTTGTTGACGGCGCACAATCCGTCGCCCACATGCGCGAGGACATGCGGGAGCTCGATTGTGATTTCTTTGTGTTCTCAGGCCACAAGGTCTTTGCGCCCACCGGTATCGGTGTGGTCTATGCCAAGGGCGAACTGTTCGACACCACTCCGCCATGGCAAGGTGGCGGCAACATGATTCTCGACGTTACCTTCGAGAAGACCACCTTCAACGTGGCGCCGGCGCGTTTCGAGGCGGGTACGGGCAACATCGCCGATGCCGTCGGATTGGGCGCGGCGCTCGACTATCTTGGCCAGGTGGGAATTGAGAACGTAACACGCTACGAGCACGAGTTGTTGGGTTACGCCACGGCGGGACTCTCGACGGTTCCCGGACTGCACATCATCGGCACGGCGCACGAGAAGGCCGGCGTCCTTTCCTTTGTTCTGGACGGAATTCGCACGGAGGATGTGGGCAAAGCGCTCGATGAGGAAGGGATCGCCGTGCGCGCCGGCCACCACTGCGCCCAGCCCATTCTCCGCCGCTTCGGGGTGGAGAGCACGGTGCGCGCCACCCTCGCCATGTACAATACGTGCGAGGACATCGACGCCCTCGTCGCCGCTCTATTGCGCATTCAGGCGGGGCGAGGCCACCGTGGGATCGCGCCTTAGTCGGCACTCCTAGCACGAGCTCATCATTGAATCGGAAGTCCCGAAAGTTCCAGCACCGGCCGGATTTCGACCGTGCCCTTGCGCCCTCCCGGAATCCTCCCGGCAATATCAATAGCCTCGTCCAGGTCCTTGGCGTCAATCAGGTAGTAGCCGCCAAGCTGCTCCCGGGTCTCCGCGAAC
>JBEKFH010000345.1:0-5113 GCA_050013415.1 Streptosporangiaceae bacterium | reverse complement strand
CATCCGCTCGCCCTCGTAGATGCAGTCGACGGGGCATTCCTCGATGCATGCCTTGTCGAGCAGATCGACGCAAGGCTGCGCGATGATGTAGGTCACCTCGGAACTCCTCTTTCAGTCCGGGCGCTGGCACGCAGTCCGGGCGCTGGCACGCCAGCGGGGGCTGGCCGTGCCCAGTATCTCGCGCCACCGCCCCGGCGGGTACCGGCTGCCCGGGCCCTGGCAGCCGGGATCGCAGGCTATCAGCCCACCTGGACGTGCCCCGCCGGTGCCGGCACCGGGGCGCGGGTCCAGCCGCTCGTGCCGCTGGCCGCGCGCCATTCGAAGCGGCCGTAGCGCACGTCGGCGATCCCGTAGCCGGAGGCGTGCGAGACCAGCCAGGCCGCCACCGACCAGCCCTCGGCCGGGCGCGCGACGATCACGGTCAGCCGCGGGTCGCCGGCCGTCCGCACCGGCAGCGGGCCGAACGCCCGCGCGAGCTGCTGGCTGGCAGCGCCGAGCCGGGCCCGCGCCCCGGACGGCTTCGGGTACCAGCACCAGACAGCGCGCGGAACGTCGCCGGTGAACCCGCGGCTGAGACTGGCGGCCATCTTCTCGTACTGGATGTACGCGGTGCCGTCGGCGCTGCGCTGAACCGCCTGGGCCGCGCGGTATACCGCTATCTCCTGGTACCGGGGAACCTGGATGAGCGCGCTGAAGAACTTGCCCGTCGCGTAGACGGGGTCCTCTAGCTGGCGGGCGGGCCCCCAGCCCTGCGACGGCCGCTGCTGGAAGACCCCGACCGAATCCCGGTCGCCGTAGCTGAGGTTCTCCAGCTTCGACTCCTGCAGCGCCGCGGCGTACGCGATAGTGACCGCGCGGCGGGGCAGCCCCTCGCGAAGCGCCACGCCGGCGATCGTGGCCGCGATGCCGGCCTGGCTGGGAGCCAGCCGCAGGGCCTGGCCGTGCGACGTGATCTCGCAGCCGCTCGTCCGCGCCAGCAGCGGCGCCACATGCCGGAATGCCAGGTAGGCTCCGCCGCCCAGCAGGACGACGACGGCCAGCGCGACAGCGGCGGAGGTGCCGCGCCTGCGCCTGGTTCCCGGCATGGGACAGAACGTACCCGGTGCGCACCAGCCGCTAGGCTCGCTCGCCATGAGCATCGCGCCAGGTACGCCGGCCGGCCCGGCGGACCGCCCGCCCGCTGCTGCGGCCGCCGGGGCCGCCGGGGCCGCCAGTCCAGCCGTTTCCCCGCTGCCCGCCAGCATCGACGAGCTCTGGCAGCGCCGCGCCGAGCTGACCCCGCAGGACACCGCGCCGCGCGCGACGGTCACCGCCGCCGTCGACCTGATCGACGCCGGGCTGGCCAGGGTGGCCTGGCCGGACCCGGAAACGGGCGAGATCCTCGTGGACGAGCGGGCCAGGCGCGCGATCCTGCTCGCCTTCCGACTGCTGCCGATGGTCGCCTCGCAGGTCGGTGAGTTCCGTTACCACGACAGGGTGCCGCTCACCAGCCACCTGGACGGGGTGCGGGCGGTGGCCGGATCGATCGTCCGCTGGGGCGCCTACGTCGCGCCAGGCGCGGTGCTGATGCCGTCGTTCGTCAACATCGGCGCCTACGTCGACAGCGGCACCCTGGTCGACACCTGGGCCACGGTCGGGTCGTGCGCGCAGATCGGGAAGAACGTCCACCTGTCCGGCGGTGTCGGCATCGGCGGCGTGCTCGAGCCGGCCGGCGCGGTGCCCGTGGTGATCGAGGACGACGCGTTCATCGGATCGCGGTGCATGGTGGTCGAGGGCGCGCGGGTCCGGGCCGGCGCCGTGCTGGGCAGCGGCACGATCCTGACCAAGAGCGCGCACGTGATCGACGTGCAGACGGGCGCGGAACTGCCCCGCGGCGAGGTCCCCGCCTGGTCGGTCTGCGTCGGCGGCACCAGGAGCAGGAAGTTCCCCGGCGGGGAGTTCGGCATGCCGTGCGTGCTGGTGCTCAGGCGGCTGGCCGAGGGCAGCGCGCACGACAAGGCCGCGCTGAACGAGATTCTCCGCGACCACGGCATGAACGCCTGAGCTGCCCGCTGCCGCGGCTACCTTTGGGGCTCATGAGCGTGCAACCCGAGCCACGCCGCCGCGTGCGCCGCCAAGGCCCCGCCACGCTGCGCGGCAAGGCGATCCCGAAGACGACCACCGATCAGCGGCTGCTGGACCGGCGCGGGCCGAGCGACTGGGTGCACGCCGACCCGTGGCGGGTGCTGCGGATCCAGGCGGAGTTCGTGGAGGGCTTCGGCCTGCTCGCCGAGCTCGGGCCGGCGGTGTCGGTGTTCGGTTCGGCACGGACTGCCCGGGGGACGACCGAATATGAACGGGCAGAACGGATTGGCGCCGGGCTGGCCTCGGCGGGCTACGCAGTCATCACCGGGGGCGGGCCCGGGATCATGGAAGCGGCTAACAAGGGCGCTGTCAGCGCGAACGGCGTCTCGGTGGGCCTGGGCATCGAACTGCCCGTCGAGATGGGCCTGAACGACTACGTCGAGATCGGCCTTGAGTTCAGGTACTTCTTCGTGCGCAAGACGGTCTTCATCAAGTACTCCCAGGCATTTGTCGTGCTGCCGGGCGGGTTCGGCACGCTGGATGAGCTCTTCGAGGCGCTCACCCTGGTGCAGACAGGAAAGATTACGAGGTTCCCGATCGTCCTTGTCGGCAGTGACTACTGGTCCGGCCTTTTCTCCTGGATCGCCGACGCGCTGCTCGGCAGCGGCAAGATCGCGGCCGCCGATCCGCAGCTGGTCCGGATCGCCGACGATCCGGCGGAGGTCGTCCGGATCATCGTGGACGCGCACCGGTCGGGCCCGCTGGCCGGGTCGGGCTGATCAGGCCAGGCCCCGCACGGTCCGGGCCGGCGGCCGGCCGCCGCGGATGGTGTCGGCCATGTCAAGGGCCCGCCTGACCTGCGCGGGATGAGACGTGCGGACCATCGTTGCGCCCAGCCAGGCGCAGATGGCCGCGACGGCAAGAGCTCCCGGCGGCGCTCCAGCGGCCGCTGCTCCAGTGGCCGCTGCGCCGGTGGCCGCTGCGCCGGTGGCCGCTGCGCCGGTGGCCGCCGCGCCGGGAGCCGCGGCGGCTGCCGGGCCGTCCCGCAGATCCACCAGCACCGCGAAACCGGCCGCGCGGGCCCGCGAAACGCCGCCCGGGTCCGTCTCGACGAGGAGCTGACCGCGCGGCAGCCCGGCGCCCGCGACGGCGCGCTCGGCGCGAGCCAGGCCGTCGCAGATCAGGATGGCCCCGGTGCGCAGTGCCGTGGCCTGATCCAGGACCAGGTCGGCCTGCTCCGAGGCGGCGCAGATGAGCAGGCCGGGATGGCTCGCCCGCAGCGCCGTGATCGCGGCCGGGCCGGCCTGGTCAGCCGGGCCGAGGTCGATAAACGCCGCGCCGGCCGCCGCGGCCGCAGTCGCCTCGGCGACGCTCCCGGCGACCGCCAGGAGCGCCGTGCCGGCGGCTGGCAGCATGGCCGCCCCCGTGAACCGCCGCCCGCCTGATGCGCTCACCATGGACCTGAGCATGGCACGATAATTTGCGTGCCAGTCTTGCTCCTCGTCGCGGTAGCCGCGATCCTCGCCGGGGTCATCGCCGTCGGCCTTGGTCGTGGCGGCGAGCTGGCACGGTTCCCCGCTGACTTCGTTCCCTTTGATGTCGATGAGGTGACGGCCACCGATGTGGCGCTGCTGCGGCCGCCGTCGGCGCTGTGGGGCTATCACATGCAGGCGACGGATGACGCGCTCCGCCGGATCGCACAGATCATGACGGAACGCGACGTGGAGATCGCGACGCTGCGGCAGCAGCTTGCCGAGGCCCGGCTGGTGGCGGAGACCAGCGCGGCGCGTCCGGGCCGGCCGCCGCGTCCGGGCCAGGCGCCGCGTCCGGGCCAGGCGCCGCGTCCGGGCCAGGCGCCGCGTCCGGGCCAGCCGCCGCTGCCAGGTCCGCCGGGTCCGCCCGGGACGGCTACGGCAGGCCGCGAGCTGGCGTCGCCTCCCGGCGGAGCGCGGCGCGATGCTCTTGGCCCGGACCCGGCTGGGAGCCCGTGGCCGGTGCAGGCTCCCTGGTCGGCCTGGGAGCGGTCGTCCGCCCGGCCGCCCCCGGCTCCCGCGCCGGATCCGGATGCCCAGGGCGGCGGCTGGTGACCGAGCCTGGCCGAGGGGTGGCGGCCGGCCCGGACGGAGCTGCGCGTTGCCCGTGGTGCCTAGGCAGCGCCGACTATCTCGCCTATCACGACGAGGAATGGGGCAGGCCGGTCCGCGACGACACCGTGATGTTCGAGCGGCTCTGCCTGGAGGCGTTCCAGTCCGGCCTGTCCTGGCTGACGATCTTGCGCAAGCGGGAGAACTTCCGTGCCGCCTTCCGCGGCTTCGACATTGCGGCCGTCGCCGCGTTCGGCCCGGGCGACGTGTCGAGGCTGCTGGCCGATCCCGGCATAGTCAGGAACCGGGCGAAGATCGAGGCGGCGATCCGCAACGCCAGGGCCGCCCAGCGGCTGCCTGGCGGGCTTGCGGCACTGGTCTGGAGTTACGCGGGGACGGGGCACCCGGCACCAGCCACGCTGGCCGACGTGCCTGCCTGGACGGTCGAGTCGAAGGCACTCGCGACGCAGCTCAAGCGCGCCGGATTCGGGTTCACCGGCAAGGTCACGGCCTACGCGACCATGCAGGCCACTGGCGTCGTCGATGACCATCTCCAGGCCTGCGCGTTCCGCGGGCCGGGTACGGAGTGACCATTAACGTTATTCGCAGCTATTAATCACGAATTTTATCTATCACAACGTAGGTGATGTTATGCCGGAACGGTGGTGTTATGCCGGATAACAATGTTCCGGTGGCCGGCCTCCCCGGCGCCGCAGACGGGCCGCACGCCCGCGAGATGGAACCCGCGTCGGGGCCCGCCCAGCGCAGGCTCCGCCACCTGACCCTGCAGGCGCCACAGACTTCCCGCCAGGCACCACAGGCACGGCTACGACTGCTGCGGCAGGTCGCTATGCAATGAATCTGGCTATTTTCCCTGGAGGCCATTGCGAAGATGGGCAAATGACTCATAACCTGTGGATCACAGATACCTGAGTCGCGAAGGCGGAGGAGCATGTTACCGTCGC
>JBEKFH010000344.1:0-5141 GCA_050013415.1 Streptosporangiaceae bacterium | reverse complement strand
GCTCACGGGCCGCCGGGACGGCTCACGGGCCGCCGGGACGGCTCACGGGCCGCCGGGACGGCTCACGGGCCGCCGGGACGGCTCACGGGCCTGCCGGGGAGGCTCACTGGCCGCTGATCTGAGGAGAGTGCATGGGAGCGCGGGTGGCAGTGGCCGGCGCGAGCGGGTACGCGGGTGGTGAGCTGCTTCGGCTGCTGGCTGGCCATCCTGACCTGGAGATCGGCGCGGTCACCGCGGACGGCAAGGCGGGCCAGCCGGTTGGAGCCGTTCATCCCCAGCTGATCGGCCTGCCCGCGCTGGCGGAGCGGCTGTTCGATGCCACCGAGCCCGGCGTGCTCTCCGGCTGCGATCTCGTCTTCCTCGCCCTGCCGCACGGCCAGTCCGGGCCATTGGCCAGCCGGCTGCCGGATGCGACCAGGATCGTGGACTTGGGTGCGGACTTCAGGCTGGCCGACGCCGAGGCCTGGACCAGGTACTACGGCACGCCCCATCAGGGACGCTGGATATTCGGGCTGCCCGAGCTGCCCGGCGCGCGGGCCCGGATCAGCGGCGCCATCAGGGTCGCCAACCCCGGCTGTTACGCCACCGCGGCGATCCTCGCGCTCGCCCCGCTGCTGGCGGCCGGCCTGGTGGAACCCGCGGACGTGGTGATCGTCGCCGCGTCCGGTACCTCCGGTGCCGGCCGGTCCGCCAACGCGGAGCTGCTCGGCAGCGAGGTGATGGGCTCGGTGTCCGCCTACCAGGTGGCCGGGACGCACCGGCACACGCCGGAGATCGAGCAGGCGCTCGGCGAGGCCGCGGGCGGCCAGGTGACGATCTCGTTCACGCCGATGCTGGCGCCCATGCCGCGGGGCATCCTGGCCACCTGCACGGCCAGGCTGGCCGGGAACGCGGCCTCGGCCGCGCTGCGGGAGGCATTGTCCGTTGCCTACGACCGCGAGCCGTTCGTCTGCCTGCTGCCGGATGGCCGCTGGCCGGCCACGGCCGCTGTCGGCGGGTCGAATGCCGCGCATCTCCAGGTGGCGGCTGACACCCGGGCTGGCCGCGCCGTCGCGGTGGCTGCCATCGACAACCTCGGCAAGGGCGCAGCCGGCCAGGCCGTCCAGAACGCCAACCTCATGCTCGGACTGCCGGAGACCGCCGGCCTTACCACCTACGGAGTGGCACCATGAGCATCACAGCGCCCCTCGGGTTCCGCGCGGCCGGCGTCGCCGCCGGGCTGAAGAGCTCGGGCGAGCCCGACGTCGCCGTCCTGCTCAACGACGGGCCTTCGGATGCAGCCGCGGCCGTCTTCACGGCCAACAGGGTGAAGGCCGCCCCGGTGCGGTGGACGGAGCAGGCCGTGCGCGACGGCCAGCTGCGCGGCGTCGTGCTGAACTCGGGCGGTGCGAACGCCTGCACCGGGCCGGGCGGTGACGCCGACACCAGGCTGACCGCCGAGCGGCTGGCCGGCGCGATCTCGCGGAACGCCGCCGAGATCGCCGTCTGCTCGACTGGCCTGATCGGCGAGCGGCTGCCGATGGACCTGCTGCTGCCCGCGGTGGACAAGGCAGCCGCCGCGGCTGACAGCGGCGGTGGCGGCGCCGCGGCCGCCGACGCGATCAGGACCACGGACACCGTCGCGAAGGAAGCCGTCCGCCGTGGTCCCGGCTACGCGATCGGCGGGATGGCGAAGGGCGCGGCCATGCTGGCCCCTGCGCTGGCGACCATGCTGTGCGTGCTGACCACCGATGCCGACCTGCCACCGGCCGAGCTTGATGCGGCGCTGCGGGCGGCGACCGACCAGACCTTCAGCCGGCTCGACACCGACGGCTGCATGTCCACCAACGACACCGTGCTGCTGCTCGCCAGCGGCGCCTCCGGTGTCCGCCCGGACCCCGCTGAGTTCGGCGAGCTGCTCACCGGCGTCTGCGCGGATCTGGCCCGCCAGATGCAGCTGGACGCCGAGGGCGCGGGCAAGGCGATCGCGATCGAGGTGACTGGCGCGGCGAGCGAGGATGACGCCATCACCGCCGGCCGCGCCGTCGCCCGCTGCACCCTGCTCAAGTGCGCCATCGGCGGCGAGGACGCCAACTGGGGCCGGGTGCTCGCGGCGGTCGGTACCACCGACGCGGCGTTCGACCCCGACCAGATCAACGTGGCCATCAACGACGTCTGGGTCTGCCGGAACGGATTCGCCGCGGCCGACCGCTCGGGCGTGGACCTGACGGGCCGGGACGTGACGATCACCATCGAGCTGCGGGCGGGCGAGCACGCGGCGACCATCCGCACCACTGACCTGACCGCTGCTTACGTGCACGAGAACTCGGCGTACTCGACATGACGGAGACGCTGGGAAAGATCACGGACGAGCCACCGGACTGGCTGCCAGACCGGGTCGCCGCGCTCGCCAAGGCGGCGACGCTGATCGAGGCGCTGCCGTGGCTGGACCGGTTCCACGGCGCGACTGTGGTGATCAAGTTCGGCGGGCACGCGATGGCCGACGAGGCGCTGCGGCTGGCGTTCGCGCAGGACGTCGTGTTCCTGCGGTTCGCCGGGCTCCGCCCGGTCGTTGTGCACGGCGGCGGCCCGCAGATCAACGCCCAGCTCGACCGGCTCGGCGTGCCGACCAGCTTCACCGCCGGCCTGCGGGTGACCACGCCGGAAACCATGGACGTCGTCCGCATGGTGCTCACCGGGCAGGTCAACAGGGACGTCGTCGGGCTGATCAACCGGCACGGGCCGTTCGCCGTCGGCATGTCGGGCGAGGACGCCAACTTGCTCACCGCCAGCCGCCGGCAGGTGATGGTGGACGGCGAGCCGGTCGACATCGGCATGGTCGGCAAGATCGACGCGGTGAACCCCGGTGCCGTGCACGCGCTGCTCGATGACGGCCGGGTGCCGGTCATCTCCAGCGTCGCGCGCAGCGAGGGCGGCGAGGTCTACAACGTCAACTCCGACACCGCCGCGGCGGCGATCGCCGTGGCCATGAACGCGGCGAAGCTGGTGGTGCTCACCGACGTGGAGGGCCTCTACGCGGACTGGCCGGGCAGCGCCGGGTCGGCTGGGTCTGCCGGGTCCGCGGGGTCCGCGGGGTCCGCCGGGTCGGCTGGGGGCGCCGGCGAGGTCATCAGCGAGCTCACCGCCACCACGCTGGAGGCCATGCTGCCCGGGCTGAGCGAGGGCATGATCCCCAAGATGGAGGCATGCCTGCAGGCGGTCCGCGGCGGCGTGCCGCGGGCGCACGTGCTCGACGGGCGGCTGCCGCACGCGATCCTGCTGGAGATCTTCACCGACTCGGGCATCGGCACGATGGTGCTGCCCGACCCGGCCTCGGAATTGCTGACAGAGACGGAATGAGCTACCAGGAATGAGCCGCACCGGGCAGCTGCAGGACCGCTTCGAGTCCTCGATGATGCCGAACTACGGCCTGCCGCCGGTCGCACTGGTCCGCGGCGAGGGCTGCGTGGTCTGGGACGCCGACGGCAGGCAGTACACCGACCTGATCGCCGGCATCGCGGTGAGCGCGCTCGGGCACGCGCACCCGGCCATCACCGAGGCCGTGACCCGTCAGGTGAATGCCATCGCGCACACCTCCAACCTGTTCCTGCACGAGGGCGAGATCGCCCTGGCGGAGCGGCTGCTCAGCCTGCTCGGCAGCGGCGGGCAGCCGGCTGACGGGCGGGTGTTCTTCGCCAACTCGGGCACCGAGGCCAACGAGGCGGCGGTCAAGGTGGTCCGCCGCCGGCAGGGCGACTCCCGGCGGGTCATCGTTGCCGCCGAGAACGGGTTCCACGGGCGCACCTCGGCGGCGCTGGCGCTGACCGGGAAGAGTTCCATCAGGGATCCGTTCGGGCCCTTCGGGCTTGACGTCCGGTTTGTGCCCTTCGGCGACGCCCGCGCGCTACGGGCGGCGGTGCGCGCCGACTGCGCCGCAGTGTTCCTTGAGCCGTGCCAGGGGGAGGCGGGCGTGGTGCCGGCCCCGGCCGGATACCTGGGCGCGGCGCGGGAGGCGTGCGACGCGGCCGGCGCGCTGCTGGTGCTCGACGAGATCCAGAGCGGGATCGGGCGGACCGGCGCCTGGTTCGCGCACCAGGAGGACGGCGTGGTGCCGGACGTGATCACGCTGGCCAAGGGGCTCGGCGGCGGGCTGCCCATCGGCGCGTGCGTCGGCCTCGGCGAGTGCGGCACCGCGCTGCGCAAGGGGGACCACGGCAGCACCTTCGGCGGGAACCCGGTCGCCTGCGCGGCGGCGCTCGCCGTGCTGGACACCATCGAGGCCGGCGGGCTGCTCGAGCAGGCCGCCGCGACCGGCCGCCGCCTCCGGGCCGGGATCCTCGCGGCGGGCCACCCGCTGGTGGCCGGCGTCCGCGGCCGCGGCCTCTGGCTGGCCATCGAGCTGGCCGAGCCGATCGCCCCGGCCGTGGAGGCGGCCTGCCGGCGGGCTGGCTACCTGGTCAATGCGGTGCAGCCGGACGCCATCCGGCTCGCGCCGCCGCTCATCCTGGCGGCCGCGCAGGCGGATGCGTTCACTAGCGCGCTGGCCGGGATGCTCGACGACGCCAGCGCCCATGTCCCGCAGGCAGCGGCCGCTGTCCCGCAGGGATCGGCCGCGTCGCCGGCCAGGTTGCCATGAGCCCGGTGATGCCGGTCACCAAGGCCGCCAGGCATGCCCAGATCGCCGGCATCCTGGACCGCACGGCGGTGCGATCGCAGGAGGAGCTTGCCGACTGCCTGGCCAGCCGCGGGGTCCGGGTCACCCAGACCACGCTGTCACGTGACCTGGAGGAACTCGGCGCGGTGCGCCTCCGCGGCCCGGACGGAGCGCTGTTCTACGCGCTGCCCGGCGAGCCTGGCGGTCCTGGATCCCGCCCCGGCCTGGCCCAGGGGCCGGCCGCCACGGGGCTCGCCCAGGGGCCGGCTACCGCAGGGCTCGCCCCTGGGCCGGCTACCGCGGGACTGGCCCAGGGGGCGCCTCAGGGGGCGGCCGCCCCCCGGCCGGCCCAGGAACCGAACCCCCGGCTGGCCAGGGCGGCGGCTGAGCTGCTGGTCGCCGCCGAGGCGAGCGGCAACCTGGTCGTGCTGCGCACCCCGGCCGGCGCGGCGCAGTTCCTCGCCTCGGTCATCGACCACGCGGACTGGCCGGGGATCCTCGGCACGGT
>JBEKFH010000343.1:0-5146 GCA_050013415.1 Streptosporangiaceae bacterium | reverse complement strand
AACGCCATCCCTACGGCAGCCGGGGGGAGTGCCCGCGGAAGTATCAGGTCTGCTCCTGTTCGGGTGGCAGGTGAGCGACAGCCCGGTCAGGCCCCGTAGGCCGGGACAAGGACGGCCCTGGCGAGGGCATGGCTCCGGCCGCAGCCGCTCCGGCCTCAGTGGGCGAACCCGCCACGGCTGGTGCCCTCCGGCAGCAGCGGAACGGGCGTGACCGGATGCGCGGCGAGCACCTCGACCTGCGTGCGCAGGTCGCTCAGGAAGAGGTCGGCCAGGTCCTTGCTGAACCCGTTCCGCACCACGATCCGGATCACGGCCATGTCCTGCAGGTCCGCGGGGAACGTATACGCCGGCACCAGCCAGCCGCCCTCCCTGAGCCGCTCGGAGAGGTCGAACACCGTATAGGTGGCCGGATCGCGCAACCGGAACGCGAAGACCGGCAGGTCGCTGCCGTCGGAGAGCAGCTCGAACGGCCCCATGTCGGCGATCTGCGCGGACATGTGCATGGCCACGTCCTGGCTTGCCTGCTGGACCCGCCGGTAGCCATCGAAGCCGAGGCGCACGAAGTTGTAGTACTGGGCCGCGACCTGGCTGCCCGGCCGGGAGAAGTTCAGCGCGAACGTCGGCATGTTCCCGCCGAGGTAGTTGACGTTGAACACGAGATCCTCGGGCAGCGCGCTGGCGTCCCGCCAGACCACCCAGCCGACTCCGGGGTAGACCAGACCGTACTTGTGCCCCGATGTGTTGATCGACGCCACCCTGGGCACCCGGAAGTCCCATTCCAGGGACGGGTGCAGGAACGGCGCGATGAAGCCCCCGGATGCGCCGTCCACGTGGATGGGCACGTCATGGCCGCTGGATGCCTGCAGCTTGTCGAGTGCATGGCTGATCTGCAGCACGGGCTCGTAGCTGCCGTCCATCGTGGAGCCCATCACGGCCACGACGCCGATGGTGTTCTCATCGCACCGGGCGGCCGCCTCCGGCCCGGTCAGGTGCAGCCGGCCAGGCGCCATCGGCACCAGCCGCGGCTCGACCTGCCAGTACCGGCAGAATTTCTCCCAGCAGACCTGGACATTGGCGCCCATCACCAGGTTGGGCGCGGAGACCGGCGCGCCGGCAGCGGCCTGGCGGGCGCGCCACCTCCACAGCAGCGCCATCCCGCCGAGCATGCATGCCTCGCTCGACCCGGTGGTGGAGCAGCCGGTCGCCCCTTCGTCCGCGTCGGGCGTCGCCGCCAGTGGCGCGTGCCAGAGGTTGGCCAGTATGTTCACGCAGCGGCGCTCCAGCTCCGCCGTGCGCGGGTACTCGTCCTTGTCGATCATGTTCTTGTCGAAGCACTCGGTCATCAGCCACTGGGCCTGCGGCTCCATCCAGGTGGTCACGAACGTGGCCAGGTTGAGCCGGGCGTTGCCGTCCAGGATCAGCTCGTCCCTCACCACTTGCAGGGCCGTGTCGGGCAGCATGCCTCCGGACGGAATCACGTCGCGCGGGACCTTATGCTCGCCCACCTGGACATACAGCGGATTGATTCCCAGCTCGTCGGCTTCCTCGGTCGCGCTGGTCGCGCGGTGCAGCGCCATGACTGATTCCCTTCGTTGCCGGTGACCTTCCCGCCAGCGGGAAGGCTACTGCTGCGGCCACCGGCGCCCGTCCGCCGGCCCGCCCGGGCAGCGGGCCCGACGGCCTAGCTCTCGTTCGCGCGCACGTACCTGCAGAGCAGGAACCCGCTGTCCTCCAGCACGTGCGCCAGGCTCAGCGCCCCCTGGGTGCCGGGCAGGTCGTCGCCGCCGGCGGGCCCCGACGCCAGGATGCGCCCGCCCTGGCCGCCTGCCAGCATCGGGCTCAGCGTCAGGCAGAGCTCGTCCAGCATGCCCGCGGCGGCTATCTGGCCGAGCAGGTGCGGGCCGCCTTCCACCAGGATGCGCTGATGGCCGCGGTCAGCCAGCGCCGCGATGATTGCCTCCACGCTGAGCATGTCGCGTCCCGCCACCACGACGTCGGCGCGCCTGGCCGCGGCGGCGCGCCGGTCAGCGGGCGCGGCCTGGGTCGTCAGCAGGATCGTGCGGGCCCAGGCAGGCGCCTCGGTCAGCAGCGGGTCGTCGGGGTCCAGGTCGAGCGAGCCCGTCACCACCGCGATGGGCGGCGTCGGCGTGCGGCCGGCGCGCAGCCCGGCCCATGCCTCATGCTCGCGCACCGGGCGGTACTTCTCCGCCCTGACCGTCCCGGCGCCGGCCAGTATGACGTCCGCGAGGCTGCGCAGCACCGAGAAGACTTCGCGGTCAGCCTTGCCGGACAGGGCACCCGAGCGGCCTTGCGCAGTGGCCGAGCCATCAGCGCTCGCGACGAAGTTGGCCCGCACCCACGGCCGCCCCGGCCCGGGCGCGGCAGGCGGATAGGCGTAGAGCCTGGCGATCCGAGCGAGCCCGGGCCCGCCCCCCGTCGCCGGGTCGATCGGGTCGATCAGGTCGACCGGGCCGCTCGCGGGAGCGGGGAAGATCAGGCGCACGGTGAGAAGTCAATCAGAGTCGCGACCCGTCCTGGCGCACCGCAGCACCATCATCGCGTGCCCGGCCACCCGGACCCCGCTGCCAGCGTGCAGGTGGCCACCGCCATCGCCGCCACCGCCATCGCCATCGCCGGCACCGCCACCATCGACGGCACCGCCACCATCGACGGCCGCGCCACCGCCAGCCGCGCCACCGCCAGCGTCACCGGCACCGGCCGACGTGTCGACCATCAGCTCCCACACCGCGCCGAGCCTGGAGCCCGGCAGCACGAACGTCACCAGCTCGGTGTGCGCGTTAAGTAGCAGCAGGAAGTCATCGTCCAGCACAGCCTCGCCGTGGCGCCCCGGCTCGGTGATCGCCCCGCCGTTCAGGAAGACGCCGAGTGACCTGGCGTAGTCAGTTCCCCAGTCCGCCGAGGTCATCTCGTGCCCGGACGGGGTGAGCCAGACAATGTCCTGCATGCCGCCGCCGGTGCCGACCGGCGCGGCCGCGGCCGGGGACTGCCCGGTGAAGAACCGGCGGCGGCGGAACACCGGGTGCCGGCGGCGGAGCTCGGACAGGCCGCGGGCGAAGTCCAGCAAGTCCGCGTTCTTGTCCGCGAGGTCCCAGTCGACCCACGACACCTCGTTGTCCTGGCAGTAGGCGTTGTTGTTGCCCTGCTGCGTGCGGCCCATCTCATCGCCGGCCAACAGCATGGGAATCCCCTGCGAGCAGAACAGCGTGGTGAGGAAATTCCTGACCTGCCTGACCCGGATCTCGTTGACGGCCGGGTCATCGGTCGGTCCCTCCGCGCCGTAGTTGGCGGACCTGTTGTCGTCGGAGCCATCCCGGCCGTCCTCGCCGTTGGCCTCGTTGTGCTTCCGCTCGTAGCTCACCAGGTCCGCCAGCGTGAAGCCATCGTGGCAGGTGACGAAGTTCACCGACGCCACGGGCCGGCGGGCGCTCGTCTCGTAGAGGTCACTGGAGCCGGTCAGCCGCGAGGCAAAATCGGGCAGCGTGCCTGGCGTGCCGCGCCACAGGTCACGCACCGTGTCCCGGTACTTGCCGTTCCACTCGGTCCACAGCGGCGGAAACTTCCCGACCTGGTAGCCGCCCTCGCCCACGTCCCACGGCTCGGCGATCAGCTTGACCTGGGACACCACCGGGTCCTGCTGGACGAGCTCGAAGAACGTCGACAGTCGGTCGACGTCGTGCAGCTCGCGGGCAAGCGCCGAGGCGAGGTCGAAGCGGAACCCGTCCGCGTGCATCTCCAGCACCCAGTACCGCAGCGAGTCCATGATCAGCTGCAGCGCGTGCGGATGCCGGACGTTGAGGCTGTTCCCGCAGCCGGTGTAGTCCACGTAGTACCGGGGCTCGTCGGCCCGCAGCCGGTAGTAGGCGGCGTTGTCGATGCCGCGGAAGGACAGCGTGGGCCCCTGGTGGTCGGCCTCGGCGGTGTGGTTGTAGACCACGTCGAGTATGACCTCGATGCCGGCCGCGTGCAGCGCCTTGACCATCGCCTTGAATTCCGTGACCTGGCCGTCCGGCCGGGGCGAGGACGAGTAGCTGTTGTGCGGGGCCAGGAACGCGATCGTGTTGTAACCCCAGTAGTTGGACAGCCCGCGCTCGGCGAGCGTCCGCTCGGATACGAACTGGTGCACCGGCATCAGCTCGATCGCGGTGACGCCCAGCCTCGTCAGGTGCCCGATCACGGCAGGATGCGCGAGCCCGGCGTAGGTGCCGCGCAGCTCCGGCGGCACCTGGGGATGCCGCAGCGTGAGCCCGCGCACGTGCGCCTCGTAGATGAGGGTCTCGTGGTAGGGCGTGCGCGGCGCCCGGTCGCCGCCCCAGTCGAAGTCCGGGTTGATCACCACGTTCCGCGGCATGTACGGGGCGCTGTCGGCAGTGTTGATCGCCGACTGGTCGTGCATCCGGTAGGAGAACAGCGCCTCGTGCCAGCGCACCTGGCCCTCGACGGCCTTGCCATACGGGTCGAGCAGCAGCTTGGCGGGATTGCACCGAAGGCCCCGTTCTGGCTGGTAAGGACCGTGTACCCGGTAGCCGTACCGCTGCCCGGGGCTGACGCCCGGCAGGTAGCAATGCCACACGAGCCCGTCCACCTCGGTCAGCGCGATCCGCTGCTCGGCGCCGCTGCCGGCCGGCTGCCCGTCCTCGCCGTCTCCGAACAGGCACAGCTCAACGGCGGTCGCTACCTCGGAGAACAGGGCGAAATTGGTGCCCGAGCCATCCCAGGTGGCCCCGAGCGGATAGGCGGTTCCGGGCCAGACGCGCATCCGGTGATCTTACCTGGCCGCGTCCGCCTGCGCCCGGCCGAGAATGGCCGTCAGGTCAGTGCCGCCGGGCAGCATGCCGAACGGCAGGCCGGGGCCGGACACGCCGCCCGCGGCAGCCGGATCGAGCCGGGAGCCGCAGAACGCGTCGGCAACGGCGGCCGGCGCGCGGGTGACCAGCAGCCCGGCCTGCAGCACCAGCGCGATCAGGCCGGCCAGCCGCCGAGCCAGGAACTCCGCCTCCCGGCCCGCCGGCTCGCCCGCGGTCAGCGCGGCCGCCGCCGCGCCGAGTGAGCGCCGCAGCAGCGTCGCCGCCTGGTCAAGCCGCCGGTCCGCCCCCGCCGCCAGCTCCGCCTCGGCGAGCAGCGCCTC
>JBEKFH010000342.1:0-5202 GCA_050013415.1 Streptosporangiaceae bacterium | reverse complement strand
AGCAGCGGCTCGTCCGCGTCGACGTGCTCGCCCTCTCTCTTCAGCCAGCGGGTGACTGTGCCCTCGGTGACGCTCTCGCCGAGCTGTGGCATGGATACGGAGACCGACATGGCGTTCCGCGACTCCTTCGCTGGTCA
This sequence comes from Streptosporangiaceae bacterium, assembly GCA_050013415.1. Classification (GTDB taxonomy): domain Bacteria; phylum Actinomycetota; class Actinomycetes; order Streptosporangiales; family Streptosporangiaceae; genus Palsa-506. Next base: position 5,065 of record JBEKFH010000342.1, on the reverse strand, counting down.
GCGCGCACGCCGCCAGGTGGCGGCGCGTGCTGCCCGCCCGTGGGCGGGCTCTCGGGTTATGAGTGCACGTGCAGGGGCTTGCCGGCCAGCGCGAGGTGCGCCTCGCCGATCGCTTCGGACTGGGTGGGATGCGGGTGGATGAGCTGGGCGACCTCCGACGGCAGCGCCTCCCAGTTGTAGATGAGCTGTGCCTCGGCGATCAGCTCGCCGACCCGCGCGCCCACCAGGTGAACGCCGAGCACCGGGCCGCCGCCGGCCGTCGCGATGACCTTCGCCGCGCCCTGCGTTCGCAGGATCTGGCTCTTGCCGTTGCCTGCGAGGTCATAGGTGAACTCGGTGGTCTCGATTCCGCGCTGCGCCGCGATCGCGGACGTCAGGCCCACCGACGCGACCTCAGGGTCACTGTAGGTGACCCTGGGCACGCCGTCGTAGTCGATCGGCGTGACGGACAGGCCGCCGAGCCGCTCGGCGACCATGATGCCCTCGGCGAACCCGACGTGCGCCAGCTGCAGCCCCGGGGTGAGGTCGCCGACCGCCGAGATCGTCGGAACGCTGGTCTGGCAGTAGCCGTCGACGATGACGTAGCCGCGTTCCGTCGCCACGCCCGCCTCCTCGTAGCCGAGCCCGGCGGACACCGGGCCGCGGCCGACGGCGACGAGCAGCAGCTCGGCGTCGATCGTGGCGCCGCCCTCGAGGGTGACCGTCACGCCGGATCCGGTGTCCTTGACCCCCTCGAACCTGGCGCCGAGCCGCTGCGCGATGCCGCGCCGCCGGAACGCGCGCTCCAGCAGCCGGGAACTCGACTCCTCCTCGGGCGGCAGCAGGTGCGGCAGCATCTCCACGATCGTGACCTCGGCCCCGAACGACCGCCAGACGCTGGCGAACTCCACCCCGATCACGCCGCCGCCCAGGATCACCACCGACGACGGCACCCGGTCGAGGGTGAGCGCCTGATCACTGGTGATCACCCGCTCGCCGTCGATGGCGAGGCCGGGCAGGCTGCGCGCCTCCGACCCGGTCGCGAGCACGACATGCGCGCCCTCGACCAGGGTTCCGCCGACCGTGACCTGGGTCGGCGAGACCAGCCGGCCGTCGCCCGCGATGACGTCGATATGCCGGGACTCGATCAGGCCCTGCAGTCCCTTCCAGAGCCGGGTGACCACCTTGTCCTTGTAGGCGTTGACGCCGGGCATGTCGATGCCCTCAAGCGTTGCCCGGACGCCGAATGACGCGCTCTCCCGCGCCAGGTCGGCGACCTCGGCGGCGTGCAGCAGCGCCTTCGTCGGAATGCATCCCCGGTGCAGGCAGGTGCCGCCGACCTTGTCCTTCTCGATCAGCGCGACGCGCTTGCCAAGCTCGGCGGCGCGCAGGGCGCAGGCGTACCCGCCGCTCCCGCCGCCGAGTATGACGATGTCGTAGCCGCTGCCGTCCGCCACCATGTGCTCCTTCTCCGCTTGGTCAGCCCGGGCGAGCGCGTGCCGCTCACCGGGCCCGCCAGTTCATGCCTACAGCCGTCCGTCCGCGACGTCCAGCGCTATCTGGACCAGTGCCCGGGCCGCGGCGCCGGTCCCGCCCGCCGTGGTGTACCCGTAGGCCTCGCCCTCGTGGAACGAGGGCCCCGCGATGTCCAGATGTGCCCAACGAACCCCGGGCGGCACGAATTCCTGCAGGAACAGGCCGGCCACCAGCATCCCGCCAGACCGCTCGCCCGACACGTTCGCCAGGTCGGCGACGGAGGAGTCGAGGCCCTTCCGCAGCTCCCCGGGCAGCGGCATGGGCCAGGCCGCCTCGCCTGCCCGGCTGAAGGCATCCACCACCCCGTCCCGCAGGTCGTCGTCGTTCGCCATCACGCCGGTGATCCTCGGCCCGAGCGCGACGACCTGCGCCCCGGTCAGGGTGGCGACATCGACGAGCAGGTCGGGGGAGTCGGCGGCGGATCTGGCCAGCGCGTCGGCCAGCACCAGGCGGCCCTCGGCGTCAGTGTTCAGCACCTCGACCGTGGTGCCGCCGAAGATCGTGATGACATCGGACGGGCGCTGCGCGGTTCCGCTCGGCATGTTCTCGGCGAGCGGCATGTATCCGACGGCGTTCACCACCGGCCGCAGCGCCGCCAGCGCCTGCATCGCCGCCAGCACGGCGGCCGCCCCGCCCATGTCCGACTTCATCGTCTCCATGCCCTTGGCGGTCTTCAGCGAGAGGCCGCCGGAGTCGAAGGTGATGCCCTTCCCCACCAGGACCACGGTCCTGGTCGCGTCCGGGTGGGAGTACCCGAGCCGGACGAGCCGCGGCGGGTGGACCGATCCCTGGCCGACCCCGAGTATGCCGCCGTAGCCGCCCTCGGCCAGTGCCTTCTCCTCCAGCACCTCGACGTCAAGCCCGCCGGCGGCGGCCAGCCGCTCGGCCTCGTCGGCGAAATCGGCGGGGAAGAGATCCGAGGGTCCGGTGTTCACCAGGTCGCGGGCCAGCGCGACCGCGCCGGCGAGTATCCGGGCGCGGCTCGCGGCGGCCGGGAAATCGCCGCCCAGCAGCGTGACCTCGGTCGCCGGGCGCAGCCCGTCGCCGCGGTAGCGGGCGAAGACGTAACCGCCGAGCAGGGCCCCGAGCGCGGACGCCTCGGCCTCCGCCTCGTCCCTGGCCGGCAGGGCGAGCGCGATCCGCCGCGGCCGGGCCGGGTCAAGCGCGCGGACCCCGGCGCCCGCCGCGCGGCGCAGCGCCTCTCCGTCGAACCGCGGATCGCCATTGACCGCGCCAAGGCCCACCGCGATGACGAGCGGGGCGGTCAGCCGCCCCGCGGTGGCGATCTTCGTCACTTCCCCGGCCTTGCCGGCGGCGCCGAGCACCGAGAGGGTGCCGGCGAGGCCTCCGCCGAGCGCGGCGTCGACGTCTTCCGCCCCGGGCCCGGGCAGCGGCCCGTCGGGTCCCTGGACCACTCCGATGATGATGGCGTCAGCCTCGGCATCGCGGGCGGACGTCCGGCTGGTCAGCAAGGTGACGGTCACGGCTCCGATGCTAGTGCCTGGCCGAGCGGTCCGATTACCGTGCCGCGTATCGTGGAGCGGTCATCAACGTGCTCCGGCCCGGGCACCAGGAGGCCAGGTGAACGCGCTCCCGCTGTTCCTGACCGTGCTCGTGGCCTGCGTGGTCGAGGCGGTCGAGGCGCTGACCATCGTGCTGGCGGCCGGGCTGACCAGGGAGTGGCGGTCGACGTTCCAGGGCATGGCCGCCGCGCTGGTCGTGCTGGCGGCGGTCACCGCCGGCGTCGGCCCGGCGCTGACCCTGATCCCGCTCGGGGCGCTGCGCCTGGTGGTCGGGGCCCTGCTGGCCGCGTTCGGGCTGCAGTGGCTGCGCAAGGCCATCCTGCGGTTCTCCGGCTACAAGGACCTGCACGACGAGGCGAGAGCCTATGAGCGCGAGGTCGCGGCCGCCCGCGCCGCCACCGCGAGCCGGCGGGGGACCGTGCGCGACTGGTATGCCTTCACCCTCTCGTTCAAGGGCGTGCTGCTGGAGGGCCTTGAGGTGGTGTTCATCGTGATCACCTTCGGGGACACCCAGCGCGACCTGGGCGTCGCGGCCCTGGCGGCGGCGGTGGCCGTGGTCCTCGTGACCGGGATCGGCATAGCGGTCCGCGCGCCGCTGGCACGCGTCCCGGAAAACACCATGAAATTCGCCGTGGGCATCATGCTGACGTCCTTCGGCACGTTCTGGGGCGCCGAGGGAGCGGGCGCGCGCTGGCCGGGCGGCGACGCCGCGCTGCTGGTGCTCGTGCCGGTGATCGGCCTGGTGTCAGCGGGCTACGCGGTCGCGATGCGCCGGTCCCGGCAGTCGGCGGACGCCGGCCGCCTGCCCAGCGCGCCGCCGTCCGCACCACCGCCCGCAGTGCCCGCAGCGGCGCCGCCTGGCGAGGCGGCGCGGTGAGAGCGCGCCTGCGGTCGTTCGGCGCGTTCGCCTATGACTTCGTGATCGGCGATGACTGGCGCGGCGCGGCCGTCATCGCGGTGGCCCTGGGGGTCACGGCGGTGCTGGCGCACAGCCAGCGAATCAACGCCTGGTGGCTGCTGCCGGCCTGCGCGATCGCGGCGCTCGGCTGGTCTCTGCGCCGCGCCACCGACCGCAAGCCCTGACCCGGCTGCCGCGGGAAACGCTACCGTTCCGGGGTGACTGATTGCCTGTTCTGCGGCATCGTGGCCGGTACGGTGCCAGCGCAGATCGTGCTGGACGACGATGTGGCGGTGGCGTTCCTTGATGCCCGGCCGGTGTTCAAGGGCCACGTGCTGGTGGTGCCGAGGCAGCATTACGAGACGCTGCCCGATCTCCCGCCCGATCTGGTCGGCCCGCTGTTCACGCGGGTGCGGCGGCTCAGTGCTGCCGTGCTGACGGCGCTCGGCGCGCAGGGCAGTTTCGTCGGCCTCAATAACACCGTCAGCCAGAGCGTCCCGCACCTGCACGTGCACGTCGTGCCGCGGACCCGGGGCGACGGCCTGCGCGGCTTCTTCTGGCCGCGCGGGAAGTACGCAGCCGACGACGAGGCCGCCGACTACGCCAGGCGGCTCCGCGAGGCCATCGCCGCGACGGACGTGACGGATGCGACATGACGTGAGACTGGCTCAGCCAATTTACCGATTTACTGATTTATAGACTTATCGACTAGCAAGTGATCGCCGACGGCCAGACGGCCGACGGCCAGACCGCCGGACTGCCGGGCGCCGGCGGCCAGCGGCCGGCGCCGGCCGCCGGACCATTTGCCGCTCGCGTAGCGGTGCGCGCAGGGCCCGGCGGGCTTATCGTGATAGGCATGCCCGATTACTGGTCGATAGAGGTATTCGACGCCGAGATCCCCGCGTCGCAATGGCGGCAGGCCTACAGCGCCGCGCTGATCGAGGCCGCGATCGCGCATGGCGCCAGCGGATGGGCCTGGTTAGCGAGCCGCTGGGGCGTCGTGCTGGAGGTCTGCTTCGCCGACGAGGCGCAATGGGAGGCGTTCCGTGCGCTCCCGGCCGTCCGGGCCGCGCTCGACTCGGTGCCCGATCCGGTGAACGGGCTGCTGGTCTACCGCGGCCGCGGCGGC
>JBEKFH010000341.1:0-5238 GCA_050013415.1 Streptosporangiaceae bacterium | reverse complement strand
GCCGACGAGGCCGTCCGCCGGGTGCTGGCCAGCCCCGGGCTGCACTTCGCCGGGCTGCATTCGCACATCGGCTCGCAGATTTACGACACCGCCGGATTCGAGGTGGCCGCGCACCGGGTCATCGAGTTCGCCGTCCGGATCCGCGACGAGCACGGGATCAGCATCGAGGAGCTGAACCTGGGCGGCGGGTTCGGCATTGCCTACACGGCGGGCGACGATCCCGCGGACGTCCGGGCCATCGCCCGCGGGCTGCGCGACATCGTCGAGCAGGCCTGCCGCTCGGCCGGGCTGCCGCGGCCGCGGGTCTCCGTCGAGCCAGGCCGGGCCATCGCCGGGCCCGGCACCATCACGGTGTACCGGGTGGGCACCGTCAAGGACGTCGACGGCCTGCGCACCTACGTGAGCATCGACGGCGGCATGAGCGACAACATCCGCACCGCCCTGTATGACGCCGACTACACCTGCGTGCTGGCGTCCCGCGAATCCGCTGCGCCGCCGATGCTCAGCCGGATCGTCGGCAGGCACTGCGAAAGCGGCGACATCGTGGTGCGCGACGCCTACCTGCCCGCCGACACCGCGGCCGGGGACCTCGTCGCGGTCGCCGCCACCGGCGCCTACTGCCGGTCGATGGCCAGCAACTACAACCACGTGCTCAGGCCCCCGGTCGTCGCGGTGGCCGGCGGCGAGGCCATGCTCATGCTGCGCCGCGAGACCATCGAGGACGTGCTCAGCCTGGACGCCGGGTAGCCGCAGGCCCGTCACTTTGACGAGGCAGGCGACTGATGTCAGCCTGGCCATGCCGCCGCCACGAAAGGTTCCGCCGTCGTGCTCTCCCTCGTCCTGCCCAAAGGCTCGCTGGAACGCGCCACCATTGATCTCTTCGACGCCGCCGACCTGACGGTCCGCCGCTCGTCTGACCGCGATTACCACGCGTCGATCGAGGATCCGCGGATAGGCCGGGTCCGGTTCCTGCGCCCGCAGGAGATCCCGTCCTACCTTGAGCAGGGGCTCTTCGACTTCGGCATCACCGGCCGGGACTGGATCGCCGAGACCGGGGCCGACGTCGTCTCGCTCGGCGAGCTGCAGTACTCCAAGGCGACGGCCAGCCCCGTGCGCGTCGTGCTGGCGGTGCCGGCGGGCGCGGCCTGGGAGACGATCGCCGACCTCCCCGAGGGGATCCGGATCTCGACCGAGTTCCCGGCGCTCACCCGGCGGTTCCTCGACGCCAACGGGATCAAGGCCATGGTGATCCCGTCCTATGGCGCCACCGAGGCGAAGGTGCCCGACATCGTGGACGCGATCGTGGACCTGACCGAGACCGGCTCGTCCCTGCGCCGCAATGGCCTGAAGATCCTGCACACCCTGCTGACCAGCTATACCGAGCTTGTGGCCAACCCGGAGGCGTACGCCGACCCGGTCAAGCGGGCGGCCATGGAGGATGTCGCGCTGCTGCTCCGCGGCGCGATCAAGGCCCGCGGCCACGTACTGCTCAAGCTGAACGTCGCGGCCAGCGAGCTGGCCGCCGTCACGGCGATACTGCCCGCCATGACCTCGCCGACGATCACCTCGCTGGCCCGCGGCGACATGAACGCGGTGGAGGCCGTCGTCCCGAAGCGCGGCGTCAACACGCTGATCCCGGCGCTGCGCGCGGCCGGCGCCCGCGACATCCTAGAGCTCCCGATCTCCAAGATCGTCGAGTAGCCCGGCGGCCCGCTGCGGGCAGCCGGCCGGAGCGCGGAGCACCAGATCCGGGAATTACGCACTGCTGGCCCTAGCTGCCGTCCGCTGCCGCCATGCCATCGGGCCAGCCCGCCTGTTCGAGTCCATCAGGCCGGGCCCACTAGTCTGGGCAGATGCTCAGGATGGTCGATCTGCGCGGCGCCGCGGCGGCGGACCTCGGCAGGATCCCGCTCGCCGGGGTGCTGCCGCGGGCGCAGCTTGACGTGGCTGCGGCGCTGGAGACGGTCCGGCCCATCTGCGATGACGTGCGCCGCAGGGGTGCCGCGGCGGTCCAGGAGTACACGGCCAGGTTCGACGGGGTGGACCTGCCCTGCACCAGGGTCCCGCCGGAGGCACTGGCCGCGGCGCTCGACGGGCTCGGCCGCGACGTCAGGGCGGCCCTGGCCGAGGCGGCGCGCCGGGCTCGGCTCGTGCACCAGGCGCAGCTGCCCGCGGAGACCGTAACCACCGTCGCGCCGGGCTCGACGGTCACCGAGCGTTACGTGCCCGTCGCCAGGGCCGGCGTCTACGTGCCCGGCGGCCTGGTGGCCTACCCGTCATCCGTGGTGATGAACCTGATCCCCGCGCAGGTGGCAGGCGTCGGCGAGATCGCCGTGGCGTCGCCGCCCGACGGGCGGAACGGCGGGCTGCCGCATCCGGCCGTGCTCGCGGCCTGCGCACTGCTCGGCGTCACCGAGGTGCACGCCGTCGGCGGCGCCCAGGCGATCGCCATGTTCGCCTACGGCACGGCGGACTGCGCGCCCGCGGACATCGTCACCGGCCCGGGCAACGTCTACGTCGCCGCCGCCAAGCGGCTGCTGCGCGGCACGATCGGCACCGATGCCGAGGCCGGCCCCACCGAGATCGCGATCATCGCCGATCAGACCGCGGACCCGGCGTTCGTCGCGGCAGACCTGGTTGCCCAGGCGGAGCACGATCCGCTTGCCGCCTGCCTGCTGATCACCACGGACGCCGGGCTGGCCGACCGGGTCGGACCTGAGCTGGCGCGCCGAGCGGCCGCCACCCGGCACCACGGGCGGGTCGGCGAGGCGCTGGCCGGCCAGTCGGCCTGCGTCCTGGTGGACGACATCGACGCCGCGCTGGCCGTGTCGGACGCCTGGGCTCCCGAGCACCTGGAGATCCAGGCCGAGGATGCCGCGAAGCTGGCCCGCCGGGTGCGCAGCGCCGGGGCCATCTTCGTCGGGCCGTACGCGCCGGTCTCGCTCGGCGATTACCTGGCCGGCTCCAACCACGTGCTGCCGACGGGCGGAACCGCCCGGCACACCGGCGGCCTGTCGGTGCTGTCCTTCCTGCGCGGCATCCACCTGGTCGAGTGCGACGCCGAGGGGCTGGCCGTCGCCGCACCGTATATCGACGCGCTCGGCGGCGCCGAGGACCTCGCCGCGCACGTGGAGGCGGTCCGGGCCCGTGTTCCCGTCCCGGCCGGAGCGCCGCGGTGACCGGTGCGTGCCAGCGGAGTGCGGGCCCGTGTTCCCGCCCCGGCGAGAGCCCTGCGGTGACCGGCGGGCGCCAGCGGGGTCCGGCCCCGTGTTCCCGCCCCGGCGAGAGCCCTGCGGTGACCGGCGGGCGCCAGCGGGGTCCGGGCCCGTGTTCCCGCCCTGGCCAGGCTGGTGCGCGATGACTGGGGTGATGCCGCCGCTGCGGGCCGACCTGGCCGGCCTCGAGCCGTACGGTGCGCCGCAGCTGGCCGTCGCAGTCCGGCTGAACACCAACGAGAACCCGTACCCGCCCTCGGCCGGCCTGGTCCAGGCGATCACTGCCGCGGTCGTCGCTGCCGCCGCCGGGCTGAACCGCTACCCCGACCGGGACGCCGAGGCGCTCAGGGATGACCTGGCCAGCTACCTCGGCCACGGGCTGACGCGGCAGCAGGTATGGGCGGCCAACGGCTCCAACGAGATTATCCAGCAGCTACTGCAGGCATTCGGCGGCCCGGGCCGGACCGCGCTCGGCTTCGAGCCGTCCTACTCGATGCACCCGCTGATCGCCCGCGCCACCAGTACCGGCTGGGCGCCGGCCGCCAGGGAAGCGGACTTCAGCCTGGACCCGGCCCGTGCCGCCGGGCGGGTTCGCGAGCTCCGGCCGGACCTGGTGTTCCTCACCTCGCCGAACAACCCGACAGGAACGGCGCTGCCGCTCGCGGTGATCGAGGCGGTCTGCGAGGCGGCGCCGGGAATGGTCGTGGTCGACGAGGCGTACGCGGAGTTCGCCCGGGCGGGCACGCCCAGCGCGCTGGAGCTGCTGCCGCGCTATCCGCGGCTTGCCGTCGTCCGCACCATGTCCAAGGCGTTCGCCCTGGCCGGGGCACGGGTCGGCTACCTGGCCGCCGACCCGGCGGTGATCGAGTCGCTGCTGATCGTCCGGCTGCCCTACCACCTGTCCGCCCTCACCCAGGCTGCCGCGCGCGCCGCGCTCGCGCACTCCGGCGAGCTGCTGGCCAGTGTTGACGTGCTGCGGGCCGAACGCGACGCGGTGGTCAGCTGGCTGCGCGGGCTGGATCTGACCGTGGCCGACTCCGATGCCAACTTCGTCCTGTTCGGCGAGTTCGCTGACCGCCACGCCGTCTGGCAGGAACTGCTCGACCGCGGCGTCCTGATCCGCGAGACCGGCCCGGCGGGCTGGCTGCGGGTGACCGTCGGGACCCCCGCGGAGATGGCTGCGTTCCGCGCCGCCCTGCTCGCCGTGACGGGCCGCCGGGTGCCGGCCAGCGGACAGCCCGTGCCCGCCAGCGACGGGCCGCCGGGTGCCGGCCAGCGGACAGCCGGTGCCGGCATGAGGGGGGCGCGGGCATGAGGCGGGCCAGGGTGGAGCGGGTCACCAGGGAGACCAGCGTGCTGGTCGAGCTTGACCTGGACGGCAGCGGCGTCACCGAGGCGAAGACCGGGGTGCCGTTCTTCGACCACATGCTCGCCCAGCTCGGCAAGCACGGCTGCCTCGACCTGACCGTCCGGGCCAGCGGCGACACCGAGATCGACGCGCACCACACCGTCGAGGACACCGCGATCACGCTCGGCCAGGCGCTGCGCGAGGCGCTCGGGGACAAGGCGGGCATCCGCCGCTTCGGTGACGCGCTGATCCCGCTGGACGAGACCCTGGCCAGGGCAGCCGTCGACCTGTCCGGCCGGCCGTATTGCGTACATGCCGAGCCGCCCGGCATGGCGCCGTTGATCGGCAGCTACGACACGACGCTGACCGGCCACTTCTTCGAGTCCCTCGCGGCCACGGCGGGCATCTGCATCCACCTCAGCGTGCTGGCGGGCCGCAATCCGCATCACATCGTCGAGGCCCAGTTCAAGGCGTTCGCCCGGGCGCTGCGCGATGCCGCCGCTGCCGATCCGCGGGCCGGCGGCATCCCCAGCACCAAGGGCGTCCTGTGAGTTCCTGGGCGGCCGCGGGCGGCGCGGCATCCCCAGCACCGAGGGCGCGCCGTGAGTTCCCCGGGCGGCCGCGGGCGGCGCGGCATCCCCAGCACCGAGGGCGCGCCGTGAGTTCCCCGGACGG
>JBEKFH010000340.1:0-5256 GCA_050013415.1 Streptosporangiaceae bacterium | reverse complement strand
GTGGAACAGGTAATTGCCCGGGTGCGGATCGCCGTTGAACGCGTGCACCTCGTACAGGCTCCTGAAGACGAAGCGGTAGATCGTCTCGGCGGCCAGGTCGCGCTCGGCCTGCGGCCAGCTGGCCAGGTCGGCGAACCGGGCCCCGTCGGACAGCTCGCTCGTCACGACCCGTCGGGTCGACAGCCCGTCGATGATTCCCGGGATGTGAATGGTCGGATGGCCCTGGTAGTAGGCCGCCATGAGCCGCTGGTTGTCCGCCTCCCTGCGGTAGTCAAGCTCCTCCAGCACGCGGTCGCGCAACTCGGCGAGCAGCGCGTCGACGTCCTGGGCTGGCGCGGTAATGCGCAGCATCCGGCGCAGCAGGGCGACGTTGCCGAGGTCGGCCGCGATGGTCTCGGCGATGCCCGGGTACTGGACCTTCACCGCGGCCGCGCGGCCGTCGAGCGTGATCGCCCGGTGCACCTGCCCGATCGACGCCGCGGCGATCGGCTGCGGATCCCAGCTGGCGAACGCCCGCTCCGGCGGCATGCCGAGCTCCTCCTCGATCACCCCGGCGGCGAGTTCCGGGCTCATCGGGGGGACGCTGTCCTGCAGGCGGCTGAGCGTGCGGCGGACGGCGGGCGACAGCCCGTCGTCGACGTAGCTGGCCATCTGCCCGATCTTCATCAGCACGCCCTTCATCGCGCCGAGGGTGGCGGCGACGTCCTCGGCGGTCTGCAGGGCGAGGTCATGACGCAGCTGCTCCCGGCCGGCGCCGGCCGACGCGAACAGCCGCGGCGCGCTGGCCGCGTAACGCGCCCCGCCGCGCGCCGCCAGGCCCGCCGCCAGCAGCCCGCGGCGCAGCCGGAGCGGGCCGATCCTGCGGCGCAGCAGCGCCAGCGCCAGCGCGGCGAGCGCGCCGCCGATGGACAGGCCGGCCAGCAGCCTCCTCACGCGACCAGCCTCTTCACGCGACCAGCCTCTTCACGCGGGCCGTGCCATCCGCAGCCGCAGCGCGATCCGCTGCCGTGCCTCCAGCACGCCGGGCTCGCCCATGTAGACGGCGTCGAGGACGCCGAGCGCCTGCCGGATCTCCGTCCGGCGGGCCGGCGTCAGCGGCGGCGGCGCGGCGTAGCCGTACATGTCCCTCGCCCAGTCCGGCAGGGTCGCGATCGCGGCGTCGCGGACGTCCTGCCAGATCTCGGCGACGTCGGTGTCCAGGCCGGGCGGGTCGAGCAGGTACGCCATCGACTCGCTGGCAGCCGGCGTGCAGCGCAGCTCGGGCCGCACCGAGGCGATGTACTCTCCGAGCCCGGCGACGCTGGCGGGCACCATGCTGCGCGGCACGCCGACAAGCTCGGCCGCGACCACCATCTCGGCGACATAGCGGTCCGCATCCCCGGCCGCCAGCGGGGTCCCGAACGCCTGGCGGGCGGCCAGCGCGGAGTCGACCAGGGCGACGTGCACCCAGAGCAGCAGGGCGGGATCGCCCGCGGCATACGGGCGCCCGGTGACCGCGTCCACGCCGCGGACACGCTCATGGATCCGGCGGACCCGGGCGGCGGCCCGCTCGGCTACTGCCCGCTCGCCGAAACTGACCATGGTGACGTACGCAGATGTCGCGGCCAGCCTGCCGACCGGATCCTGGCGCCAGTCGCTGTGCTGGTCAACACCGGCCATCGCGAGCGGGTGCAGTGCCTGCAGGTGCAGCGCCCGCAGGCCGGCCACCGGCCCGGACAGGTCGGCGCTGATCCGCCAGGTAACGCTGCCCGGCCCGAAGAACCCGTCGTCCGCCGGCCGCTCGGGGACGCCGGACACGTAGGCGGCCGCCGAGCGCTCGACCAGCCCGGTTGCCGCCGCGTACGAATCAGGAGTCATGGTAGCCAAGCTACCCAGTCCCGGCCAGGACTCCGCCGCCGCCGCTGTCGCGGCGCCCGCCCGCCGTCACGCTCGCGATATGGCGGCGTACCGACTGTGACGCAATGGCCTTGTCGCCCGAGCGGATTGCGCGTAGCGTCAGTAGTGGGAGATCGCACTCAGCGCGATGACGCGTCCTTGAGAAGGCGACTCCGGCTGCCCTGGACCTCGGTGGTGCCCTGTCCTCGTGGTCAGCCGAGGTGACACATGAGAGCTCCCATCCATCAGCGGATTCCAGTGGCTGCCGCCTACCCGCGGACCATGCTCCGCCGCGACGCCGCGCAGTGCGAGGTCACGGCGACCGTCAGCCTGCTGTCGGCGAAGTTGCGTGACGCCGGGCACGAGCTGATCCCGGCGTCAGCCGCGGCGGGTGACGATCCGGCGGCGTCCTCCCCGGTCATCCCGCTGGCCGCGTCCTTCGCCCCGGCCGGACCGGCCCAGCCAGCCGCCCCGGCCCCCCCAGCCGTGGTCATCGCCCCGGCCGCCGCCGTCGCCCCGGCCGTGGTCATCGCCCCGGCACTGCCGCTGGCCCCTTCCGGGCCGGCCCTGCCGCTGGGGCCGGCCGAATTGCCGGGGCCATCTGTGCTGCCCGCCGCCATCCGGGTCATCGCCGGCCTGCCGCGCCGTGACGCGCCGCGGGTGGCCGGCCTGCTGATTCACGATCGTGACGAGGTCGCCGTGCTGAGCCTGCGGGGCGAACCGGATTTCATCGGCGCGTCGGTGCTGCAGACGCAGCTCAGCCACCTCCGCTGGCAGGCGCGGGCGCGCTCCGTCGTCGACCTGACGCACCTCGCGTTCCTTGACTGCGCCAGCCTCGGCGTGCTGGTCAGGCATCGCAGGCTGATCTGCGGGCAGGGCGGCAGCTTTGCCCTGGCCGGGCCGCAGCCCGCCGTGCTCACGATCCTTGCTGTCACCGGGCTGCGAACCTGGTTCGAGGTGTATGACACGGTCGAGCAGGCCGTCGCCGACGCCGGCCCGCGCCTATCGCCGGTGTTTCTCGCGGCCCTCGCACAGACCAGCTCACGGCCATGAGGCCCGCGGCCCCGCCCGGCGGGACCGCGACTCCCGCTGGCCGGATCGCCTATCGTGACGCCATGAGCGGCATGACGGGAGCGGCCAGTGCTCGACGACCTGGCGTACGACGATAGCGACTCGCCCGCGATCGGCCTGGTACCGCCGGGCGTCCCGTGGGACGACATACAGGACCACATAAAGATCGTGCACGCCCCGCTGCTCGCGCAGCTCGACGACGCAGGCCACTATGCCGGGGCCTACTGGGCCGGCACCAGCGTCGTGGTCACCGAGGATCTCGGGCCAGACCAGGACAGCGCGGTCGAGGCGTTCCGTGAACTGCTGCGCGAGCGCGGCGAGGACTGACGCCGGCCCGGGGCGGGCCGGGCTTCGGGTACACCTGCACAAGCCGGTCACGGACGACTCTGTGGACGGCTGACGCCGGCCCGGGGCAGGCCGGGCTTCGGGTAACGTCCGTTCATGGAAGCTGTGCAGGACGTTGACGGCGCGCTCGCCGCGTCGCTGCTGCTACTTGGCCGTCCGTGACGAAGCCTCCGGCCGGTGCCATGACGCCGGGCGGCGAGCTGGCGAACCTTGCCGCCGGGCTTCGCGCCGGGCTGGCCGGGGAGCTCGCCGGCGCGGTCCTGCTGCGGCATGAACTGCACGCGGGCGCCGAGCTGTCCGGGTCGGAGCACCGCACGGCGGCCAGGGTCGCCGCTGCACTGGGCGCCGCCGACGCGGCGGTGGTGGCCGGCACTGGGCGGATCGTCCGCATCGGCCCGCGGGACGGTCCATCCATCGCGATCCGGGCCGAGCTTGACGCGCTGCCGATCCCGGAGCAGACCGGCGCGCCCTGGGCCTCGCGCACCGGCGCCATGCACGCGTGCGGTCACGACGTGCACCTGGCGGCGCTCGTCGCGCTCGGCCGGGCAGCAGCAGCCGTGCGGCCGTCGGGCGGGCCGTCGGCCGGGCTTCCTGCCGGGCTGGCCGCCGCCATGCCGGACGGGCTGGCCGCCGCCATGCCGGACGGGCTGGCCGCCGCCATGCCGGACGGGTTGCCCGCCGCCATGCCGGACGGGCTGGCCGCCGCCATGCCGGACGGGTTGCCCGCCGCTCTGCTGGCCGTGCTCCAGCCGCGCGAGGAGGCCACTCCCTCCGGCGCGCGGGACATCGTGGCCGGCGGCGAGCTCGCGGCGCAGCGGCCGCGTGCCGTCCTCGCGGTCCACCTGCAGCATCAGCTGCCCGCGGGCACCGTCGCCGCGCCGGCCGGCACCGTGAATGCGGCCTGCGACGACTTCGAGATCCGGGTGGATGGAACCGGCGGGCATGCCGGATACCCGCACCTCGTCGCCGACCCGGTGCTGGCGCTGTGCCAGGTGGTGGTCGCGGTGCAGCAGATCGTCAGCCGGCGCACCGATCCCACCCATGCGGCGGTGGTCTCGGTCGGGGCACTCGAGGCCGGGCGGGCCCCGAATGTCATCCCGCCGGCGGCCGTCGCCCGGGGCACCCTGCGGGCGCTGGACCAGGCCGATCGCGCCGCCATGCACGCGGCGCTGCGGGAGATCGTGGCGCACACCTGCCGTGCGCACGGCTGCCGGGGCACTGTGACGATCGACGAGGGGGAGCCGGCCCTGGTCAACGACGAGGCGCTGGCAGCCGCAAGCAGGCCCTGGCTGCGCGCGGCCGGCTTCGCCGTCGAGGAGTCCTTCCGCTCCTGCGGCGCCGACGACTTCGCCCGCTACGCGGACGTCGCGCCTACCCTGATGCTCTTCCTCGGCACCGGCGGCCCGCTCCCGTTGCATCATCCGGAGTTCCTGCCGTCCGACGACACAGTCGGACAGGTCGCGGCCGCCATGCTGGCCGGCTACCTGGGCGCAGTCAGCCTGCTCTGACCCGGGCCGGCAGCTGGGATGCGCCGGGTCGGCAGCGGGGTTGCGCCGGGCGGGCGGCCGGGTAGACCCGGGCTGGCGGCGGCGGGATGAGACCGCCGGCGGCCGGATGAGCCGATCCGGTAGCGACGGCCTAAGCAGCGGTAACGGGGCCCGGGTGGCCGGTGACGCTCACCGGCCTGGTGTCCCTGGCGTCGACCGGCTCGCCGCATTCCTGGCAGACGACCTCGGCCACCAGCCGGTGACCGCAGTGGTGCTCCAGGACCATCGGCGGCCCGCTGTCGTCGCCGAGATACCGGTCGCCCCAGCGCATCAGCGTGAGGATGACGGGATACAGTTCCCGCCCGGCATCGGTCAGCCGGTACTCATGCCGGGCCGGGTGCTCGCAGTACTGCCTGCGCTCCAGGATCCCGGCGCTGACCAGGGTGCGCAGCCGGGCCGCGAGCGTGTCACGGGGCGC
>JBEKFH010000339.1:0-5260 GCA_050013415.1 Streptosporangiaceae bacterium | reverse complement strand
ACGGAATCGACGAGCCGCATGCCCGCGGACGTCAGCTCGACGTCGATACGCCGCCGGTCCTCTGCATGGATATGGCGAGTCACCATGCCCGCCCGCTCCAGCTTGTCCAGCCGCTGCGAAACACCGCCGGAGGTGATCAGGGACGCGTGGGTCAGCTCGCCGGCCGTCCGCCGGTACGGCGGGCCAGAACGCCGCAGCATCGCCAGGACGTCCAGGGTCACCCGGTCCGTTCCCAGCTCCGCAAGCCGCTCCTTCCGCTCTCGCTCCAGGTGCCTGCTGACCCGCCAGATTCGCGAGATTACGCCGACCGAGCTGACGTCGATGTCGGGGCGCTCCCGGCGCCACGCCTGCTCCACCCGGTCAATCCCGTCCTCGCTGACCGGCGGCCGCGGCGCGTCGCTGGCCGGCGGCCGCCTCGCGTCGCTGGCCGCAGCCGAATCCTTGCCGGGTCCCGCCATGGATGCCGCCATTCCTGTCGCGTGGAGATTACTTACGACTAAGAATACATGCTGCCTAATTTACTACGGCACCTTTATCTTTGCGAATGATCTTTGTGAACCTCACCTGGACTGCTCCGCGAGGCGGTTCGGCGATGTGCAGGGTCCTGGTTCCGGTGGCCTGGGAGACAGCGTCGAGCGAGACAGCGCAGCCGCCGTCTCCCAGGTCCGGCATCCGGGCACGGCTAGCTGCTGACAGGCGACGCCAAGCTGAAGAACACCGCTGGGCACCATGCGACCGTGATCGTCACCCGTTAGCACCCAGCAGTAGATCGTAATCTTGCTTCGTCACCATGGCTGACCTTGGTGACACAGCTGACCATCGGCGGGCGCGGCGAACTGAGCAAAACGTGCTCCGCCAGCAACCCTGCCGGGCCCGGTGACCCGGATGATAGGGGTGAGCCTTGGCCGGGTCAGCGCCAGGGCACGCTGACACCCGGATACGGCGACGCGCGGAGGTTGAGGAACACCATGGTGCAGGCAACCAGCCCGAGTGTTCGCACGCACGATCATGTCGTCCTGGCGTCGGCCGACAGCGACGCGTTCACCTCACTTAGGCGGCGGTCGACGTCGCGGAGCGAGCGGTACCGGATGGGCAGGGAACTCCGGCAGCAGGTTCCGCGCAGGGCGCTGGGTGAATGGATAGCGCCGGCGGGCCGCCCTGACCCGGTGCGGCTGATCATGGAGTCGCATGCTGGCCGGCTGGACTGGCTTATTCCAGTGCGGGTGGGACGGATGGCGGCCTCGCCGTACGGGTTCATGCGCGGAGCGGCGATCGTGATGGCGCAGGACGTGGCCGGGCTGCCGGCCACGGGCATCACTCCGGTCATCTGCGGTGATGCGCATCTGGGTAACTTCGGTTTCTATGCCTCGCCGGAGCGGGACCTGGTGATCGACCTGAACGATTTCGACGAGGCGCATCCGGGCGGCTGGGAGTGGGATCTGCGGCGGCTGGCCGCCAGCATCTGGGTGGCCGGCCGCCAGAACGGCGCGAGTGAGCAGAAATGCGAATCGGCGGTCCTGCGCTGTGTCGCCGGGTACCGCGAGCAGGTCCGGGATCTGGCCGGTATGGCGCTGCTGGCCCGGTCCTACCAGCGCCTCGACGCCGGCCACCTGCGCCGCAGCACGGCCGGCACGTCACTGCGGGCCGAGATCAAGGCGGCCGCGGCCCGCGCGCGCCGCAGGACCAGCGACCGGGCACTGCCGAAGTTCACCAGCCAGCGGGACGGGAAACGGCGCATCGTCGAGGATTTCCCGCTCGTCGCCCGGCTGAGCTACGCCGAGGCTGACCAGGTCGCGCGAGGGCTGGATGAGTACCTGGGCACCCTGGCCCCGCACTGGCGGCGGGCCCTGGGCGGATACACGCTGGTCGACATCGCGCACAAGGTGGTGGGCGTCGGCAGCGTCGGACTGCGCGCATTCGTCGCGCTGCTCGAAGGCAGCAGCCCCGACGACGTGCTGTTCTTGCAGCTCAAGCAAGCACGGCGGTCAGTCCTGGCCCCCTATGTCCACGGCGAGTCAGCCTGGCACGCCCACCAGGGACAGCGGGTCGTGGAATACCAGCAGGCACTGCAAACGGTCAGCGACCCCCTGCTCGGCTGGACCACCATCGACGGGCGCCAGTACTACGTCCGCCAGTTCAGGAACATGAAAGGAACCGTGGCCCTGGACTCCATCAACGCCGCGGCGCTGGCGGACTACGCCGGGATCGTCGGGCACCTGCTCGCCAAAGGCCACGCCCGCACCAGCGGCGCGTCCATGATCGTCGGTTACGCGGGCTCCTCCGGTCATCTCGACCGCGCGATGGCCCGGTTCGCGCGGCTGTACGCCGACCAGACGGAGGCGGACCACGCGTCCCTGGTGAAGGCCGCCGACCGCGGCGTCCTGCCTATCGAGCGCGACCTGTAGAGGGGCATAGGTACCCGCACTACCCGCCGGCCATGGCGCCGACGATGAGGTACGGCTCAGTGCCGACGGCGACGGGCCCGGGCAGCAGGGCGTCGGGCGGCTCATGAGAAAGATCCTGTTCGCAGGCGAAGAACCGGATGAACGCACGCCGCGGGCCGCTGTCATGGCCGCGGATGGTACCGCGCAGTGCCGGATAGCTCGCTTCCAGCGCGTCCAGGACGGACCGCTGCGTGACCGGCCCGGCGATGTCCAGCCGGATCTCGCCGTCGATGCGGGCGAGCGAGCGCAGATGGGCGGGCAGGACAACCCTGATCATGGCAGAGTCTGCACCTCGACCGACAGGACCGCCGGGAGGTCCCGGACGATCGGCGCCCAGGTGTCCCCGGCGTTGGATGAGGCGTAGACCTGGCCGCCGGTGGTGCCGAAGTACACCCCGCAGGAGTCCATCGTGTCCACGGCCATCGCGTCGCGGAGCACGTTGACGTAGCAATGCTCCTGCGGCAGCCCCCGGGTCAGCGGCTCCCAGTCGTCACCGCCGGTGCGGCTGCGGTAGACCCGCAGTTTTCCCTCGGGCGGGAAGTGCTCGGCGTCGCTAGTGATGGGAACCACGTAGATGGTGTCAGGCTCGTGGGCGTGCACGTCGATGGGGAATCCGAAGTCGGTCGGCAGATTGCCGCTGACCTCGTGCCAGGATTCGCCGGCGTCGTCAGAGCGCATGACATCCCAGTGCTTCTGCATGAACAGCACGCCCGGCCGCTCCGGGTGCATCGCGAGCCGGTGCACGCAGTGCCCGACCTCGGCGTCCGGGTCTGGGATGCCCTCGGACTGCAGACCGCGGTTGATCGGCCGCCAGCTCTGGCCATCATCGTCGGACCGGAACGCGCCCGCCGCCGAGATCGCGGCGAACATCCGGCCCGGCGCGGAGGGGTCGAGCAGGATCGTGTGCAGGCACATGCCGCCCGCGCCCGGCTGCCAGGATGGCCCCGAGTCGTGGCCGCGCAGCGCGGGCAGCTCCTGCCAGGACTGCCCGCCGTCGCGCGACCGGAACAGCCCGGCGTCTTCCACCCCGGCCCAGACGGTGTCCGGGTCATCCAGGGACGGCTCCAGGTGCCACACCCGCTCGAACTCCCATGGATGCGGCGTCCCGTCGTACCACTGGTGCGTCCCGGGCGTCCCGTCGTAGGCGAACTGGTTCCCGGCTGGCGCCCATGTCGCGCCGCCGTCATCAGACCGCTGGATCACCTGCCCGGACCAGCCGCTGGACTGCGAGGCGTACAGCCGGTCCGGGTCGGCTGGCGACCCCTTCACGTGGTAGACCTCCCAGCCCGCGAAGTGCGGGCCGCTGATCTCCCACTGGTCTCGCCTGCCATCGGAGGTCAGGACGAACGCGCCCTTGCGCGTGCCCGCCAGCACCCTGACACCTGTCACCGCTGCTCCCATCGTCCGCCAGGCACGGCGCGTGCCTGGAACCGGCCCGACCATGATCACCCGTCCCACCTGGACGTTGCCGGTAAGCCGAAGATGTCACAGCCCACTGACGTTCTGACGGCGAACAGCCCGCAGACTCATCGCGCCGACTCCAGGGCCGGGGAGCTGACCTCGCAACATGCGCACGCCATTATGGTCTTATGGGCCATTAGCTGGCTCGCCCAGCTCGCGCAGGTCGGCGGCCAGGTTGTGGGCGGAGTACAAGGTGTCCGGGTGGTCTTGCCCCAGCACGCGGCGCCGGCGCTCCAACGTGTCCTGGTCCAGCTCGCGGGCGGCCCGCAGCTCGCCCAGCTCGCGCAGGTCGGTGGCCAGGTTGCTCGCCGAGCGCAGAGTGCTGGGGTGGTCTAGGCCGTGCACGCGGCTATGGCGGGCCAAGGTGTCGTGGTCCAGGTCGCGGGCAGCCTGCACTTCACCCAGCATGCGCAGGTCGATGGCTAGATTGTGGGCAGAGTTCAGGGTGTCGGGGTGGTCTTCACCTTGGACGCGGCGCCGACGCGCCAGGGTGTCCTGGTTCAGGTCGCGGGCTTCGGCGTAGCGGCCCATCTCCAACAGCGCCCAGGCGAGATAGTGCGTGGCCATCAGCGTGTGCTCATGATCCTCGCCGAGCCGGTCGCGCCAGTGCTGGCGAAGATTGCTGATGAGATCCCGGGGGGTCCGGGCATCGCCGCGCTCGATCAGATACCAGCACACGCGGCGAACCAGTTCGCGCAGTGCGGGGTTATCGGTGGCGGCCAGGTCGGCGGCCAGCACGTGCGGCACCAGCTGCGCCCACCGGGCCCAGGTGGCGGGATTGGGCGGGTCACCGGGGTCGCTGGCGGCCAGGATCGCCTCGGTGCACCTGCGCGCGGCGGCAGCGCGAGCTGGGGTGAGCCGGTCGCGGAGGATGGCCTGGGTGAGCCGGTGCATCTGCAGCCCGCGGTGATCGACGCGGGCCAGCGACTGCCTCGCCATGTGTACGAGGGTCTGCCGCCAGGCCAGGGGGTCGGCGGCGCGGGCTGCCAGCTCGCCAGGCAACAGGCCAGCGGCATCAGTGAACAGGTCCTCAGGGATCGGCTCGGGCGCGAGAAATGCGCACAGGCTGGCCAGGTCAGCGGCGGCTGGGTCGTGGTCGGCTAGCCGGGCTGCTGTCAGAGCGGTGGCGGCCGCCAGCGATCGTGGGTAAGACCCCGGCGCGCCACGGTCTAGCAGCTGCCCGGCCCGGGTCTGCAGCAAGCTCAGGTACTGACTCGCCGACATGCCGCTGTTGGCCATGAAACCGGCAGCCTGGACGATGGCCAGCGGCAGGTCGCCGAGCTCGGCGGCGAGCCGGTCTGCGTCGGCTTCGGTGAGTCTGGGAACCCGGCGTTGCAGCATCTCGATCGATTCGG
>JBEKFH010000338.1:0-5261 GCA_050013415.1 Streptosporangiaceae bacterium | reverse complement strand
ACCAGCGGCGCCGCAGCACCTGCAGGTAGTCGCCCGGCTCGAACGAGTCCGGTCGCTGTGAGGAGTTCATGCAGCAGTGCTCCTAACTATGCGTCCACCGCGGCACCACGTGTGCCTGGGATGCTCGGCTGCCACTCAGCTACCTGCGGGACTTGGCTGCCTGCGGGCTGACTTGCCAGGCCTGAAGCATATGTTGCTTACAGTGACAACTAGCTTATCGGCTGATCCCGGCGCTCCCGCCGCCGCCGGGGAACTGCGGTGCAGGGAGCGGCCGCCGCTGGCCGCGACGTCGCAGGCCAGTGCAGCGCTGATGGCGGGCGGCCGGATTCTGGCGGGCTTTGCTGTATTTGCCGGGTCATTGGGTGACAATCTGGCGCGCGCTCGGCCGGGGAATTTGCGATCACATTATTTATATATTCGTTACTCTTATTTTATAAGCGCATTACTTGCATTTATCGGCCGACCCCGGGATGGCGATGTGAGGCCGCGCTCCGCGACGCTGGCGGCCTGTCCCCGGCCAGGGCGCCGGGCCGGCCGGGCACGGCAGTGAGCCCGGCTGCCGCCCGCATGCCGCCGCCTCTCAGTAGACGCGCTGAGGCAGGGTCCGGTTCACCAACGGCCCGGTTCACCAACGGCCCCGGTTCACCCGCAGCCAGCAGGAGGTAAGGTCCGGTTCACCCGCAGCCTGCAGGAGGGGCACGTGACGCTGTTCCGCGATCTTCACGATTACGTCGCGATCCCCCGCCTGACGGCGCTGCGGCTCGCGCCGGACGGCAGCTGGCTGGCGGCGACGGTGCAGACGATGGACGCCGAGGGCAAGAAGTTCGTCAGCAGCATCTGGCGGATCGACACCCGGCCGGCCGGCCCGGGCAGCCAGCCTGCCCGGCTGACCCGCAGCGCCGAGGGCGAGGGCAGCCCGGCGTTCCTGCCCGACGGCTCGCTGCTGTTCGTTTCCAAGCGCCCGGAGCCGGCCGCCGGCCCGGCGGGCCAGCCACCCGGAGCTGACCCGGCCAGGGACAAGCCGGCCCTCTGGCTGCTGCCCGCCGCCGGCGGCGAGGCCAGCAGGATCACCGCACCGCCCGGCGGCGTCACCGGGCTGGCCACGGCGCGGGACGCAAGGATCGCGGTGTTCGCTTCACCCGCGCTGCCGGGCTCGGCCGGCCCGGGCGAGGATGCCAGCCGCCGCCAGCAGCGCAAGGACGCCGGGGTGACCGCGATCCTGCACGAGTCCGGGGCGGTGCGGTACTGGGATCATGACCTTGGCCCGGACAGCCCGCGGCTGCAGGCGGCCGAGATCCCGGGCCCCGGAGCGGAGCCTGCCGCGAACGGGAACGCTCCGGCTGCCGCCGCGCCCCGCGACCTCACCCCGTGCCCCGGCCGGGCGCTGGACAACGCTCACTTCGAGCTGACGCCCGACGGGTCGCTGGCAGTGACCGGCTGGGCGGTCTGGGACACCTCGGCGGCCGTTACCGAGCAGATCGCGGTGATCACCGTCGCCACCGGGGAGCGCCGCACGCTGCTGGCCGCGCCGGGCCTTGACTTCGGGGAGCCCCGGGTCTCGCCGGACGGCACCCTGGTGGCCTGCCTGCGCGCAGCCCACGACAGCTACGACGGCCCGGGCGACGTGACGCTGGTCGTGACCGGGCTGGACGGCACCGGGCTGGACGGCACCGGGCTGGACGGCACCGGGCTGGACGGCACCGGGCTGGACGGCACCGGGCTGGACGGCACCGGGCTGGACGGCACCGGGCTGGACGGCGCGGTCGGCCAGCGGCCGCGGGATCTGCTGGCCGGCCTGGACCGCCGGCCGCTGGAGGCTGCCTGGGCCCCGGATTCCGCGTCGGTCTACTTCACTGCTGACGATCATGGCAGGTGCCCGGTGTTCCGGGTGGACCTCGCGACGGCGGAGATCACCCGGCTGACAACCGACGATGGCGCCTACTCCAGCCTCTGCCCCGCGCCGGACGGCCGCTGGGTCTACGCGCTGCGGGCGTCCGTGGACGAGCCGCCGGCGCCCGTCCGGCTGGCCGCGGCCCGGCCCGGCCTGCCGGACCGGCTGGCCAGCCCGGCGGGCAGCCTCGAGCTGCCGGGCACGCTGACGGAGGTGCGGGCGGCGGCCGCCGACGGGGCGGCCATCCGCGGCTGGCTCGTGCTGCCGGCGGCGGCATCCGCCGACACGCCGGCGGCGCTGCTGCTCTGGGTGCACGGCGGCCCGGTGATGAGCTGGAATTCGTGGTCCTGGCGGTGGAATCCGTGGCTGATGGCCGCGCGCGGCTACGCGGTGCTGCTGCCCGACCCGGCGCTGTCGACCGGGTACGGCCACGAGTTCATCGCCCGGGGTCACGGCCGGTGGGGCGAGGCGCCCTTCACCGACCTGATGGCGATCACCGACGCGGCGGCGGCCAGGCCGGACATCGACGCGACCAGGACGGCCATGATGGGCGGGTCGTTCGGCGGGTACATGGCGAACTGGATCGCCGGCCACACCGGCCGGTTCAGCGCCATCGTCAGTCACGCCGGCCTGTGGGCCCTGGACCAGATGTTCGCCACCACCGACCTGCCGTCGTTCTGGCGCCGGCAGTTCGGCGACCCGGCCGCGCAGCCGGGGCGGTACCTGGCCAACTCGCCGAACCTGCATCTCGCCAGCATCAGGACGCCGATGCTGGTGATCCACGGCGACAAGGACTACCGGGTGCCGATCGGCGAGGCGCTGCGGCTGTGGGCCGACCTGTCCGGCCGGGCCGCCGAGGCCAAGTTCCTGTACTTCCCCGACGAGAACCACTGGATCCTGACCCCGGGGAACGTCGTCGTCTGGTACGAGACCGTGCTGGCCTTCCTCGCGCAGCACGTGCTCGGCGAGCCCTGGCGGCGGCCCGAGCTGCTGTGAGTGCCAGGCTGATCGGATGACGCGCGCCCGGCTCGACAAGCGGCCAGGCGAGGTTGCCGCCATGTTCGACCAGCTCGCCGAGCGCTATGACCTGCTCAACGACCTGCTCTCGCTCGGCCAGGACCGGCGCTGGCGCAGCCTGACGGCCCGGGCGGTCGGCGCCGTCGCCGGCCAGCGCGTACTCGACCTGGCGGCGGGCACCGGTACCTCGTCGAGGTCCTTCACGGCCGGCGGCGCGCGCTGCGTCGGCTGTGACTTCTCCCTGGGCATGCTCCAGGTGGGAGCGCGCCGGCCGGCCGCCCGGGTCGCGTTGGTGGCCGGCGACGCGCTGGCACTGCCGTTCCGGGACGAGTCGTTCGACGCCGTCACGATCTCGTTCGGGCTGCGGAACCTCGTCGATCCGGGCGCCGGGCTCGCCGAGATGCTCCGGGTCACCAGGCCAGGCGGCCGGCTGGTGGTCTGCGAGTTCGGCCACCTTCCCTGGCGCCGCACGGACGCGCTGTACGAGCGATACCTGGCAGCCGCGCTGCCCGCGGTCGCGCGCAGGCTGTCCGGCAACCCGGCGGCCTATGAGTACCTGGCGGAATCGATCGCCGGCTGGCCGGCCCAGCCGGAACTCGCCCGCCGGATCCGGGCGGCCGGATGGTCGGCGGTGGGCTGGCGGAACCTCACGCTGGGAGTCGTCGCCCTGCATACCGCGCGCCGGCCGGAATCGGCCGGCCATGCCTGACCGGCGGGGCGAGGCCTGACCCGGCGGGGCGAGGCTTGACCGGCGGGGATGGCGGCCCGACTCCGCGTGCCTGGCCGGCTCGGTCTAGACTGCGGCATTACATACTTGTGAAGCGGTTCACAAGAGCGGTTCACAAGAGGAGTCAGGACGGGTTCGTGACCGAGCAAGCACCCCTCGCTGACCCTCCGGACATGGCATCGCGTGACATCAGTTCAGCCGGCCAGCCGCCGCGCGCGCGGCGCCCGGCCGGCGGCGGCGGCAGCTCCGGTGGCGGCACCTCTGAGCGCGGCGCCGAGACGGCCGACGTCGTCATCGTCGGCGCGGGCCCGGCGGGCGCGGCGGCTGCCTTCTACCTGGCCACCGCCGGCCTGGACGTGCTGCTGCTGGAGAAGACCCGCTTTCCCCGGGAGAAGGTCTGCGGCGACGGGCTCACCCCGCGCGCGGTCAAGGCGCTGACCGGCATGGGCGTGCCGATCGCCGAGGGCGACGGCTGGCTGCGGAACAAGGGGCTGCGGATCATCGGTGGCGGCGGACGCATCGAGGTGCCCTGGCCGGACCTGTCCAGCTTCCCGGGCTTCGGGCTGGTGCGGACCAGGCTGGATTTCGACGAGATCCTGGCCCGGCACGCGGAGAAGGCAGGCGCCCGGCTGTTGGAGGGCGTCAGCGTGACCGGCCCGCTGCTCGACGACAGGACCGGGCGCGTCATCGGGGTCACGGCACGGCGGGCCGCCGGTTCCGCCGTCGGCGCCGGGCGCGCCCAGGCGTCCGATCACGACCAGCAGGAACGCGCATTCCGGGGCCGGGTCGTCATCGCTGCCGACGGCAATTCCTCCCGGCTGTCCGTTGCGATGGGCCTGCAGCGGCGCGACGACCGGCCGATCGGCGTCGCGGTCCGCACGTATTACGCCAATCCCCGGCATCGCGACGACTGGCTGGAGGCATGGCTTGACCTCTGGGACGGTGACACGCTGCTGCCCGGCTACGGCTGGATCTTCGGCATGGGCGACGGCACCAGCAACGTCGGCCTCGGCCTGCTGAACACGTCCGCCGCATTCCAGCAGATCGACTACCGAGCGCTGCTGCGCCGCTGGCTTGCCGCGATGCCGGCCGAATGGGGCCTGACCGAGGAGAACAGGACCAAGCCAATCCACGGTGCCGCGCTGCCGATGGGCTTCAACCGCACGCCGCTCTACACCAGCGGCCTGCTGCTGGCCGGCGACGCGGGCGGGATGGTCAACCCGTTCAACGGCGAGGGCATCGGCTATGCGCTGGAGTCCGGCGAGATCGCCGCGCGGACGGTCATCCAGGCGCTTGGCCGGCCGTCGGCCGCAAGCGCGGAGAGCGTGCTGCGCAGCTACCCGGCGGCGCTGAACGACGCCTACGGCGGGTACTACACGCTGGCCCGCACGTTCGTGCGGCTGATCGGCCGCCCCGGTTTCATGCAGTTCGCCACCAGGCACGGCGTGAAGCGCCCGGCCGTGATGCGGCTCACCATGAAGCTGCTCGGCAACCTGACGGAGACTCACGGCGGCGACGCGGTCGACCGGGTGATTAACGCACTGTCTAAGATGACGCCGGCGGCCTAGCCGCGCGGAGACGATGCCGCCGGCGCCGGGCCTCCGGAGCTGGCAAGGGGGTGAGATC
>JBEKFH010000337.1:0-5265 GCA_050013415.1 Streptosporangiaceae bacterium | reverse complement strand
TCGTAGAAGTCGAGGCCGAGCCGCTGTAGCTGGGAGAAGATCTTCACGCGCAGCGTGTAGAGCATCCGCTCGCCGTTGCGCCCCACCACGTTCGTCTGGATCGCGTTGATCACCCAGTCCGCGCTGACGATCGCGAATCCGATCAGCGAGACCACGATGATGGGGTGAAACAACGGCGGCCTGGCAAGCACGCCGTGGTCGACGCCGCCGCGTACCAGCGCCGGCATGGCGACGTTCGCCACGGCGTCGAGTCCGTCGAGGACCAGGCCGATGACCATCGCGACCGCGATCGGGCGCAGCAGCCTGCTCAGCGTGAAGTGCGGATCGGCGGCACGTGATCCGTCGCGGCTGACCCCCGGCAGCGCGTCGGCCGGGGGCAGGGCGTCGACCTTGGCGAGCAGTTCGGGGGTGGGCGGGATTCCCGCGAGCATGCTCCCGGCGGCCGCCGCGCCGGCGCCGCGGCTCCCGCCGCGGGCCGCCGCGCCCATGCCGCGCCCGATCGCGGCGCCCGCCACCGCGGCGAGCTGGCCGCTGCTGGCGCCCCGGCCGACTCCGGCGCCCCGGCCTTCGTTTGCGCCCCGGTCTCCGTTTGCGCCCCGGTCTCCGTTTGCGCCCCGGTCTCCGTTTGCAACCCGGCCGACTCCGGCGCCAAGGCCGACTCCGGCACCCTCGCCGGCGCCCGGCCGGTTCGCCTGACCGTCCGGCGCCCACAGCGCGGGGGTAACGCTCCCGGCGGCCAGCGCCCGGCCCATCGCCGGATCCGCCAGGCCGGACCTCTCGTGATACGCGAGCTCGCCGGCGTCGACGCCCTCGGCGTCCTCGCCGGGCCCGGCCAGCAGCAGCCGGTACAGCGGGCAGCGCGCCATCAGCTCGTCGTGGCTGCCCTCGTCGATCAGCCGGCCTTCGTCCAGCACGGCGATCCGGTCCGCAAGCTGCAGCGTGGACCGGCGGTGCGCGATGAGCACGGTGGTCCGCCCGGCCATCACCCGGCGCAGGGTGGCGTGGATCCGCGCCTCCATCGTCGCGTCGATCGCGGAGGTGGCGTCGTCCAGTATCAGGATGGCCGGGTCGGTGATCAGCGCCCTGGCGAGGGACACCCGCTGGCGCTGGCCGCCGGACAGGGTCAGGCCCTGCTCGCCGATCACGGTGTCATATCCCTGCGGCAGGCTGGTGATGAAACCGTGGGCCTCGGCGGCGGTGGCCGCGGCGATGATCTGGCCGAGCGTCGCGTCGGGCCTGCCGTAGGCGATATTGGCCCGGATGGAGTCGGAGAACAGGAAGCTGTCCTCCATCACCAGCCCGATCGAGGCCCGCAGCGAGTCCAGCGTCAGCTCGCGCACGTCGTGGCCGCCGACCCGCAGCGCGCCGCTGGTGACGTCATAGAAGCGCGGCAAGAGCAGGGAGATGGTCGACTTCCCCGACCCGGACGTGCCGACCAGGGCGACGGTCTCGCCTGGCCGCACCCGCAGCGACAGGCCGCGCAGCACGGGCACCGGCGGCAGGTAGCCGAAGGACACGTCGTCGAGCTCGATCTCCGGCGTCCCCGGCGGCAGCGCGACCGCACCGGGCTGCTCGGTGATCACCGGGCGCGAGTCGATGATCTCGAACACCCGGATCACGCTCGCCCGTGCCTCCTGGCCGATCGTGATCAGCCCGGTCAGCGCGCGGACGGGCGCCACCATCTGCCCGATGTACAGCGCGAAGGCGAGGAACACGCCCAGCGGTATCTCGTGGTGGATCGCCAGCCAGCCGCCCAGCGCGAGGACCCCGACCTGGCCGAACAGCGGGACCGCCTGCAGTGCGGGGTTGTACCGCGCCGTCAGCCGGACAGCGCGCACCCGGGAGGAGTACAGCGTGGTGCTGGCGTCCTCCAGCCGCTCGATCTCCTGCTCCTCCTGGCCGAATCCCTTGACCACGCGAACCCCGGTCACCGCGCCGTCGACCACGCCGGCCACGTCCGCCGCCTTCTGCTGCGCGTCCCAGCTGGCGGGGAACAGCCGGCGCCGCGAGGCGATCGCGATCAGCCAGAGCGCCGGCGCGATGACCAGCGCGACGAGCGTCAGCGTCAGCGAGAGGTAGGCCATGATGGCGATCGACAGCACGAAGAGCAGGGCGTTGCCGAGCAGCATCGGGATCATGCTCAGCAGGCTCTGCACCATGTTCAGGTCGGAGATCGAGCGGCTGACGACCTGCCCCGTGCTCAGCTGGTCCTGGCGCGCGCCGTCCAGCCCGGACAGCGATGCCAGCAGCTCGGTGCGCAGCTGGTGCTGGACGTCGAGCGAGAGCTGGCCGCCCTTGTACCGCCGGGTGTAGACACCGGCGAAGCTGACCAGCCCGGCCGCGATGAGCAGGCTGGCGCCCAGCCAGATCGGGTGGGAGTTGACGAGGATGGTGTTGTCCACGATCCACGCCATGATCAGCGGGATCGCCGCCTGCACGAGGGTCGCCGCCAGCGACCCCCCCAGCGCCATGATCTCAAGGCGGCGGTGCTGCCAGCAGTAGCCGGCCAGCCTCCGCAGCCATCCGTCCCGCGGCGGCGGCGCTGCCGCGGCCTGCCGTTCGCCCCGCGCGCGCACTGACTCCGCGTGCCCCGTGCTCTCAGCCTGCCCCGTACTACCCTGCCCCGTGCTCAACCGCACCTCTCACCGCCCGCTGATAGTTCGTTAGTCACAACAAACTTCCGGCGGGCTGATTCCCGGCAGCCGGCTGCGGCGGATCATCCGGCTGCGGCGGATCTGCCGGCCGCACCCGGATCTGCCGGCCGCACCGGATCTGCCGGCCGCGCGGGATTTACAGTTTGCCCTGCAGGGCCGTGATCGCCGGGGACGCGCAGACACTGGCCGGGCTGTCGTTCGTGACCTTGCAGATCGCGGCGGTCAGGTAGTTGGCAGCGCCGTCGGCGCCCTGGGCGACCGGGCTGGACGGGTCGCGCAGCGCGGCGGCGATCTGGCTCCAGGTCTTGCCCTGCAGCACCTGCGGGTTGTAAATGACCCCGATCATGTACTGGTTGCCGACGTCGATGAACGGGAAGCTGTCCGCGTCGTATTTGTCCCAGATCTGCTGCTGCGCCGGCGTGGTGCTCTGCAGCGGTGAGTGGTCGATGGTCTCGTTCTCGACCGGGGTGAAGTCCAGGTAACTGCTCTGGTAACGGGATTTGTAGAAGGTCAGCGTTGCCGTGTCCGGATAAGAGTCGGTGCTCGAGGAGTGGATGCCGCGCAGCGGCGAGAGCGTCCCGAACCTGCTCAGCGCGACCGCCATCGACCAGCGCATGGCGGCGCAGTACGGGCAGAACTCGGCGCCGATGTAGAGCATCTCGGGCTTGCCGCCGGCGGTCAGCGGCGTGCCGCTGATGGCGGTGACAGGAGTCCGCACCGTCGCCGGCACGGAGCCGGCGCCCACCGCCGCCAGCGTGCTCGCGGGAACTCCGGTGACGTCCCTGATCACGCTGGCCGGCAGCGCCGTCCCGGTGACCGGGCCGCTGTCCGCGGCGGGGGTGCCCCTGCTCAGCTTCACGACCACGAGCGCCACGACGATCGCGAGCACGACGGCGATGGCCCCGCCCGCGATCAGAGTCCGGCGTGTCCCGGCCCGCCGCGCCGCGGCCTGCTGCGCGGCGATCCGCGCGCGGGCCGCCTCCGCGCGATTGGCCTGCCCGCCGGGCGCCTGCGGCCCGTTCCTGCCAGTCTTGGCCATCTGCCGTGATCAGTTCTTCCGCTGGGCTGCCGAGCGCCGCGGGAAGACGAGATCCGGCCGGCCGGTCGCGTGGAAGACCAGCAGGACAAACATAAGGAACGTAATGACGTGCACACTGGTGCACCAGAGGCAGATGTTGCCGATCTCGATGATCTCCGCGTACAGCAGGTAGAGCACGAAAATCATGCCGATGATCACGGAGGCGAGCCGCAACGGGTAAATCTCCGGCCGCTTCCAGCGCCAGGCCCACGGCGAGTTGACGGCGACCATGAAGACGTAGAACGCCAGGCCGAGCACGGCCACCGGCAACACGCCGAAAACCTCCGACTCCGAGCTTGTCGTCACCTTCGTGCAGTTGACCACGCCGTTGCCGGAGCACGCCAGGATCGAGGACGTGGTGAAATGCGCGATCGTCAGGTAGACCGACACCCCGAGGCCGGCCACCGACAGGACGAGCGTGCTGACCTGGAGCCAGCGGGGCGAGCCGGGGAGCGCGCTGCCCTTCCGTGCGGCAGTGCCTGTCTTGGCGGCAGTGCCTGTCTTGGCGGCACTGCCTTTCTGCCCGGCACCGCCCCGCTGCCCCCCGCTGACCCGCTGCCCGGCACTGCCCCGCTGCCCGGCACCGCCCTTCGGCGCTGCGCCGTCCTTTTGCGCGGGGACAGCGGCCGATGTGGACTGGCCGGCCCGCGGCCGGTCGGCGTCCTGGCCCGGGCCTGCCGCCGGCCTGGCGCCGCGCGGGGTCGTCCGGTTGCCGGCGTCCTTGGTGCCGCCGGCGTACCGCCGGGACGCCGCGCCGTCGGCCCTGCCGGGCGAGTTGCCGGCCCGGGCCCGCTGGGAGCGGGCCATCAGATGCTGCCTTCCAGGGCCTTGACCGTCGGCGTGCACGCGCTGGCCGGCTGGTTGCCGGTCAGCTTGCAGATGGCCGCCGTGATCAGGTTGGCCGCGCCGTCGGCGCCCTGGGCGATCGCGCTGGTCGGGTCCCTGAGGGCGGCGGCGACCTGCGTCCAGGAGTGGCCGGCCAGCACCGTGGCCTCGTAGCTGGCGCCGTCGATCACGTACTTGTTGCCGAAGTCGACGAACGGGTAGGCGCCGTCATCCGTGGCCGGCACATAGGGCGGAACGTCGTACTTCGCCATCAGTTGGGTATCCAGCGTCGTCATCTTCTGCAGCGGCTTCTCCAGTACGGTCTCCGCCTCCGTCGTGGTGAAGACGACGTACTTGCTCGTGTACGACGCGTGCAGGAAGGTCAGGGTCGGGGTGTTGGGGTCAGTGTCCGTGGCGCTTGAGTGAATCAGGCCCAGCCCGGAGAACGTGCCGAAGCGGCTGAGCGCCGTCACCATGGCCCAGCGCTCCGCGGCGCAGAACGGGCAGTACTCGGCCCCGACGTAAACGATCTCCGGCTTGCCGCCCGAGGTCAGGGGCGTGGCCGCGGTCTTGATGGTCTGGATGGCGTCCGGGGTGGTGCTGCCCTTGCCGACCGCGTCGAGGGTGGCCGCCGGGATGGTGGCCAGGTCGTGCTGGACCGCAGCAGCCGTCTTGGCGCTGGCGGTGGGGCCGGCCTTGGCCGGCGAC
>JBEKFH010000336.1:0-5281 GCA_050013415.1 Streptosporangiaceae bacterium | reverse complement strand
ATGCTGCGGGCTCGGTCACCCGGTCCCGCGCGGCCGGCGGGCTGAGGCGGCCCGCCGCGCGCGGGGTTCTGCGGATCCGGGGTCAGCTGCGGGATGGCGGGATCGTGCGGGCGAGCGGGCTGCGCTGGCGGCCGGGGCGACTGCGCCGCGGGGAGCGGCTGCTCAGCTTCGAGGTCAGTTACCGCTGGCGGGCCTGCGCCCGGCGCGGCGGCGGGTGCCGGCGGGCGGCGGACAAGACGGCAACCCCGTTCGCGGCCCGCCATTACATCGTCGGGCACCGCGACACGGGGATGCACCTGAGGCTGGTCGAGACAGCGGCCGCTGTGGTGGAGACCGACGCCACGAATTTTACGTTCAGAATTATCCGTGACTCCGTCTCGTATACGACTCGCGGGACCGTGCGTGCGTTCCGCCCCGGCCGGCGGCCGGTCACCGAGTTCGTCAACGGCCTGCCCGAGCGCCGGACCGGCTCGGCGGAGGAGTACTTCGAAGTCGACCGGCCGCATTACGACAGCGCGGACGGGAGGCCGGTGCAGCGGTACCGGATCGACGGCGGGGCCTGGCGGGCGCTGCCCGGCAAGCGGGTGTTCTACGCGGGGCACCTCGGCGTCGGGCGGCACCGGGTGGCCGTGCGGACCGCCAACCGGGCCGGGGCGACGACACTCCGGTTCAGCTGGCGGGTGGTCCCGCTGCGCGCGCCCGTTCCGTGCCGCCGGCCGGCCGGCCAGTCCTGCTGGTACCCGCCGCATCTCGACAGCCGGCACCACCCGATGCGCTGGGACTGGCAGATCGGCCGGGTCACGCCGCTGCAGCGGACCGGGGCCAGCGCGGTGGACATCTACGACATCGACGGCTTCCTCACCACCCGCCGCGAGGTCCGCCAGATCCGTACGACCTGGCAGGCCAGCACGCTGGCGCACCCGAAGGCCGTCTGCTACCTGGACCTGGCCTGGGAGGACTACCGGCCGGACGCGAGCCCGTCGCCGCGCGGCAGGTTCCCCGCGGCCACGCTCGGCAAGGTCTACTACGGCTACCCGCAGGAGCGGTGGGTCGACTTCCGGCAGCTTGACGAGCTGAAGCCGATGCTGCGGGAGCGGATCGGGATGTGCGCGCGCAAGGGCTTCGACGCCGTGGAACTCGACGACATCGACAGCTTCGACCCGGCGTCGACCACCGGGTTTCACCTGACCCCCGGCGACGCGCAGAACTACCTTGCCTACGCCTTCAACCTGGTGCACCGCCGCGGGATGACCGTGCTGTGGAAGAACACTCCTGGCCTGGCCTGGTGGGGCGTGCGCTACACCGACGGCGCGGTCGTCGAGGAGTGCTACGTCTACCACGAGTGCTTCGCCTCCTGGCAGCGCGGCACCCGGCAGGACGGGATCACCTGCTCGAAGCTCACCGGCCGGACGCCGTGCGGGTGGGACGTCTTCACCGCCGACCGCACCGCCAGCCAGCCGACCGGCAAGTGGGTCGGCGAGGCCGAGTACGCCCAGGATCATTACGTCTGCGACCCGGGCGCGGCGTGCAGGCACAAGCGGGACTTCGCTACCTTCTGCCGCCGGGTCTACGCGCCGCCGGACGGGTTCGCCGCGGTCAAGTTCGACGTGGACCTGGACGGCAAGACGTTCTACCCGTGCCCGAAGGGCAGGTGAGCCTGCGAGCACTCCCAGGGCGGCGATACAGCCCAGTCGCCGGCCTCCCCGTCGCCGGCCTCCCAGTCGCCGGCCTCCCAGTCGCCGGCCTCCAGTGAGTCGTGTCGTCAGAGCCCAAGGTAAAGCCGGACGGCTTCCTCGAATCGCGCCATCTCGCTGGGGCTGAGCATGCCGCGACGCCTGTGCAGTCGCGGCTTATCGACTGTGTGGAGATCTGCGGCGTTGATGTAGCTGACATCGTGGCCCGTGAGGCCGGCGCCGCCGTCTACTGGAACGTGAGTCGAAGGCGGTCCTTCGGTGCCCGTGATGACGGCCACTGTCACGGCGCTCAGGCGGGGGATGAGCGTGTTGATGGTCAGCACTGCGACGCGGTGGCCGCCGATGCGGCGGGGCAGGTGAGCCTCCCAGACCTCACCCCTGAGCGGGTCCATGGCTGTTCAGCCGGCATCAGCTGGTATCACGCCGTCTGGCAGCGGCGCTGGCTGTCCGCTGTAGAAATTGTCGTACTCAGCCGCTACGGCGAGCTCGCGGGCTCTCTTATGCACAAGCCGCAGGCCCTCGCGCACCACTGCTGACGGGCCTGCCAGGCCGAGGACGGGAGCATCGATTTCCAGAAGCTCGCTGGCGAAGCTGACGTCAACACGGGCCTGCATTGTCACGGTACCGGCAGCCGCCGGAGCCAGTTTCTGGCTGGAAACAGGTGACCTGCGGCCAGGCAGCCGAGAGCGTCTCGCTAGCGATGCGGGGGCCTTGGCCTCAGACATGCCCCCTGGCCTCTGCTCCTGGCGGCTCGGCTTTGTCTCCTCGCTCATGTAGTGAGTCTGTCATACAGAAGCAACGGGAAAGTCCGCTGGGGCGGCGGACGCAGGAGGAAAGGAAACAGCGTCGTTGGGACTTTGCTGCAGATACAGCGACAGTGGAGTCCCAACGACGCTGGTGGAGCGAGCCCGGGCCAGCTAGCTGGCAGTGACTGATGAGCTGGCTGGGGCAAATAGTGGCGGCTGGGGTCCGGTGACGCTGCTGGGGAGGGTGCCTGACAGTGACCCTCACCTGACCTGACGGGTGACTCTCACCTGACCTGACGGGTGACCCTCACCTGACCTGACGGGTGACCCTCAGCTAGTTTGACCGGCCGGACCGCCGGCGGCATGATCGATTCTGGACAGCGGTGCGGCTCGCGAGGGCTCAGCGGTCCGCCGCTGGTGCCGGCCTGGCACTCCGCCGCCGATGACGGCCCGACAGCCGGATCCGGTCCTGCGCCGACTCGAGGGGAGCGATCGTCGTGAGCATCCTGGGCACCTCGCCGTGAGCATCCTGGGCACCAGGGTCCTGCGGACGGAAGACCCGCGTTTCCTGACCAGCGGCGGCGTCTACACCGAGGATCTCGTGGACGACCGGCTCACCGGCGCCTGCCACGTGTTCTTCGTCCGCTCCCCCATCGCGCACGCCAGGATCGGCGCCATCGACGTGACCGAGGCGGCGGCCGCGCCCGGGGTGATCGCCGTCTTCACCGCCGCCGACCTCGACGGCCTGCCGGACATCGGCCCGATGATGCCCGGGCTGGTCAACGAGCGGATGCGGCGCAGCCTGCTGGCGACCGACGTGGTGCGGTTCGTCGGCGACGCGGTGGCCGCGGTGGTGACCGAGGAGCCGTACCAGGGCGAGGACGCCGTCGAGCTTGTCGGCGTGGACTACGAGCCGCTGCCCGCCGTGGTCGGCCTGGCGGACGCCGCGAGCGACAAGGTCGTGCTGTTCGAGGAGGCCGGGACCAACGTCGCGGCCATCTTCGGCGACCCGGCGGCGCTCGACGAGCACCTGTTCGACGACTGCGAGGCCGTCGCACAGCACACCATCATGAACCAGCGCGTCGCGCCGGCCCCGATGGAGACCAGGGCGGCCGCGGCCGTCTGGGGCGAGGACGGGCGGCTGACCGCCTGGATACCGAACCAGGGAGCGCAGGGAACCCGGGACAGCCTGGCCGGCCTGCTCGGCATCGATGTCGCGCAGGTGCGGGTGATCACCCCGGACGTCGGCGGGGCCTTCGGCGCGAAGTTCGGCGCCGACCCGGAGCACGCGATCGTGGCCTGGGCGGCCAGGCGGCTCGGCCGCCCGGCGCGGTGGACCGAGACCAGGTACGAGAACCTGATCGCGATGACCCACGGGCGGGCGCAGCAGCAGACGGTCACGATCGGCGGCAGCCGGGACGGGATCGTCCAGGCCTACCGGCTGGAGATACTCCAGGACGCCGGCGCCTACCCCCGGATCGGCGCGATCCTGCCGTTCCTGACCATCCTGATGACGCCAGGGCCGTACGCGATCGGCAAGGCCGAGGCGGTCGCGAAGACGGTGGTCACCACGACCACCCCGCTCGGCGCCTACCGCGGCGCGGGCAGGCCCGAGGCCACCGCCGCCGTCGAGCGGGCCATGGACCTGTTCGCCGCCGAGATCGGCATGGATCCCGGCGAGGTCAGGCGGCGCAATCTGCTGCCGCCGTTCACCGAGCCGCACCAGACCGCGTTCGGCGCGCTCTATGACACCGGGGACTACGCCGCCGCGCTGGACAAGGCGCTCGCGGCCGCGGACTACGACGGCCTGCGCAAGGACCAGGCGGAGCGGCGGGAGCGCGGCGACATCGTCCAGCTCGGGATCGGGCTGTCCTGCTACGTCGAGATCACCGGGATGGGGGACGGGGAGGCAACCCTGCCCGAGGAGAACGCAACCGTCGAGGTCCATCCCGACGGCAGCGCCACGATCCTGACCGGTACCTCGCCGCACGGCCAGGGGCACGCGACCGCCTGGGCGATGCTGGCCAGCGACAAGCTCGGCATCCCGGTGGACCGGATCACGCTCAAGTGGGGCGACACCGACATGATCCCCGAGGGCGGCGGCACCGGCGGCTCGCGCAGCCTGCAGCAGGGCGGCGCGGCCGTGCAGAAGGCGTCGGAGGAGCTGATCGAGGTCGCGCGGCGGCGCGCCGCCGACGAGCTGGAGGCCAGCCCGGCCGACCTGGTCTTCGATGCCGGGCGGAGCGCGTTCTCCGTGGCCGGCGACCCGGAGGCGACGGTGCCGCTCGCCCGGCTCGCCGAGACCGAGCGGCTGGCCGTGCGCACCGTGTTCTCCGCGCCGGGCGCCACGTTCCCGTTCGGGGCGCACGTGGCGGTCGCCGAGGTCGACACCGAGACCGGGAAGGTCGTGCTGACCAGGATGATCACCGTCGACGACGCCGGGTTCGTGCTGAACCCGCTGCTGGCCGAGGGGCAGCGGCATGGTGGCATCGCCCAGGGCGCCGCGCAGGCACTGCTCGAGGAGTTCGTCTACGACGCCGACGGCAACCCGCTCACGGCGAGCTTCGCCGACTACCCGTTCCTGTCGGCCACCGAGATACCGAGCTTCGAGCTGGCCTCCATGGCGACGCCGACCACCTACAACCCGATCGGGGTCAAGGGCATCGGCGAGGCCGGCACGATCGGCTCGACGCCTGCCGTGCAGAACGCCGTCGTCGACGCGCTCGCCCACCTGGGCGTCCGGCACGTCGACATGCCCGCCTCGCCGCAGCGGGTCTGGCAGGCGCTGCAAGCGGCCCTGGCCGGCACCGCAGGAGGTTCCGGGGGGTCGTCCCCCCGGGC
>JBEKFH010000335.1:0-5289 GCA_050013415.1 Streptosporangiaceae bacterium | reverse complement strand
CGGATCCTCCACGTTCCGGGAAAATGGTCTCGATGGCCCGGTCGGCGCGGCGGCCGGCGATCGCGAGCCCGGCCGGGGTCGTGGCATCCTGGTCGGCTAGGCGCGGCGCCGCCGCGCATGGGGAGCATGGCGCATGCTGAAGATCGAGCTGTCCTGGCAGGACGCCGCGGTCACCTCGGCATGCCTGCTGGGAACGACGGCGGCGATCCGGCTGGGCGGCGTGGTGCGGCGCCGCGGGGGTCGACGCGATGACGGCGCTGCCGTGCGCGATGGCGGCGCTGCCGTGCGGGATGGCGGCGCTGCCGTGCGCGATGGCGGCGCTGCCGTGCGCGATGGCGGCGCTGCCGTGCGGGATGGCGGGGCTGCCGCGGGAGATGGCGCCGCGCCGCGGCGCAGCAGGTTCGCCGGGGCCGTCGCGATCGCGCAGGAGTCCGGTGTGGTGGTCGGGCTGTTCGCGCTATGGCAGTTCGCGGGCCGGTACGCGACGAGGATCCCCGGCGGGGCGCTCGCGCGGGCGCGGTGGATCTGGCACGCCGAGCGGGTCATCGGCCTGCCCAGCGAGGCTGCGGTGCAGCGGCTGTTCCTGCCGTACCCGCTGGTCGTGCAAGCGTTCAACCTGTATTACGCCAGCCTGCACTTCGTCGTCCTGATCGCCATGCTGGCGTGGGTGTTCCTGCGGCATCGCGACCGGTACGCGGAGGTCCGCGGTGTCCTGGTGATGCTCACCGGGGCATGCTTGGCGATCCAGCTGATCCCGGTCGCGCCGCCGCGCATGCTGCCCTTGGACGGGATGGTCGACACCGCGGTGCGCTACGGGCAGTCGGTCTACGGGTCGTTTGCCGGCTTCAACGCCGACGAGGTCTCGGCCATGCCGTCCGTGCACGTCGCCTGGGCGCTGCTTGTCGGCATCACCGTGGTCCGGGTCTCGGCCAGCCGGTGGCGCTGGCTGGCACTGGCCTACCCGGCGATGACGACCCTGGTAGTGGTCGTCACCGCCAATCACTACTGGGCCGACGGGATCGTCGCGGGAGTGCTGCTCGCGCTGTCCATGCTCGCCTGGGACGCCGGCGCGGCGGCCCGGCGTGCGCTGCGGCGCCGGCTCCGGCCGCGGCTCGGTGGGTCGCCGGAGCCGGAGCCGGAGCCGGCGTGGCTGGCGAGCCAGGACACGCCCATGTCGCCGCGCGGTACCGCCTGACGCGGCTCAGCCGCAGCTGCTGGCGTCACCTTGCGGCGTCACCTCGCCGCGCCACCTTGCCTCGTCAGCAGCCGTCGTAATCCGTCCAGTTCGACGCACCGCCTGCGGCGATGGCGTTGTCGAATATCTGGTTCTGGTACGCAGCGCCGGCCACGCCGTACTCGCTGGCGGCACCGCCATAGGTCTCCCAGGTGCCCAGCACGAACTGGTAGGCCCCGCCGCCGTTCCCGGGACCCCAGGCGTAGCTTCCGCCCTCCTCGGCGTTGCGGATGCAGACGCCGAGCGCTGAGCTGGCCGCGTCCCCGCCGCCGGATGGTGTCGGACTCGTGCTCCGGCTCGGGCTTGGGCTTGGGCTCGGCGGCGGCTGCGCCGCTGCCTGCTGGGCCTGCTGAGCTTGCTGCCGGGCTGCCTGATGCCGCGCGGCCTCGAGCCTGGCGAGGTGCGTCCGCCGGACTGCCCGCTGGACGGCGTGGGCCTCCAGGGCTGCGGCGTCGCGGTGTACCGCGGTGGTCAGCTGATAGGTGGTGAACGCCGAGCCAGCGTTCGTCACCGTCGTCGAGTCCCGTGTCGGCGCGGCCGCCGCGGGGCCGCCGTGCAGGGACACAAAAGCCGCAGCCACGCCTGCTAGCGTTGCCGCGGCCACTACGGGTGCCCCGATCCTGATAACGGATGTCCTGGGCTTGGCATGACGGGGTGCTGCCGGCATCACACTCCTTCTCGCGAAGCTTCGCGTTCACCCGGCGAGAGCTCACGTCAGCATGCTGACGTCAGGTGGCGCAGGGAACGCCTGTCCCGGGGAACCTACTTGAGTCAGGCCATCAGCGTGGGAGAACGCCAAAACAGGGCAGTGGCGATATAAGGCGAGTCGACGCGAAATAAGGTAAGGCGACGCGCGAAATAAGGCGAGTCGACGCGAAATCTGACCGCGCGGATCTGGTGCCGGACGCCAGTGACGTCTCAAGGCCGGGGCCCACGTGACTAACGGGGCGCACGGGGCGGAGGCCGGCCCGCCGGGGGAATCCCGGCAGCCCGGCTGGCGTTGTCAGTGGTTGCTGGCCCCGGCGCAGGCGAATGCGGGTCGGGGACCCGGGCAGCGGCGAGATAAACGCCTTGCTGGCCCGGAGCCTGCCTGGCTAGCATCAGACGCCGCCTCGGCCCTACGACAGATCGGACGTTAGTCATGTTTTCGCGCGCGCTCGTGCGCCGCTTCCCGCTGCTCGCCTTCCGCGATTTCCGGCTGCTGCTCGCCGAGCGGCTGCTGGCGCCCGCGGCGTTCGGGTTCTCCCTCGTCGGCGTCTCGTTCGCGGTCCTGTACGCGACCGGGTCGACCGCTGACCTCTCCTACGTGCTGGCGGCGCAGATCGCGCCGTCGCTGGTCTTCACGCTGATCGGCGGAGTCGTGGCGGACCGGATGCCGCCGCAGCGGGTGATCGTCGCGGCGAACGCGATGATCGCGGTGGGCGAGGGGACGTTCGGGGTTCTCGTGCTGGCCGGCCATCCCCGGCTGTGGCAGATGATCCTGCTGGAAGCGCTGACCGGGACCGGCATGGCGATCTTCTACCCTGCATCGCAGGCGCTGCTGCCCAGGGTGGTGCCGTCGGGCATGCTGCAGCGAGCCAGCACGGTCAGCAGGATGGCGATGAACGCCGGCCAGATGGGCGGCGCTGTCGTGGCGGGTATCTGCGTGGCCGCCGTCGGCCCCGGCTGGGCGCTGGCCATCTGCGGAATCGGCCTGCTCGGCACGATCCCGATGCTGCTGGGGATCCGTGCGGTCGCCGTCGAGCGCGCGCACCAGTCCAGCATGCTCAGGGATCTGCGGGACGGCTGGTCGGAGTTCCGCTCGCACACCTGGCTGTGGGCGATCGTGGCCCAGTTCGGCGTCATCATGATGGCCTGGTACGGCGCGTTCCAGGTGCTCGGCCCGGTGGTCGCCAGGACGCACCTCGGCGGCCCGGCCGCCTGGGGACTCATCACCGCGGCGGAGTCGGTCGGCCTGATCGTCGGCGGCCTGGTGTCGCTGCGCTTCACGCCGCGGCGGCCGATGCTGTTCATCGTGCTGATCGGCGGTGCCATCGCGCTCGCGCCGATCTCGCTGGCCATGCTCTGGCCGCTGCCGGCGGTCTGCCTGGCCTCCTTCGGCCTCGGCATCACGCTGGAGATCATGATGATCCAGTGGACCGTCGCGCTGGCCCGGCGGATCCCGCCGGAGCGGCTGGCCAGGGTCTCCTCCTACGACGCCCTCGGCACGGTGATGGCCATGCCGGTCGGCGCCCTCGCCGCCGGGCCGCTCGCCGCCGTGATCGGCGTGTCGGTCACCCAGTACGGCGCCGCCGCGCTGATCCTCGTGGCGACCGGGCTCGCGCTCATCCCGCGCGACGTGCGAGCCATGCGGTCCGATTACGCTACCCCGCCGAAGGCCAGGGAGTGGCCGGACGACATGCCGACGCTGGACGGCGACCTCGTGGACGGCGGAGCGCGCCGCTAGGCAATCCGGTCGTGGCCCGACGGGCGCGCGGCCAGGTGATCAGCTCGTGCCGGCTGGGCGGGCGGCCCGGTGATCAGGCGACGAGCTCGGCGTGGCCGATGAAGTCCGACCACAGCGCCGCGTAGGCGCCGCCGGCCGCGAGGAGTTCCTCATGGCTGCCTGACTCGGCGATCCGGCCGGATTCCATCACCACGATCCGGTCCGCCCGGGCGGCCGTGGTGAGCCGGTGCGCGACCACCAGGGTGGTGCGCCGGGCGGTCAGCCGAGCGGTGGC
This sequence comes from Streptosporangiaceae bacterium, assembly GCA_050013415.1. Taxonomy (GTDB): domain Bacteria; phylum Actinomycetota; class Actinomycetes; order Streptosporangiales; family Streptosporangiaceae; genus Palsa-506. The sequence goes on along the minus strand of JBEKFH010000335.1, from coordinate 1,335 downwards.
CCGGTTCACCGCGGCCTCTGCCGCCAGGTCGAGCGCCGCGGTGGCCTCGTCGAGCAGCAGGATCGCGGGATCCACCAGGTAGGCGCGGGCCAGCGCGATCAGCTGGCGCTGCCCGGCCGACAGGTTGCGTCCCCGCTCGGCCACCTCGTGCAGGAAGCCGCCGGGCAGCCGGGCGATCATCTCGATTGCCCCCACCTCGCGCGCCGCCGCCTCGACCTCGGCGTCCGAGGCGCCAGGGCGGCCGTAGGCGATCGCGTCGCGGACGGTGCCGGGGAACAGGTACGGCTCCTGCGGGACCACGCCAAGCTGCTGGCGGTAGCTGGCCAGGTCGAGCTCGCGGACGTCAGCGCCGTCGATGAGCAGGCTGCCCGAGGTGACGTCGTAGTAGCGCGCGACTAGCTTGACCATGGTGGACTTGCCCGCGCCTGTCTGGCCGACCAGCGCCACGGTCTCGCCGGGCTGTACGACCAGGTTCACGCTGGCCAGCGCGTCCTCCGGCTGACCCGAGTACCTGAAGCGCACGTCGCGGAACTCGATCCGGCCGCGCAGCCGACCGGCCTGGCGCGGGCTGGCCGCCTGCGGCGTGCTGGTCGGCCGCCGCAGCAGCTCCTTGATCCGCCGCAGCCCGACCGCCGCCTGCTGGTAGCCGTCGAAGACCTGGGAGAGCTGCTGGATCGGGGAGAAGAGCAGGTCGATGTAGAGCAGGTAGGCGATCAGGCCGCCGGCGGTCAGCGTCTTGTCGTGCACCTCGCCAGCCGCCACGAACAGGATCAGCGCGCCGGCCACGGTCGACAGCAGCTGCACGAACGGGAAGTACAGCGCGATGTAGCGCTGCGCCCGCAGCCGGGAGTTCCGGTAGCTGTAGCTGAGGGCGCCGAAGCGCTCGTAGTTGCGCTCCTCGCGCCGGTAAGCCTGCGTGGTGCGCAGCCCGGCGACGTTCTCCTGCAGGTCGGCGTTGACGGCGCTGACCTTCTCGCGCGCCTCGCCGTACGCCTTCTTCGACTTGGCGCGGAACACCAGCGTCGCCGCGATCAGCACCGGGATGATGGTGAAGAGGATCAGGCCAAGCCGGAAGTCGATGAACAGCAGGGCGATCAGCACGCCGATGAAGGTCAGCACCGAGTTGACCATGGTGATCAGCCCGGTCTGCAGGAACGTCGACAGCGCGTCCACGTCCGTGGTCATCCTGGTCATGATCCGGCCGGACATCTCGCGCTCGTAGAAGTCGAGGCCGAGCCGCTGTAGCTGGGAGAAGATCTTCACGCGCAGCGTGTAGAGCATCCGCTCGCCGTTGCGCCCCACCACGTTCGTCTGGATCGCGTTGATCACCCAGTC
>JBEKFH010000334.1:0-5370 GCA_050013415.1 Streptosporangiaceae bacterium | reverse complement strand
TCCTTCGCCTCGTCCGCGGTGAACCAGCGGTCGCGGTCGGAGTCGGCCTCGACCTGCTCGACCGTCTGGCCGGTGTGGAACGCGGTGCGCTCGGCCAGCGTGTGCTTGAGGTACAGGATCTGCTCGGCCTGGATCCGGATGTCGGTGGCGGTGCCGCCGATGCCGCCATGCGGCTGGTGCAGCAGGATCTGCGAATGCGGCAGGGCGAAGCGCTTGCCCGTGGTGCCCGCGCAGAGCAGGAACTGGCCCATCGAGGCGGCCATGCCCATCGCGTAGGTGGCCACGTCGTTCGGGACGTACTGCATCATGTCGTAGATCGCGAATCCGGCGCTGACCGAGCCGCCGGGCGAGTTGATGTACAGGCTGATGTCCCGCCGGGCGTCCTCGGCGGCGAGCAGCACGAGCTCGGCGCAGATCCGGTTGGCGAGCTCGTCGTCGACCTGCTGGCCGAGGAACACGATGCGGTGCCGCAGCAGGCGCTGGAACACCTGCTCGCCCATCAGCGCACCTGGCGGTGCTTCCGCGACCCGGGCCAGGATGCTCCCGGGCTCATCGCTGGGGGGAGGCATGCCCACGGTGCCCTCCTCGTTTCCATGTCGGTGTGCCTTATTCATAGCTGTGCCGTATTCATAGCTGCGCCGTTCATTGCTGCGCCGCTCATTGACGCTGCGGGGTTGTTCATTGACAGTGACCCTAACCCGCTCGCGGAGCGGGCTAGTCCGCCGATCCCGCCTGTTCGCTGTGGGCGCAGGCAGGCGGATTACGCTTCCGGGCCGTCGCCTGGGGTGCCAGCTTCCAGGGCGGCGTTCCCGTCCGGCCCGGCCTCGCTGTCCAGCCCGGCCTCGCTGTCCAGCCCGGCCTCGCTGTCCGGGGCGGCTTCGCTGTCCGGCCCGGCTTCGCCGGACACGGCGTCCGGCGAGCCGGGGGCGGCGTCCGGCGCGGCATCCGCTGCACCTGCGTCCGCTGCACCTGCGTCGGCTGGCCCGGCGGCGGCCGCGAGATCCACGCTGCGGCCCGAGGTGTCCGTGATCGCGGCGCGCTCGGCGATCAGGCTGAGCGACTTGCTGCGCAGCACGTCAGCCACGGCCGCGCCGAGCTGGCCGCGGTCGGCGAGCTGCCGGGCGAGCTGGTCGGGCTGCACGCCGAGCCGGTAGGCCCGCTCGGCCACGTACGCGCTCAGCTCGGCCTGATCGACGCCAAGCTCCTCTTGCACCGCGAGCTTGTCGAGCAGGAAGCCCGCCTTGACCGACTGCCGGGCGTCGGAGTCGAACTCCGCCTCGAGTTCCTCCTCCGTCATGCCCGCCGACGCAAGGTAGGACTCCCGGTCCGCGCCCGCCCGGTCCAGCCGGTCCGCCAGCGAGTGCCTGCGCAGCTCGATCTCCTGCTCGATCAGGCTGTCGGGCAGCGGGATGTCCAGCCGGGACAGCGCCGCCTCCAGCGCGCGCTCGCGGGCCTGCTCGAACTGGGCTGCCGTCCGCATGGCCTGCAGCTGCGACCTGGCCGCGGCCCGCAGCTCGCCCAGGGTGTCGAACTCGCTCGCGGACTGGGCGAACTCGTCGTCGAGCTCGGGCAGCTCCTTCACCTTCACGCTGTGCACCGTGACCGTGACGTCGGCCTGCATCCCGGCGAAGTTGCCCCCGGCCAGCTCGGCGGTGAAGGTCTTCGTGTCGCCCTCGGCCATCTCCAGCAGCGCCTCGTCGAGCCCCTCCAGCATCGAGCCGCTGCCGACCTCGTAGGAGATTCCGCTCGCCTGGGCGTCCTCCACCGGCTGGCCGTCCACGACAGCCGACAGGTCGATCGAGACATAGTCACCGTCGCCGGCCGGCCGGCCGGCGCTCTTCAGCGAGGCGAACCGCTCGCGGAGCGTCCCGAGATACTCCTCCACCTGGTCGGGGGTGACCTCCGCGTCGTCCACCGTCACCGGCATGGCGTGCAGGTCGGGGATGTCGAACTTCGGCCGCACGTCGACCTCGGCGGTGAAGGTCAGCTCCTCGCCGTCGGCCAGATTCGTGATCTTCAGGTCGGGCTCGCCGAGCACGTAAACCTCGTGCTCCTGCAGGGCCTTGTCGTACAGCTTCGGCACTGCCTCGTTCACCGCCTGCTCCAGCACCGCGTCGCGGCCGACTCGCTGGTCGATGACGCGCGGCGGGATGTGGCCAGGCCGGAAGCCGGGCACCCGCACCTGCCGGGCGACCGCGCGGTACGCCTGGTCGAGGTTCGGCTTGAGCTCATCGAACGGAACCTCGATGGTGAGCCGGACCCGCGTCGGGCTCAGCTCTTCGACGTCGGTTTTCACGTCGGCAGGACTCCTCGGTTCGTCGCCAGGCAGATACGGCACCGCGGCCCGGGCGTTAGGGGTGGTGACTCACGGCTACGGCCGCCCAGTCTAGGGCAGCGCGGGAGTGCATACCCGCCGCTATCCTGGCCGGGTGGGCCTTGTGCCGGCGGGGCCAGGCGGCAGCAGGCTACTGGCGTGCTGCGGGATCGCCGGGCCGGCCGCGTTCACCGCCGCGTGGGTGGCCGGCTCGCTGCGCCAGGCAGGCTACGGCGCGGCCAGGGTGCAGCTCAGCGGGCTGGCCGCGGTGGACGCGCGGGATCCGCAGATCATGATGGCCGGGTTCATCGGGCTTGGCGTGTGCTCGATCGCATTCGGGGCCGGCCTGCGCCGGGTTGCCGCGGCCGGCTCGGCCGGGCCGTGGCTGATCCAGGCGGCGGGGGCGGCGACCGTCGCCGCGGGGCTGTTCCGGCGCGATCACGTGCTCCTGACCGGCCCTGGCTTCGCCGCGGAATCGTGGCACAACCAGGTACATGACCTGGTCAGCGATGTCGCCTACGCGGCGATGATCGCGGCCCCGCTAGTCCTGGCACGGCGGTTCCGCGGCGCCGCCGGCTGGGCGGACCTGCGCCGACCGCTGCAGGCGCTCGCGATCGGCAGCGGCGTGGCCCTCGCGCTGTTCGCGTCCCGGATCGCGGAGCCGTGGAACGGGACCATCCAGCGCGCTGCGGTCACGCTGGCCCTGACCGCCGAGGTGCTGCTCGCGGCACGGATGCTCAGCCGTCAGCGGCAACGCCTCGCCGCGATCAGCCCGGCGGCCGCGCCCTGATGGCGAGCGGGCTGGCCGGGCGGGTGGACCCGGGGTGGCGGCCCGCTGGGCCCGCGGTAGAAGATGGTGCGGTGCTCACTGACCCGGCTGCCGACACGGACGTCGAGCCGCAGGCGGTCCTGTCGCCGCTGACCTGCGCGGCGATCTTCCTCGTCGTCGTGGCCGGCCCGGAGCAGCGGTCGCTCGGCGTGATCCGCCGCCTTTTCGGCGACCTGCCAGCGCTGGTGCGCGCGGTCGGGTTCCGGGACAACGACGGGTTCCTGACCTGCGTCACCGGCGTCGGCGCCCAGCTCTGGGACCGGCTGGGCACTGCTGAGAGACCGGCCGGGCTCCATCCGTTCCAGGAAATAAAGGCGGGCGGGCGGCATGCCGTATCCACTCCCGGCGACATCCTTTTCCACATCCGGGCCGCGCGGATGGACCTCTGCTTCGAGCTCGCCACCCAGATCATGTCGCGGCTGGGCACCGCCGTCTGCGTGGTCGATGAGGTGCATGGCTTCCGCTACTTCGACGACCGCGACCTGATCGGCTTCGTCGACGGCACCGAGAACCCGGTCGGCGCGGCGGCGCGGCGAGCGGCCCTGATCGGCGAGCAGGACCCGGCGTTCGCCGGCGGCAGCTACGTCATCGTGCAGAAATACCTGCATGACCTGGCGGCCTGGGATCAGATTCCGGTCGAGGAACAGGAACGGATCGTCGGGCGGACGAAGCTTGCCGATATCGAGCTCGACGACGAGGTCAAGCCTTCGTACGCGCACAACGCGCTGACCACGATCGAGCGGGACGGCGAGGAGATGGAGATCCTGCGGGACAACATGCCGTTCGGCGCCCCCGGCAGCGGCGAGTACGGCACCTACTTCATCGGCTACTGCGCGACGCCCGACACGACCGAGGAAATGCTGCGGAACATGTTCATCGGCCTGCCCGAGGGCAACTACGACCGGCTCCTTGACGTGAGCCGTGCGGTCACCGGGACACTGTTCTTCGTGCCGTCGGCGACCCTGCTGGAGAGCCTCGCGGAGGAACCGCCGGCCATGGCGGAGCGCGGCAGCCCGGCGGGTGAGGCGGCCGGGACGGGCCCTGGGGCGGGGGCGGCCGGGCCGGGGGCGGGGCCGGCCGGGACGGGGCCTGAGGCGGCGGCGGCGGCCCGGCCGGGTGTCAGTGCAGGATCGCTGCGGATCGGCAGCCTGAAGGGAGCACCACCGGATGAATAACCTGCACCGCGAGCTGGCGCCTGTCTCCGACGAGGCATGGGCGCAGATCGAGGAGGAAGCCGCCCGCACGTTCCGGCGGTACCTGGCCGGCCGCCGGCTCGTCGACGTGCCCGACCCGGGCGGGAGCGGGTTCTCCGCGGTCGGCACCGGGCACCTGCGCGTGATCGAGCCGCCGGGCGACGGGGTGCTGGCCCGGCAGCGCCGGGTGCTGCCGGCGGTGGAGCTGCGGGCGGCGTTCTCGCTGGACCGGGAGCAGATCGACGACGTGGCCCGCGGCGCACTCGACTCCGACTGGCAGCCGGTCAAGGACGCGGCCCGGCAGCTTGCCTACGCCGAGGACCGCGCCATCTTCGACGGCTACGCCGCCGCCGGGATCGGGGGGATCCGGGAGGGGGCGAGCAATCCGCCGGTCGCCCTGCCGGCTGCCGCCACCGATTACCCGGAGGCCATCGCGCAGGCAGTGAGCCAGCTGCGGTCGGCCGGCGTCACCGGCCCGTACGCGGTGGCGCTGAGCGCGGACGCCTACACCGCCGTCAGCGAGACGACCGACCACGGCTACCCGGTGCTCGAGCACATCCAGCGGCTGGTCAGCGGCGAGATCGCGTGGGCCCCGGCGATCACCGGCGGCTGCGTGCTGACCACCCGCGGCGGTGATTTCGAGCTGCGGCTCGGCCAGGACGTCTCGATCGGCTATCTCTCGCACACCGACGCCGCCGTGCGGCTGTACCTGGAGGAGAGCCTGACGTTCCGGCTGCTCACCACCGAGGCAGCGGTCCCGCTGACGCCGCCGGTCAGGTAACCCCGTCGGTCAGGTAACCCCGTCGGTCAGGTAACCCCGTCGGTCAGGTAACCCCGCCGGTCAGGTAAGGCCGTCGGCCAGGTAACGCCGTCGGCCAGGTAGCGCGAGAGGGGCGGTTCCCGGGATGGGCGCGTTGCAGTACAGCCTTGTGCAGCCCGCGCTGGCCCAGTCGAACCTGGCGACGGTCGCGCAGTACATGTTCTGGCTGATGTACCGCAACGTCGCCTCGGACGGCTTCGTGTTCGAGGATCCG
>JBEKFH010000333.1:0-5380 GCA_050013415.1 Streptosporangiaceae bacterium | reverse complement strand
CCAGCGGGTGGCACGCGAGCGGTACCGCCTCATGCGCACTCACGAGTGGAACGACGAGATCATCGAGCGCCTGCGCCGCGAGGTCAGCTAGCCGGCGGCCCCGCCGACGCCGGGCGCTCGGTGCCGAGCGACAGGTTCTTGCCGGTGTCCGGATCGAAGATGTGCATCGACCGGAGATCGGCCCACAGCTCGGCGTTCTGTCCCTCGGTGATCCCGGTGGCCGGGTCCAGCCGCGCGGTCACCGTCTCCTCGCTCGCGCCGGAGTCGGCCATACCGGAATCCTCCGCAAGATCCGCCAGCTGATCGACGCCGGCTGACAAGCCGCTCTCCTGGGTGAAGTAAACGAAGACATCCGAGCCCATGGACTCGACCACGTCGATGGTGGCGCGGAAGGTGAGCCCATGGGCGCGCAGGTCGCTCTGCACGAGCGACGCGTCCTCGAAGTTCTCCGGGCGGATGCCCACGATGACCTGGCGGCCGGCGTTCGCTCGCTCCAGTGCCTGCCTGAGCTGCGGATTGAGCGGAAGGCTGCCGATCGTGGTGCGCAGGCTGCCCTCCTCGAGCGTGCCGGCCATGAAGTTCATCGCGGGCGAGCCGATGAAGCCGGCCACGAACAGGTTGACCGGGTTGTCATACAGCTCGTGCGGCGAGCCGACCTGCTGCAGGATGCCGCTGCGCATCACGGCGAGCCGGTCGCCCAGGGTCATCGCCTCGGTCTGGTCGTGCGTCACGTACACCATGGTGGTGCCGAGCCGCTTCTGCAGCTTGGACACCTCAGTCCGGGTCTGCACGCGCAGCTTGGCGTCCAGGTTGGACAGCGGCTCGTCCATCAGGAAGGCCGACGGATCGCGGACGATCGCCCGGCCCATCGCGACCCGCTGCCGCTGGCCGCCGGACAAGTTGGCGGGCCGGCGCTCCAGGTGCTGGGTCAGGTCAAGGATCCGCGCCGCCTCGTTCACCTTCTGGTCGATGGTGGCCTGGGGCGTCTTGGCCAGCTTGAGCGCGAAGCCCATGTTCTCCCGTACCGTCATGTGCGGGTAGAGCGCATAGCTCTGGAAGACCATCGCGATGTCACGGTCCTTCGGCGCGGCGTTGTTCACTACCTTCCCGCCGATCCGCAGCTCGCCCTCGGTGATGTCCTCCAGGCCGGCGATCATGTTCAGCGTGGTCGACTTCCCGCAGCCCGACGGGCCGACCAGGATGACGAACTCGCCGTCGGCGATGTCCAGGCTGATCTTGTCGACCGCCAGCGCCCCGTCGGGGAAGCGCTTGGTCACCTGGTCCAGAACGATGTCAGCCACTGTTACTCCTTCTAATCGTCAGCTAGCCCTTGACCGCGCCTGATTAGCCCTTGACCGCGCCTGATGTCAGCCCGGCGACGATCCTGCGCTGGAAGAACACCACAAAGATAATGATCGGGATGGTGATGACCACCGCGGCCGCCGCGATGGGACCGGTCGGGACGGTGAACTGCGAGGCACCGCTGAAGTAGGCCAGCGAGGCCGGCGCCGTCCGGGAGGCGAGCGTCGAGGTGAACGAGATCGCGAACAGGAACTCGTTCCAGCAGGCCAGGAAGACCAGGATCGCGGTGGTGACCATTCCCGGTGCCGCCAGCGGGGCGATGACCTTGGTAAACGCCTGGAAGGGCGTGGCGCCGTCGATCTTGGCGGCCTTCTCGAGCTCCCAGGGGATTTCGCGGAAGAACGCCGACAGCGTGTAGATCCCGAGCGGCAGGCCGAAGGCCACGTAGGGGATGATCAGGCCGGGCCAGGTGTTGAACAGGCCAAGCGAGCGCTCGATATTGAACATGGGGGTCACCAGCGAGATGGCCGGGAACATCGCGATCAGCAGTGCCATGCCGATCAGCACGCCCTTGCCGGGGAAACGCAGCCGGGCCACCGCATAGGCCGCCATGGAGGCGAACACCACGGCGATGAACGTCGAGATGAGGCCGATCCCGATCGAGTTGATCAGCGGCCGGATGAACTGCGACGTGCTCAGCACGCCGCTGTAGTTCCCCCAGGTCCACTGCTTGGGAATCAACGACGGGTCCAGGATTGCCGCCGGTGTCTTGAAGGACAGCGAGACCAGCCAGAGCACCGGAATCAGCGCCAGTGCCACGACGACCGTGTTCGCCGTTCCCCAGCCTGCCTTCTGCCGGCCGGACGTGACCATAGCCATCAGCGTCTCACCTTCCCACGTTGGAGCCGGGGGCCGCGGTGCCGAAGCCCTTGATGAACAAGACAGCGATGATCGCCACGCAGATGAAGATGAGGATCGAGATCGCGGAGCCGATCCCCAGGTTCAGCGCGTTGAACAGGTTGTCATAGCCGAGGATCGAGACCGAACCGGTGTTGTTGGTGCCGTCGGTCAGGATGAAGATGCTGTCGAATATCCGGAACGAGTCCAGCGTCCGGAAGAGCAGCGCGACCAGGATCGCGGGCTTCATCAGCGGCAGCGTGATCCTCGTGAAGCGCTGCCAGGCGGTGGCGCCGTCCACCATGGCCGCCTTCTGCAGGTCCTCGGGCACCAGCGAGAGCCCGGCCAGCAGCAGCAGGCCCATGAACGGCGTCGTCTTCCAGACCTCCGCCAGGATGATGACGGCGATCGCCTTGTATTCCGAGGTCAGCGGCGCGCTGTTGTTGAACAGCGCGGAGAGGTAGCCCTGGCTGGGCGTCCAGGCGTACTGCCAGCCGTAGGCGGCGGCGACCGTCACGATCCCGTACGGGATCAGTGCGGCGGTGCGGACCGTGCCCCGGCCGAACAGCGTCCGGTGCATGACCTGGGCCAGGATCATGCCGAGCACCAGCGTGATGGCCACCGAGAAGACCGTGATGACCACGGTCACCTTGAGCGCCTGCCACCAGTACGGCGAGCTGAGCACGGCGCCGTAGTTGCTCAGCCCGACGAACTTGATGTCCTGCGGAAGCTCCAGGTTGTAGCGCTCCAGCGACAGGTAGATGGCGTAGCCGACCGGGTAGGCGGTGACCGCCACCATCACGATGACCGCGGGGGCGCACAGCATCCAGCCGAGCCTGCGCTCGGCCCGCGCGCCTTCCGACAGCTGCCGCTTGCCCTGCTTCTGCGTATGCTCGGTCGTGCCGGTGACCGTCTCCGCGGTAGTACTCATCGGCCCCTTCCTTCCCTCGTCGCCGGCCTGCTGCGGGCTGCGCGGTGCCTCACGGGACCAGTCCCTTCGATTGCAGGGCGTCATTGAGCTGGCTGATCATCGAGTTCTCCGTGGCCGCCGGGTTGATGCCGCTCGGCGGCGAGACCAGGTGCGAGATGTCGATGGAGACGACCTGGTAAACGGGCGTCTTCGGCCGGACGCTGGCGTGCTCAAGCGCGCTCAGGATGTCGGCGTGGAACGGGTAGTCCTTGAACAGCGCCGGATCGTTGTAGAGGCTGGCGATCGTGGGCGGGACGCCGCCGACGTCGGCGCCGATGATCTGGTTCTGCCGGTCACGGAGGCACAGCGCGGCCTGGAAGGCGAGCGCCTTGTGCTGTGAGTACGCGCTGACGGCGAGGTCCGTGCCCCCGATGGTCACCTTGGCCGGCACGCCGGGAGTGACCTCCGGGTAGAGCGCCCATTTGAAGCTCTTGAACAGCTTCGGATTGTCCAGCTTCATCGCCGGATACACGAACGGGTAGTTCAGCTCGAAGGCCGCCGTCCCGCCCTCCATGGCGAGCCGGTTCTGGTTCTCCATCTGCACGGAAAGCGAGGGGTCCGCGCCGGGGCCGGAGGCCAGCTGCTTCATGATCGTCAGGGCCTTGAGGGCGGGCGCGCCCAGCGTGACCTTCGTCGCGTTGGGGTTCAGGATGGTGCCGCCGGCGCTGGCCACCATGGTGTTGAACCAGACGGTAGTGCCCTCGTACTGCGCGCCCTGGATCTCGATGAGGTGCGGTTTGCCCTCGGCCTTCAGCCTGGCCGCGTCGGCGAACATCTGGGCCCAGGTCGTCGGGGGGGTCTTGACCAGGTCGGAGCGGTACCACAGCAGCTGGGTGTTGCTGTTGTCGGGCACAGCGACGAGCTGGTTGTGCCACATCGCCGTCTCCAGGGCCGGTTTGAGCGTGCCGGCCTCGGCCTCTGCCTTGTACTTGCCGGTCCACGGCTCGATCAGCCCGGCCTGCGCGAACTCGGCCTCCCAGGTGACGTCCAGGCCCAGGATGTCCATGCTGGCGTCGTGGGCGACCAGCCGGCGGACCATCTGCTGCCGCTGGCCGTCCGCGGCCTCGGGAAGCTCCTGGTAGGAGATCATGTACTTGCCGTGGCTCTGCGCGTTGCAGTTGTTGATCGCCGTCTGGGTTGCGCCAGAGCTGTCCGGATAGAAGTAGAAGTTCAGCGTGACCGCGCCGGACGCGCCGGCCGTACCGCAGGCCGCGAGCCCGGACGCGGCCAGTCCGGCTGTCGCCAGGCCGATCGCCAGCCGCCGGGCCGGCCCGCGGGGCCGGGCCGCGCGTGGTGGCCGTGCCCGGCCACGGGGCTCTGCTGGGCTCTTCCGGCGACCGCCACTGCTCATCATTCCTCCAGCGCATTGTCGACTGCGGCTTGCCTGGCCGGACTGCGCACGGCGCCGCGGCGCCGGCGAATCCGTCAATACCCCGGCGGAACCGCTGTTAAAACGGGACATGAGTGCTCGCGCGCGGCTGGCCATCATGCGACCCAGGCCAGCTGGCACGCGAGGTTGCAGCCGAGCCTTACTTCGGGCACTCGCGAGAACGCGCGCGACCGTGATCTGCCGTGCTCGTCCGGTCTGCGGCCATCGCGGCCAGCGGGCGACGACGATGCTCCGCCGCCGCGGCGGGCCGGCCCGGGCGCGGCGGAACTGCCTCGCCGCACGATCCGCAGCTGGAGTAGCTGGCGGGCCGGGCTGACCCGGAGCCCCCGCAGCAGGGCGCACAGCCGCCGGGCGCCCTCGGCGCCGCTGTGCTCAAGCGGCTGGCGCACGGTGCTGAGGTTGAGCAGGGCGGCCGACTCGATGTCGTCAAAGCCGACGACCGACAGCCTGCCGGGCACCGCGAAGCCCTGCTGCTCCGCGGCGCTGAGCACCCCCATCGCCTGGGTGTCCGAGGCGGCGAAGATCGCGGTGGGCGGGTCGGGCAGCCGGAGGAGCTGACCGGCGAGTTCCGCAGCCACCGCCGGGCCATGCGGTCCGAGCCGGACAAGCTCAGGGTCAAAGTCAAGGCCGGCGGCGGCCAGCTCCCGCTGGTATCCGAGCAGCCGGCGCCGCGATGAGGTGAAGCCGAGGCCGTGCCCGGTACCGCGCGCGACGGCATCGCCGACGAACCCGATCCGCCGGTGGCCGAGGCCCAGCAGGTGCGCGGTCGCCAGCCGCCCGCCCGCGATGTTGTCGATGATCGTCTGCGGTACGCCGGCCGC
>JBEKFH010000332.1:0-5383 GCA_050013415.1 Streptosporangiaceae bacterium | reverse complement strand
GGGGACATCGCGCAGACCGGCGACCTGGCCGGGGCGACCTCGTGGGAGCAGATGCTCGGCCCGTACCTGGGGGACCGCTGGCGGCTGGCGGGGCTGACCATCAACTACCGGACGCCCGCTGAGATCATGGCAGTGGCCGCTGACGTGCTCGCGGCGATCGACCCGGCGCTCGAGCTGCCGCGGTCGGTCCGCGAGTCTGGCGCGGTGCCATGGCGGCTCGAGGCGGAGCCCGCCGAGTTCGCGGCCCTGGTGGCGGAGGCAGCGGCCCGGGCGGCAGCGCAGTCCGGCGACGGCCGGGTCGCGGTGATCGTGCCCGCCGCGCGGCTCGCGGAACTCAGCGCCGCGGTCGCGGCCGCCTCGCCGGCAGCAACGACGCCCACAGCCCGGTCGCTCACAGCCGCCCCGCACTCTTATGCGGGCAATCCTGGAGCGGACGGCCCCGGCCCGGGCAGTCCGGTAGCGGACGGCCCCCGCGCAGGCGGTCCCGCGGGCCCCACGGCGGGCGGCGAGGATCCCGACCTGGAGCGCCCGGTTGTGGTGCTGACCGTCCGGCAGGCTAAGGGGCTGGAGTTCGACTACGTGCTGATCGCCGATCCCGGCCAGATCCTGGCCGAGTCCTCGCGCGGGCTCAGCGACCTGTACGTGGCCATGACCAGGGCGACCCAGCGCCTGGGCGTCCTGCACGCCGGCGCGCCACCCGGCGTGCTGGCCGGCCTCAAGCCGGTCAGCGACCTCGCCGAGACCGACTGAAACGGCGCATCACGCCGTTCATCCATCAGCGTGGAGGATCCGCACGCCAGGAGCGGACGGATCCTCCACGATCTTCCATGAGGGATGGAGCCACATCCCCGATCTGTGGCGCTTGTGGCGTAATTGATCAATGAGGAAGATGTGACACGAGTGATCAGCATCTTTCGGCCGGAGCTGCCACCAGCGCGCCCGGAGCTACCGGCGGAACTGCCGGAACTCCCACCAAGGCGACCGGAGCTGCAGCCAAGGCGGCCAGAGCTGCCACCAGCGCGGCTCTGGCACCCGGCTGAGGGGCTCAGCTGTCGTCGCGGCCCTGGCACACCCGGCTGAGGGGCTTAACCGGCTGAGGGGCTCAACCGGCTGAGGGGCTTAGCTGTCGTCGCGGTTGCCGAACCGGCTGAACAGGCGCTCGCCGGCGCCGACGGCGGTCTCCGCGACGCCGCGGACCAGGCCGACGAACGGGTCGGCGGTCCGGTTCCAGGACTCCTGGTAGGACTTCGCGGCCGCCCGGATCTCCTCGCTGACCGACGCGTCGGCGTCGTCCTCGCGGCGCGGGTAGTTCCCGGCCAGGATGGTCGCGTAGTCGCCCTCGGCCGCCCAGCGGTCGAGCTCGGCGAACCGGACCACGGCGAACGGGTGCGAGTTGCCCTCGAGCTGGAGCAGCTTCAGCAGGCCGTCCCGCACGTCGGGCACGGCGTCGTACTCGCGCGCCTGGGCGTGGAACGCGTCATGGCTGAGCTCGGACATCCGGGAGCCGCCCGCGGTCTTCATCAGCGCCCGGCGGGCCGCCTCCACGTCCTGGCCGGCCAGCAGGCCCGCCCGGTCGCAGGACAACTCGGACTTGCGGTACCACTCCTCCAGGCCCCAGATGATCGCCCGCAGCCCGAGATAGCCGATCGGCATCCAGGCCACCCGGCGGGCCAGGTTGATCAGGTGATAGAGCATCGTCCGGTACACCGAGTGGCCGGACAGCACGTGCCCGAGCTCATGCCCGATGGCGAACCGGATCTCCTCGGCGTCGAACAGGTCCACCATGCCGGTCGTGATCACGATGAACGGCTTGTCGTTGCCCAGCGTCATCGCGTTCACGGTCGGGTCCTGGGTGATGAACAGCTCCGGCACCGTCGGCAGGTCCAGGATGTACGCGCCGTCCAGCATCGTCTGGTAGAGCTGCGGGAACTGCTCCTGAGACGCCTTGACGCCGCTGGCGAGGAACATCAGCCGCAGGCTGCGGTCGCTGAACAGCCCGGCCAGCCGGCGCAGCAGCACGTCGAACCCGGTCAGTTTGCGCATCGCCACCAGCGCGGAGCGGTCGGCGGGATGCTCGTAGGCACGTGAGCTGATACCGGGCAGACGCACCCGGGAGCGGTCGGGCACAGTGGTCATGAGACCTATCGTAAGTCCCGCGAGCGGAGGGCGGCGCACAATGACCGGGCACAGGACTGCGGACGGGAGGGCGGACCGGGCGCTGGCGATGTTCGAGCCGGACGCCGAGTCGATGGCGGAGGACGAGCGCGCCGCGCTTCAGCAGGCGAGGCTCGCCCGTCTGATCGACCGGCTGCTCGCGGCCGGCGGCACCCAGGGCCGCAGGCTCGCGGAAGCCGGCCTGACCAGCGGCGCGGAGGTGGCCCTGGCGGACCTGCCCCGGCTGCCCGTGACCTCTAAAGCCGACATGTGGTCGGAGTATCCGTTCGGAATGCTGGCAGTACCACTCTCCGAGGTGGTTGCCGTGCACGGGTCGAGCGGCACCGGCGGCCGCCCGACGCTGGTCGCCTATACCCGCGCCGACCTGCGGCTGTGGGCGCGGATGTGCGCGCGTGCACTGGCCGCGGCCGGCGCCACGGCGGACAGCGTCGTGCACAACGCGTACGGTTACGGGCTGTTCACCGGCGGCCTGGGCATCCACCAGGGCGCGATCGAGCTCGGCGCGACGGTGGTCCCGGCGTCCGGCGGCATGACGTCGCGGCAGGTCACGCTGATCCGCGACCTGCGCCCGGACATCCTGACCTGCACGCCGTCGTACGCGATCCGGCTCGGCGAGGCGCTCGAGGCGGCCGGCGCCGGCCCGGCCGGCGGGCTGGCGATCCGGGCGGGCATCTTCGGCGCCGAGCCGTGGACGGACGCGCTGCGCGCCAGGATCGAGGAACTGCTCGGGCTGCGGGCGCTGGACATCTACGGGCTGTCGGAGGTGATCGGCCCCGGGGTGGCGTCGGAGTGCCTGGAAGCCGACGGCCTGCACGTGAACGAGGACCATTTCCTGGTCGAGGCGGTGGACCCGGTCACCGGCGCGCCGGCGGCGGACGGGACTGCCGGGGAACTGCTGTTCAGCACGGTGACGAAGGAGGCGCTGCCGTTGCTGCGGTACCGGACCGGCGACATCGCCGCGCTGCGCCGCGGCACCTGCGGCTGCGGCCGCACCCTGGTCAGGATGAGCAAGGTCACCGGCCGGCGCGACGACATGCTGGTCATCCGCGGCGTCAACGTGTACCCGAGCGAGGTCGAGCGCGTGCTGCTCGGCGAGCCGTCGCTGGCGCCGGACTACCTGCTGGTGGTGGACGAGCGGGAGGCTCAGGTCCGATTGGTGGCATGCTGCGAGTTCAGAACGGATGGCTCGGGGCCGGTCCCGTCGCAGCGGGACATCGAGTCGCGGCTGCGCGAGGCGCTCGGGATCCGCGTCGGGGTCAGGCTGGTGCCGGCCGGGACCGTGCCGCGGACCGAGGTGGGGAAGGCCGTGCGGGTGGCGCGCTGGGCCGGCGGCGAGCCGCCGCTGCCGGGGCTGGGGTGACTGCCCGGGCCTGGGGCGGGGTGACTGCCCGGGCCTGGTGGTGGCGGGGGGCTGGCCGGGGCTGGCCTGGTCGTGGCGGGGGCTGGCTGCGGTGGCCGGTCGCGGGAGATACTGCTGGGATGGGCGATCGCAATGTGCTGGGCGGCGAACTCGAGCCGTGCGGCACTGACCCGGTGACCGGGTTCTACCGGGACGGCTGCTGCACGACCGGGCCGGAGGACCGCGGCAGCCATACGATCTGCGCGGTGGTCACCGCCGAGTTCCTTGAGCATCAGCGCCGGATCGGGAACGACCTGTCGACCCCGATGCCGGCCTATGAGTTCCCCGGGCTGGTGCCAGGGGACCGCTGGTGCGTGACGGCGGCGAACTGGCTGCGGGCGCATCACGACGGCGCCGCGGCGTACGTGGTGCTCGCGTCCACCCACGAGCGGGCACTCGACGTGGTGCCCCTCGACGCGCTGCGGGAGCATGCCATCGACGTCCCCGCCGATCCCGGCGCGCTGGGCGGCTGAGCCGGGTGGGAGCTGACGCCAAGCGGGTCGGGGTGATGGGCGGCACGTTCGACCCGATTCACCACGGGCACCTGGTCGCCGCGAGCGAGGTCGGGCACTTCTTCTCGTTGGACGAGGTGGTGTTCGTGCCCACCGGCCAGCCCTGGCAGAAGGACGGCCGGGAGGTGTCGGCGGCCGAGGACCGCTACCTGATGACGGTGATCGCGACCGCGTCCAACCCGCGGTTCTCGGTCAGCCGGGTGGACATCGACCGGCCGGGCCCGACCTACACCATCGACACGCTCCGTGAGCTGCGCGCGGCCCGGGGGGAGCTGGCTGAGCTGTTCTTCATCACCGGGGCCGACGCGCTGGAGCAGCTGATGTCCTGGCGGGACGCCGACGAGCTCTTCGAGCTCGCGCACTTCGTCGGCTGCACCCGCCCCGGCCACCGGCTGTCCGGCGCCGGCCTGCCCGACGAGCGGGTCAGCCTGATCGAGATTCCCGCGCTGACGATCTCGTCCACCGCGTGCCGGGAACGCGTCGGCGCGGGCGAGCCGATCTGGTACCTGGTGCCGGACGGGATCGTCCAGTACATCGCGAAACGCGGGCTCTACCAGCGGGGCGACCGCTGAGCCGCGGTGGCGGGATACCCTGAATCGCGTCCCCGCCCGGTTTGCCGGCTCGCCCGTCGTGCTGGCCCGGTCATTCTGCTGGCCTCGTCGGCTGTCCGGCTCGCCCGGTTTGCCGGTCTGCACAGCGGGGCGGAGACGTGAGAAGGTACCTGTAGCCGTACGGAGGAGGACGAGCAGCGCACGTGACCGCCACTGACAGGGCCGTCGAGCTGGTGACGCTCGCCGCAGCGGCCGCGGCAGACAAGCTCGCCACCGACATCATCGCCTACGACGTGAGCGAGCAGCTCGTCATCACCGACGTGTTCCTGCTCTGCTCGGCGTCCAACGACCGCCAGGTCAAGTCGATCGTCGACGAAATCGAGGACAGGCTGCGCAAGGCTGGCGCCAAGCCCGTGCGCCGTGAGGGCGAGCGCGAGGGCCGTTGGGTGCTGCTCGACTACCTTGACGTGGTCATCCACGTTCAGCACGCTGAGGAGCGCGTCTTCTACTCGCTTGAGCGGCTGTGGAAGGACTGCCCGGTGATCCCGCTTGCCGAGCCCGTGACCGCAGGCCGGGCAGCTGGCGCTGGTGTGGGCGGTGTCGGTGGCGCGGGTGCCGGTGGTGCCCGGAACGGCGGTGCCCGGAACGGCGGTGCCCGGAACGGCGGTGCCACCGCGGCGAGTGCCGGCGCCGGGCGCCGGGCGCCTCGCTAGCGATGGCGGGGCCAGTGCGCATGACTGATCGAG
>JBEKFH010000331.1:0-5437 GCA_050013415.1 Streptosporangiaceae bacterium | reverse complement strand
GCGCAGGAAGGCCCCGCAGTGGAGGAGGGACGAGTGGGTAAGCCAGCATCACCCCGGGCTCGTAGCAGCTCAGGCGGCCACCCGCGGCGCCCGTCACTGGGCGGCGGCATTCCCGCCCAGGAACGCGAGCTGGGCGCCCAGGGCCGCCAGACCATCCGCAGGCTTCTTGAGGCGGGCCTCGCCGAGTTCGACGAGCGCGGTTTCCAGGCGGTCCGGGTCGATGATGTCGTGCGCCGCGCGAAGACCTCGCACGGCACGTTCTACCTGTATTTCGCCAACAAGGACGACCTGTTCAAGACGCTGCTGCGGGACGCGCTGCACGACATGGCGATCATTACCGGCGACTTCCCCGTGGTGACGAGGAACGACGCCGGGCGCGACGCGCTGCGCGACTGGATCCGGCGGTTCTGCGACACCTATGCCGCGAACGCGGCGGTGATCAGGATTCTCAGCCAGGCCGAGGTGGTCGGCGAGGAAGTCTACGGCGACGGCCTGCAGCTGCTGTTCCGCCTGGCCGAGGCGATCACCCAGGGAATGACCGCTGCCAGCCGCGAGGCAAACGCCGCCGGGCAGGGCGAGCCGCCCGAGCATGCCGAGCTCACCGCGGTGGCCTGCCTGATGATGCTGGAGCGCGTCAATTACCTGCTCAGCGTCGAGGTGCGGCTGCCAAGGGACGAGATGATCGACCGGCTCAGCGCGATCATATTTGCCGCCTTCAACGCGGCGTAGGCGGGTTTCGCTTACGGCTGACACCGGGCGTGCTCGCAGGGAAATATCAGAAACCCGGCATATCTTGTTCTTATCAGCAGCAGGGGGCGGATAGGAAGGACGTGTGCCATGACCAGCCAGGTGAGCGAATCCCGCACGGCAACTGAATTCACCGGCGGTCGCGGCCGCGGGCCGGGCGGGCAGCAGGCGGAGTTATCGCAGGCCAGCCGCTGCCCGGTGGGCGACTGCGGCGCCGAGATTGACCCGTCCCGGCTGATGTGCCACGTCCACTGGTACCTCGTGCCCCGGCAGATCCGCGACCGGGTGTGGGCGACCTGGCGCTCTGGCCACGGCGCATCCGACCCCGAGCACCAGGATGCCGTGCGCACCGCGATCACGGCCGCCGGCGGCGGCTGACCCGGCCCGGCGCGACGTCACATAGCGGCCGGGATGACATCCCCGTAGCGGTCCGCCCGCCACCGCCGGTGCATCGGCCGGCGCTCGTCCTCGTCGTAGCCGCCCCAGATCCCGTACAGCTGGTTGGTGGAGAGGGCGAACGTCAGGCACGCCTGCCGGACGGGGCAGCCGGCGCAGACCATCTTGGCCTGCTCGGTTTCCGCGAGGGCGGCACCGGCCTTCCCGATCGGGAAGAACAGCTCGGTGTCGAAGTAACGGCAGGCCGCGGAGTCGCGCCACGAGGCCTGGTCATAGCTGGCCGCGTCATAACTGGCCGCGAGCACCGGGCGCAGCGTCTCCGGACGGCCGGTCTGCTCGCTGAACTCCCCGGCCTGCTCGCTGAACTCACGGCCGGGGTGATCGCTGGATTCACTGGCGGCCGAGTCGCGGCAATCGGCGGCTGTCATGGCTTCCTCCTAGACCCGTCATCGGCTTGCAGGGCGTCAGCAGGGCGGGACACAGTGCGCCTCTCTAGGTACTTCGAAACGAGTTCTCGGGCGGTTGCACCCTGGATGTTTTGTCTGGGTGCTACCGTATCATCACGCTGACTAGGGAAGGCTAATCGGCATGATGAACTCTGGGACCTGGCACGGACCCGGGACCTCACCCGTCCCGGAGACCTCACGCGTCCCTGAGGCCGCCAGCGGAAACGCCGTCGCTGACCCGGCCGTGCTGCCGATCAGCGAGGTCTCGCGGCGGACCGGGATTCCGGTCGCCGGGCTGCGGAACTGGGAGCAGCGCTACGGCCTGCCCCGCCCGCAGCGCTCGGCCAGCGGCCAGCGGCGGTACCGCGAATCCGACTGCGACCTGCTGGCCGAGGTCCTGGCATGCCGGGCGCGCGGCCTGTCGCTGCCCGCGGCGATGGCGCACGCGGTCTCCGGCGCCGACCAGAGCCCCCGGACGTCGATCTTCGCCGAGCTCCGCCGCCGTCACCCCGGCCTGCGGGCCCACGTCATGCCCAAGGCGGTGCTGCTGGCCCTGACCCGGGCGATCGAGGACGAGTGCTGCGCCCGCGCGCAGCGGCCGGTCCTGCTCGGCTCCTTCCAGAGCCGCGGCTTCTACGGTGCGGCCGGCGCCCGCTGGGCGGACCTGGCGCGCAGCGCGGAGCAGACGGTGGTCTTCGCCGATTTTGAACGCGCTCGTCACAGGCCGGGCCCGCTGGCAGAGGTACCTGTCGCGGAGAGTTCCCCGATGCGCCGCGAGTGGGCGCTGATCTGCGACGCGCCGGACCAGCCGGCCTGCGTGGCCGGCTGGGAGTACCCGGGGCAGGGGCACCGCCCCGACTCCGGCCGGCTCTTCGAGGCGGTGTGGTCAGCCGAGCCCCAGGTGGTCCGCAGCGCCGCGCGGATCGGCACCGGGCTGGCGGCGGCCGTTCTCCCCGAACTCACCAGCAGGCTGGCGCCCCTGCTCCGCGACGAACCCGCCCCCGCCTCACCCGACCTGCGCCGGGCCGGCGGCCTCCTGGAGCGCACGATCGACTACCTGGCCGCCCAGTCCCGCCCCGCCAGCCGCTAGCCCAGCCACCCGCCCGCCAGCCCGGCCCGCCGCCCGTCAGCCCGGCTGCCCGCTAGTCCGCCGCCCGCTGATCCCGCCGCCCGCTAGTCCCGCCGCCCCGGCCGCCCGCTGGCCCAGCCACCCCGGCCGCCCGCTAGTCCCGCCGCAGGTCCGTGATGGACTGGAGCGCGCTGCGAGCCGCGGCAGGGTCGTGCACCCGGAATGCCCGGGCGCCCAGCCAGGCCGAGATCGCCAGCGCGGCGATCGTCCCCTCGGCCCGCTCGCCGACTCCAAGGTCGAGCGTCTCGCCGATGAAGTCCTTGTTCGACACCGCGACAAGCACCGGCCAGCCAGTGTCGGCGAGCTCGCCGAGCCGTCGCGTCACCTCCAGCGACTGCCAGGTGTTCTTCCCGAAGTCGTGCGCGGGGTCGATCAGGATCCCGTCCGGCCGCACCCCGGCGGCCGCCGCCCGGTCGGCCGCCGCAGTCACGTACTCGATCACTGACGCCGTCACGTCGGCGTAGGCAGGGCGGTGCGGGCCGGTCCGCGGCGTCAGGCCGCCCGCGTGCGCGCAGACCAGACCCATCCCGTGGCTGGCCGCGACCTCGGCGAGCCGCGGGTCCACGCCTCCCCAGGCATCATTGAGCAGGTCAGCGCCGGCCCCGGCGACAGCCTCGCCCACCTCGGCCCGCCAGGTGTCCACGCTGATCACCACGTCGGGATGGGCGTCCCTGACCGCGGCAACGAGGCCGGCCACCCGCCGGATCTCCTCGGCCACGTCCACGTCATCGCCAGGGCCGGCCTTCACTCCCCCGATGTCCACGATGTCGGCGCCAGCGGCGATGGCCCGGCCGGCCGCGTCCAGCGCAGCGCCGAACTCCCGCGTCGCGCCCTGGTCAAAGAACGAGTCGGGCGTCCGGTTGATCACGGCCATGACCGCGAACGAGCCAGGCGCCCACTCCCGCCGCCCAAGCCGCAGCGTCCGTTGCGCAGTCACCCGCGCCAGCATAAGCCCGCGGCGGGCGGGGAGGCGGAGCCGGCTACGTGGTCTCGCCGGCGACGAACGCCTGGGAGTTATGGAGGCTGTCCAGGTAGGACCCGCCGGCGCTGCAGGCACCCGCCGAGGCGCAGGACACCGAGTTGACCTGGGCGCTCGCGCCCTTGTTGAGCGCCGCGCTGCCGGGAACTTCCTCGGCGCTGCGCCAGGTGCCGCTGATCTCGCTGACGACGTACGCTTCCCCCACCCCGACACTGGCCTCGTAGCCCCCGCCGGCGCTGCAGTTGCCCGCCGAGGCGCACGATACCGACTGGAGATCGGCGGCGCCGGCCTGGTTGAGTGCCGCCGTGCCGGGGACCTCCCCGGCGGTACCCCAGGTACCGCTGGTCTCGCCGACGACGAAGACCTGCTCGGCGAAGGAGCCGTCGGTGTAGAACCCGCCGGCGCTGCAGCTGCCCGCCGAGGCGCAGGACATAGCGGTTATCTGGGCGTCACCGCTCTTGTTGAGTGCCGCGATGCCGGGCACCTCCTTCGCGGTGCCCCAGGTGCCGCTGACCTCGCTGGAGACCCATGCCTCAAGCTGGCCGGCGCCGTTGGTGTAGAACCCGCCCGCGGTGCAGCTGCCCGCCGAGGCGCAGGATAGCGAGTTGATCCCGGCTCCGCCGCCGGCGTTGAGCGCGGCGGTACCGGGCACCTCCTTCGCGGTGCCCCAGATGCCGCCGGTCTCCCCGGCGACGAACGCCTGCAGCCTGCCGTGGTAGGTGTAGTACCCGCCGGCGCTGCAGTTGCCCGCCGCGCCGCACGACACCGAGTTGAGGTAGGCGTCTCCGGCGTTGAGGGCCGCGGTACCGGGGATCTCCTTCGCGGTGCCCCAGATGCCGCCCGTCTCCCCCGCCACGAAGACCTGCTGATGCTTGGAACTGTCCGTGTAGTACCCGCCGGCGCTGCAGTTGCCCGCCGAGGCGCACGACAGCGAGATGACCGCGGAGTTCCCGCCCGTGTTGAGGGCGGCGGTGCCCGGGACCTCCTTCGCGGTGCCCCAGGTGCCGCTGGTCTCGCCGGCGACCATTGCCTGCTGGTGGCCGGAGCCGTCCGCGTAATCCCCGCCGGCGCTGCAGTTGCCCGCCGAGGCGCACGACACCGAGAGGATCACGGCGCCCCCGTCCTGATTGAGGGCCCCGCTGCCGGGCACCTCCTTCGCGATGCCCCAGGTGCCGCTGATCTCGCCCGCGACGAACGCCTGCACGGCGCCGGAGCCGTCCGTGTAGTACCCGCCGGCGCTGCAGTTGCCCGCCGAGCCGCACGACACCGATTCGGCATCGGCGGTCCCGCCCTTGTTGAGGGCGGCGGTGCCGGGCACCTCCTGCGCCTTGCCCCAGGTGCCGCCCGAGGACGGGACGCGCGCAGCTGCGGGCGATCCCGTCGCGGCTGCCACCGCAGTGGCACCGGTCAGCAGCCCCGGGCAGATGGCCGCCGCAGCCGCCGCGGTGATCACGATCGCGCGGAGGTTCATGCCTCCTACGCTAGGCCCAGGGCCGACGAACAGTAAGAGGCGTGCAGTGCGAGGATGGCCCGATGGCCGGATGCACGCACGTCAAGAGCCTCGATCCCGTCGAGGCGAGTACTCCCGACGGCTGCGAGGAATGCCTCGCGAACGGCACGACCTGGGTCCACCTCAGGATGTGCCTGACCTGCGGTCACGTCGGCTGCTGCGATTCCTCCGAGCACAAGCACGCCACCGCTCATCACCAGCAGAGCTGGCACCCGGTGATCCAGTCGTTC
>JBEKFH010000330.1:0-5460 GCA_050013415.1 Streptosporangiaceae bacterium | reverse complement strand
AGCGGACACCTCACGGCCGGCCAGCGAGCCGGTCGCGAAGTCCCACAGTGGCCGCTCGCCCGCCACCGGCTTGTACACGCACGCGGCCTGCCGCTCGCCCAGGCTGACCCTGCAGTACAGGGTCGCGTTGGAGGCGGCCATCAGCCGGCCCTCGATCTCGAGGGCGCCCCGGCTGAGCAGGTCGAGATCGGCTTCCTCCGCTGCCGCCGCGGCCCTGGCTGCTGAGCCCGCGGAGCCTGCGCCCGCCGCTCCTGCGCCCGCCGCTCCTGCGCCCGCCGCTCCTGCGCCCGCGGCACCTGCGCCCGCGGCGCGCCGCGGATCCGCCGGGCGCGCCCGCTGGGCGCGCCGGCCTGGCGGCCGGTCAGGCACGGACGGTCCGGTGGCCGTTCTGCCGCGGGCAGATGTGCCCCTCGGAGTCGAGCGGCAGCCCGCACAGCGGGCACGGCGGCCGGCCCTGCCGGACGATCCGCATCGCCCGCTGCGAGAACGCCCGTGCCATCGCGGCCGTCATCCGCACCCGCAGCACCCCGGGCCCGTCTTCGGGCACCTCCTCGGTCAGCGGCTCGACCGGCGTGTCCGTCTCCTCCTGCGCCTCGATGACGATCCGCTCGTCGTCGCGGTCCCAGGCCAGCGCGATGGCGCCGACCCGGAAGTCCTCGTTCAGCGGCAGGTCCAGCGGGCCGTCGTCGGCGCGGCCGCCCGGTGCCGCGGCCGGCCCGGCGGCATCCCCGCCGCCGCGCCGCAGCACCTCGTCGAGCAACTCGTCGAGCCGCTCGGCCAGCAGGCTCACCTGGACCTTCTCAAGCGACACGCTGGTCGTCCTGCCGCTGGCGCTGGCCTGCAGGTAAAAAGTGCGCTCCCCAGGCTGGCCGACGGTCCCGGCCACGAACCGGTCGGGCGGGTCGTATGAATAAACCGGCATGCTCCCTATCCTCCCGCCCCGCCGCCGACCATCGCGTCGCCCTCGCCGGCGGCGGCCGGGCGCCCAGCCGCCTTGGCCGCGGCCGGGCGCCGGGCGAGATCGGCGGTGCCGCCGCCCGTGTCGTTCATCCTGATCAGGAACGGCCGCAGCGGGGTGTACCGGATCACGCTCAGCGAGCACGGGTCGACCTGGATCCGCTGGGACAGGTCGAGGTGCAGCCCGAGGCTGTCCGCGATGATGGCCTTGATCACGTCGCCGTGTGAGCACACGACGTAAGTCGCGTCGCGGCCGAGCCGCCCGTTCCAGCCGCGCACGGCGCTGACGGCCCGGTGCTGCATGTCCAGCATCGACTCGCCGTCCGCGCCGGGAAAGGTGACCGCGCTCGGGTGCGCCTGCACGACGCGCCACAGCGGATCCCTGGCCAGCACCTTGAGCGGCTTCCCGGTCCAGTCGCCGTACTTGCACTCGCTCAGCTGCTCGTCGTCGGTGACGGCGACCGGCGAGCCGTCGCGCGCGACGGCCAGCGCCTCCGCGGTCTGCCGGCAGCGCTCCAGCGGGCTGGTGATGATCGCGTCCAGCGGCACGGGGGCAAGCCGGGCGGCCAGCGCTGCCGCCTGAGCGCGGCCGCGGTCATCCAGCGGGATGCCCGGCGTCCGGCCGGTGAGCACCGTTCCGGTGGTCGCGGTCAGGCCATGCCGCACCAGGAGGACCAAGGTCACCCCATGACTCTAAGGGCTGCCCGGCCCTGGCCGCGGCCGGGCCTACCGGCCGTCGGCGAGCACGAAGCCGGCCGCGCCGAAGCTGACCTGGTCCCCGGCCCGCACCGGCACCAGGCTGCTCACCCGCCAGCCGTTCAGCCGGGTGCCGTTGGTGGACCCGAGATCCTGCAGCAGCCAGCCCGCCGCACGCTCGGCGTCGGCGGCGCGCAGCGGGCCGGTCAGCTCAGCCGGATGCGCGGATCGGCCACGGTCAGCGCGACGTCAGCCACGAGGTTGCCGGCCACTGTGAGCAGGGCGCCGAGCAGCGTGTAGGCCAGCAGCACGGTGTAGTCCTCGTTCTGCAGGCTGTCATAGAACAGCAGGCCGAGGCCCTGGTAGTTGAAGACCACCTCGGCGATCAGGTTCCCCGATAGCAGCGCCGGTATGGACAATCCGATCAGCGTGACCATCGGCAGGCAGGCATTGCGCACCAGGTGCCGCAGCAGCACCAGCCGCTCGGGCAGGCCCTTGGCCCTGGCCGCCTTGATGTAGTCCTGCGCCAGCGAGTCCATCGCGCTGGATCGCATGTACCGGGAGTACCCGGCCACCTGGAGCGCGGTCAGGGACAGGATGGGCAGGGCCATGGCACGCACGTCGAGCACCACCGTCACGACCGAGGTGGACTGGCTGGCCTCGTAGCTGAAGAGGTGGAAGGTCAGCGCGAACACTGCGATGGCGATCAGGTAGAGGAAGAAGTCGGGCATCGCGTAGAGCACGAACGCCACGGTGGTCGCGGCGTTGTCCCCGAGAGTGTTCCGCTTGACCGCCTGGTAGATGCCGAGCGGGACGGCGATCAGTACCGAGAGCACCAGGGCCGTGCCGGACAGGTAAGCACTGCGCGCCCACCTTTCCTGGAACAGCGCAGCGACGCTCTGGTTCAGCTTGTAGGAGTAGCCGAGATAGTGATGGAACACCAGGCCCTTCATGTAATCCAGGTACTGCACGATGGCGGGCTTGTCGTAGCCGTGCTCGCGGTTCCACGCCTTGATCAGCACCGAGTTTGCCCGCGGTCCGAGCGCGATGATGGCGGGGCTGGGGAAGATGATGTGCAGCATCCCGAAAATGAAGATCGAGATGCCGATCAGGATCACGATCGACGTGCCCAGCCTGCGGAGCAGGTAAGCGCTCATTTCGTCAGCCTCCTGGCCCTTCTGGTTACGCCGTCAGCGTGTCGGCGGCCGCGACGATGCCCGCGCCGGGCGCGTAGTTCTGCAGCGGGAAGTGGCAGGCCGCCATGTGCCCGGGGCCGAACGACCGCAGCGGCGGCTCCTCCTGGGCGCAGAGGTCCTGGGCGAACGGGCACCGGGTGCGGAACCTGCAGCCGGACGGCGGGTTCACCGGGCTCGGCAGCTCCCCCTTGATCCCGACCTTGGCGGTCGCCCGTGCCTCCACCGGCTCGGGCACCGGGATGGTGGCGATGAGCCCTGCGGTGTAGGGATGCGCGGCGCGGTGATAGATGTCCTCGCCCGAGCCAAGCTCGACCAGCTTGCCCAGGTACATGACGCCAATCCGGTTCGCCATGTACTTGACCACCGCGAGGTCGTGGGAGATGACGATGAAGGTCAGGTCATAGTCGGCCTGCAGCCGCTTCATCAGGTTGAGTACCTGCGCCCTGATCGACACGTCCAGGGCGCTGACGGGCTCGTCGGCGACGATCACCCGCGGGTTCAGGGTGAGCGCGCGGGCGAGCCCGATCCGCTGCCGCTGGCCGCCGGAGAACTCGTGCGGATAGCGCTCGACCGCGTTGCGCGGCAGCCCGACCTCGTCGAGCAACTCGTAGACCCGCGCCCGCTGCTCCTGCCGGGTGCCGACGTGCTGGATCGCCAGCGGCTCACCGATGATCGCCCCCACCCGCATCCTCGGGTCGAGGGAGGAGTACGGATCCTGGAACATCAGCTGCAGGTCACGGCGCGTCTTGCGGAGCGCACCGCCGGACAGGGCGCTGACGTTCACTCCGCGCAGGCTGACCTGACCGGAACTAGGCTGCTCCAGCGCCACGACCATGCGGCCGATCGTGGTCTTGCCGCAGCCGGACTCGCCGACCAGGCCAAACGTCTCCCCCGCGTGCACCGTGAAGGAGACGTCGGACACCGCTTTGACGCTGCCGACCTTGCGCTGCAAGATCGCTCCCGAGGTGATCGGGAATTCCTTGACCAGGTTGCGCACCTCGAGTAGCGGCGTCCCGTTGGCCGCTGGATCCACGGCGTCATCGGCGTCGCGCTCGGCCACCGCCACCGCGCTGACGGCCGGGCTGGCCGGCTTCTCCGCGTTCAGCGCGAGCGGGCCGTTCACCGGGTGCCAGCAGGAGAACAGGTGGTCGGCGCTCTCGCCGGTCAGCGGGGGCTCGTCGACCCGGCACTTGTCCGTGGCGCGGCTGCACCGCGCGGCGAACCGGCAGCCGTCCGGGGGGTTCGACAGGTCCGGCGGGATGCCGGGGATGTTCAGCAGCCGCTGCGTGGCGTCCTGGCTCAGCCGCGGGATCGAGGCGAGCAGGGACTGGGTGTAGGGGTGACGCATGTGGCTGAACAGCAGGTCGGTATTGGTGCTCTCCACCATCCGGCCCGCGTACATCACGTGGATCCGGTCCGCGTGCCCGGCGATCACGCCCATGTCGTGGGTGATCAGCAGCATCGCCATTCCGGTCCGCTCCTTGAGGTCGTCAAGGAGCGCCAGGATCTGCGCCTGGATGGTGACGTCAAGCGCCGTGGTCGGCTCGTCGGCGATCAGCAGCTTCGGCTCGCAGGTGAGCGCCATCGCGATCATCACCCGCTGGCGGAGCCCGCCGGACAGCTGATGCGGGAAGTCGCTGAGTCGCTCCCTCGGCTTGGGCAGCCCGACCAGGCCGAGGACCTCGGCGGCCCGTTCCATGGCCTCGGCCTTGCTCGCGCCGCGGTGCAGCCGGACCGGCTCGGCCACCTGGTAGCCGATGGACTTCGTCGGGTCGAGCGAGGTCAGCGGATCCTGGAAGATCATCGCGATCTCGTTGCCGCGAATGTGCTGCAGATCTTCCTTGGGCAGGCCGACGAGTTCCTTGCCCTCCAGCTTGATCGAGCCGTTGACGATCTGGCCGCCGGGCGGCAGCAACCCGAGGATGGACAGCCCGGTCATCGACTTGCCGCAGCCGGACTCGCCGACCAGCCCCACGGTTTCCCCCGGCTCGATGCGCAGGTCGATGTTTCCGACGGCTTGCACCACCGACTTGGTCAGCTGGATATGCGTGGAAAGGTCGTCAATCTCCAGGACAGGGGCCATCCGCGGGTACTCCTCAGCTCAGTGGGTGAAGGCCATGGCGTGCTCGGCAGTCGCCGGGTCAGCGCTTGCGCAGCCGCACGTCCAGCGAGTCGCGCAGCGCGTCGCCGATGAGGTTGCAGGCCATCACGACGAGGATGATGCACGCGCCTGCCGGGTAGATCTGCCACCAGAACCCGGACTGCAGGTAGTTGGTCCCGTTGGAGAGCAGGTCACCCCAGTCGAAGGTGGGGTAATGCAGGCCGAAGCCGAGGAACCCGAGGGTGGCCACGGCCAGGATCGCGTCGGCGACGTTGAAGGTGACGTTGACGATGATCACGCTGAGCGCGTTCGGGATCAGGTGCCGGCTGATTAGCCGCCACCGGCCGGATCCCGCGGCCCGGGCCGCCGAGACGAAGTCGCGCACCCGCAGCGTGAGTACCTCGCCGCGGACCAGCCGGGCGGGCACCAGCCAGGTGAACGCCCCGATGATCAGGCTGAGGCTGAGCACCGAGGCGCCGTACCTGACGGCGACGATCAGCACGATGAACA
>JBEKFH010000329.1:0-5483 GCA_050013415.1 Streptosporangiaceae bacterium | reverse complement strand
TCTTCGTCTTCGCCGACATGCTGGACGGCGCGCTCGCCCGGGTCAAGGGCACCAGCGGCGCGTGGGGCGCCTTTCTCGACTCCACCCTGGACCGGGTCGCCGATGCGTCGATCTTCGGCGGGATCGCGGCCTGGCTGGTGCTCGGCGGGCACGCCACGCTGCTCGCCGGGGTGGCCGTCTTCTGCCTGGCGGCCGGAATGCTCGTGTCGTACGCGAAGGCGCGCGCCGAGGGCCTCGGCGTGCGCTGCGACGTCGGCATCGCGGAGCGGTCGGAGCGGCTGGTGATCGCGCTGGTGGCGATCGGACTGACCGGGCTTGGCGTGCGTTACGTGCTACCCGTGGGACTCTGGGTGCTGGCGGTCGCGAGCGTGATCACGCTGGCGCAGCGGGTGCACGCCGTTCGCAAGGCGACCGCCGGAGGAGGCTGACGGATGCCCGGACTCAGAGACAAGCTGACCGACGCCGCTTACGGCCTCGGCTGGTCCGTCGTGTGCCGCGCGCCGGAGTCCTGGGCCCGGTGGGCGTTCCGGACCGCCGGGGACATCGCGTGGCGCCGCCAGGGCCCGCGGGTGCAGGTCCTGGAGGGCAACCTGCGCCGGGTGCTCGGCCCGGCGGCGACCGGCAAGGAGCTGCGCGCGCTGTCCAGGGAAGCGATGCGCTCATACGCCCGCTACTGGATGGAGGTGTTCCGGCTGCCGGTGATCCCGGCGGCCCGGCTGGTGGCCGGCATGGAGGTCGAGGGCAGCGTGCAGATCGCCTTCGACTACACCGCGGCCGGCCGCGGCGTGGTCTTCGCGCTGCCGCACATGGGCAACTGGGACCAGGCCGGCGCCTGGATCATCGACAGCGGCGCCGGATCGTTCACCACGGTCGCCGAGCGGGTGAAGCCCGAGTCGGTTTACGAGCGCTTCGTCGGGTTCCGCGAGGCTCTCGGCATGGAGGTGCTGCCGGCCAGCGGCGGCAGCCGCCCGTTCGGGCTGCTCGCGCGGCGGCTGCGGGAGGGCCGGATCGTCTGCCTGCCCTGCGACCGGGACGTCACCGGCAGCGGCATCGAGGTGGAGTTCTTCGGCGAGAAGGCGCGGATGATGGCCGGCCCGGCCGCGCTGGCCCTGCAGACCGGCGCGGCGCTGATCCCGGCCACGCTCTGGTTCACCGACAGCGGATGGGGCGTCCGCTTCCACGAGGAGATCCCGGCGCCCGCGAACGGCGACAGCAAGAAGCAGCAGACGGCGGCCATGACGCAGCAGATCGCGCGCGCCTTCGAGGACGGCATCACCGCGCACCCGGCGGACTGGCACATGCTGCAGCGGGTCTTCGTGGCCGACCTGGACCCGGTCCGGCTGGCCGCCGCGGACGCCGCCGCGGGCGCGGCCGGCGCGGGCGCGGCCGGCGCGGCAGCCGGGTGAAAGCAGTCGGATGAGAGTCGGCATCGTCTGCCCGTACACCTGGGACGTTCCCGGCGGCGTCCAGGAGCACATCAGGGACCTCGCCGAGACGCTGATCGATCTCGGCCACCAGGTCTCCGTGATCTCCCCGGCCGACGACGACACCCCGCTGCCCGGCTATGTCGTGCCGGCCGGCCGAGCGGTGCCGGTGCCCTACAACGGGTCCGTCGGCAGGCTCGCGTTCGGCTTCCTGTCCGCCAG
This sequence comes from Streptosporangiaceae bacterium, assembly GCA_050013415.1. Classification (GTDB taxonomy): domain Bacteria; phylum Actinomycetota; class Actinomycetes; order Streptosporangiales; family Streptosporangiaceae; genus Palsa-506. The sequence continues at coordinate 3,837 of JBEKFH010000329.1, read as the reverse complement.
CCGGGTGCGCCGGTGGATCCGGGACGGCCAGTTCGACGTGCTGCACGTGCACGAGCCGGTCGTGCCGAGCCTGGGACTGCTGGCCTGCTGGGTCGCCACCGGCCCGATCGTGGCGACCGTGCACACCGCGAACCCGCGCTCGCGCTGGATGCACGCCGCGCGGCCGGCCCTGCAGTCGGCGCTGGAGAAGATCAGTGCCAGGATCGCGGTATCCGAGGCGGCGCGGACCACCCTGGTCGAGCACCTCGGCGGCGACGCCGTGCTGATCCCGAACGGGGTCTCGGTGCGCAGGTTCGAGAAGGCGGATCCGCTGCCCGGCTGGCCGGGGCCTGGCGGCGCGCTCGGCTTCCTCGGCCGGATGGATGAGTCGCGCAAGGGCCTGGCCGTGCTGCTGGCGGGGTTCGAGCTGCTCGGCGCCGAGCGCCCCGGGCTGCGGCTGCTGGTGGCCGGCCCCGGGGATGCGGCCGACGTCGCGGCGCGGGTGCCCGCGCCGCTGCGCGACCGGGTGATCCTGCTCGGCCAGGTCAGCGAGGAGGACAAGGTCCGGGTCTACCACTCGGTCGACGTGTTCTGCGCCCCGAACACCGGCGGCGAGAGCTTCGGGATAGTGCTGGCCGAGGCGATGGCGGCCGGCGCCCCGATCGTGGCCAGCGACCTGGACGCGTTCCGGATGGTGCTGCGCGGCGGCCAGGCGGGCGAGTTGTTCGCGACCGGCGACGCCGGCGCGCTGGCCCGGGCGGCGGCCCGGCTGCTGGACGACCCGGACCGGCGGGCGGCCCTGTCGGCGGCGGCCGCCGTGGCGGTGCGGGCGTACGACTGGCCGGTGATCGCGCGGGACGTCGTGGCTGTCTACGAGACCGTGCGGCTCGGCGGCGGCCGGGTCGGGGTGGTGGCCGGAGGACCCGGGTGACAGCGCGATGACCTGGATCATCCTCATCGTCGGCGTCGCCGTGCTGCTCGGCGTCTATCTCTCCTGGCGGGCAGGCAGGCTGGACCGGCTGCACGCGCGGGTGGAGGCCGCCCGCGCAGCGCTGGACGCCGCGCTGCTGCGGCGCATCTCGGTCGCGCTGGAACTGGCCTCCTCCGGCCTGCTGGACCCGGCGACGAGCCTGCTGCTGGCGGGTGCGGCGCACGACGCGAGGACCGCCGGCGAGGCGAGGGAACTGCGGGAGAGCGATCTCACCCGCGCCCTGCGCGCGGCCTTCGGCCAGCCGGAGTTCCGCGCGTCGCTGCGCGGCAGGCCGGGCGCCGACGAGCTGCTCGCCGAGCTGGAGGCGGCAGCTCACCAGGTCTTCCTCGCCCGCAAGTTCTACAACGACGCGGTCGCGGCGACGCTGTCGGCCCGCCGCCGCTGGCTGGTCCGGCTGCTCCGGCTGGCCGGCGGCGCCGCGCGGCCGGGGTTCTTCGAGATCGACGACTCGCTGGTCGCCGCCGGAGCCGACGAGCAGGGCACCGACATGCCGCACCTGACTGGTTGAGGCCGCCTGCGCCTACCATGGAGGCAGCCACCGCAGCGATCAAGTGAGGTACCCGTGTCAGTGCAGAGCTCTCCCCCCAGCCCCGCCAGCACCGCCAGTTCCGCGAGTGGCGCCGCTCCGGCACCGGGCACGGGGACGCGGCGGGTCAAGCGCGGCATGGCCGACATGCTCAAGGGCGGCGTCATCATGGACGTCGTCACGCCGGACCAGGCCAGGATCGCCGAGGACGCCGGCGCCGTCGCGGTGATGGCGCTGGAGCGGGTGCCCGCCGACATCCGCGCCCAGGGCGGCGTGGCCAGGATGAGCGACCCGGACATGATCGACTCGATCATCGCCGCCGTGTCCATCCCGGTGATGGCCAAGTGCCGGATCGGGCATTTCGCCGAGGCCCAGGTGCTGCAAGCGATCGGGGTGGACTACATCGACGAGTCCGAGGTGCTGACCCCGGCCGACGAGGCGCACCACGTCGACAAGTGGGACTTCACCGTCCCGTTCGTGTGCGGCGCGACGAACCTGGGCGAGGCGCTCCGCCGGATCGCCGAGGGCGCGGCGATGATCAGGTCCAAGGGCGAGGCAGGCACCGGGAACGTGGTCGAGGCCACCCGTCACATGCGCGGCATCAGGGCCGAGCTGCGGCGGCTGACCACGCTGTCGGCGCAGGAGCTCTATGCCGCGGCCAAGGACCTCCAGGCGCCGCACGATCTGGTTGCCGAGGTGGCCGCCGCCGGGAAGCTGCCGGTCGTGCTGTTCACCGCGGGCGGCCTGGCGACGCCGGCCGACGCCGCGATGATGATGCAGCTCGGCGCCGAGGGCGTGTTCGTCGGGTCCGGCATCTTCAAGTCCGGCGACCCGGCCGCGCGCGCGGCGGCGATCGTGAAGGCGACCACCTTCTACGACGACCCCGACGTGATCGCCAAGGTCTCCCGCGGCCTGGGCGAGGCCATGGTCGGCATCGGCCTTGACGAGCTGGCCCCGGAGCAGCGCTACGCGGGCCGCGGCTGGTGACGGGCCCGGTCGTCGGCGTCCTGGCCCTGCAGGGTGATGTCGCCGAGCACCTGCGGGCGGTGCGCGAGGCCGGCGGGCGCGCCGTCGCCGTGCGCCGGCCGGGGGAGCTCGACGCAGTCGACGGCCTGATCATTCCCGGCGGGGAGTCCACCACGATGTGGAAGCTCGCGGTGATCTTCGAGCTGATCGACCCGCTGCGCAAGCGGCTGGCCGCCGGGCTCCCCGTTTTCGGCTCGTGCGCCGGCATGATCATGCTGGCCAGCCGGCTGACCGACCGGGCCAGCGGCCAGGACACGCTCGGCGGCATCGACATCACGGTCCGGCGGAACGCCTTCGGCCGCCAGGTGGACTCCTTCGAGAGCGACATACCGCTGCGCGGCATCGGCCCGCCGGACTTCCGCGCGGTCTTCATCAGGGCGCCCTGGGTGGAGCAGGCGGGCCGCGACGTCGAGGTTCTCGGCACCGAGCCGCGCACCGGTAGGATCGTCGCGGTGCGCCAGGGGCCTGCACTGGCTACGGCGTTTCATCCCGAGCTGACGCCCGACCGGCGCGTCCACGGGCTCTTCGTCGACATGGTGAGGGAACGGTCATGAGCGGCCATTCGAAGTGGGCGACCACGAAGCACAAGAAGGCCGTCGTCGACGCCAGGCGCGGCAAGCTGTTCGCCAAGCTGATCAAGAATGTCGAGGTGGCCGCGCGCACCGGCGGCGCCGACCTGGCCGGCAACCCCACCCTGTACGAGGCCGTGCAGAAGGCGAAGCGGAACTCGGTGCCGAGCGACAACATCGACCGGGCGGTCAGCCGTGGGGCCGGCCTGGAGGCGGGCGGCGCGACCTACGAGGCGGTCACCTACGAGGGGTATGCCCCCGGCGGTGTCGCCGTCCTGGTGGAGTGCCTGACCGACAACAAGAACCGGGCCGCCGCGGACGTGCGCACGGCGCTCACCCGCAACGGCGGCTCGATGGCCGACCCGGGCTCTGTCTCGTACCTGTTCGCGCGCAAGGGCGTCGTCATCGTCCCGAAGGCACCCGGCGTGACCGAGGACGACGTGCTCACCGCAGTTCTCGAGGCTGGCGCCGAGGAAGTGAACGACCTCGGCGAGTCGTTCGAGGTGGTCAGCGAGGCCACCGACCTGGTCGCGGTCCGCGACGCGCTGCAGCAGGCCGGCATCGAGTACGAGTCGGCGGAGGCGGCGTTCCTGCCCTCGGTCGAGATACCGCTGGACGAGGAGCAGGCCAGGCGGGTCTTCCGGCTGATCGAGGCGATCGAGGACTCCGACGACGTGCAGGAGGTCTACGCGAACTACTCGGTGCCCGACGAGATCCTGGAGAAGCTGGGATGAGCCGCCGCCTGC
>JBEKFH010000328.1:0-5493 GCA_050013415.1 Streptosporangiaceae bacterium | reverse complement strand
GTCGGACGCCGCGTACCGGGTCGGCGGCAAGCACGCCGACGTCTACGCCCTGTGGGGCGAGCCGCTGGCCGAGACCGCGGAGCAGATCGCCTCCGTGCGGGCCGCCGCGGCCGGCCGGATCGAGCCGCCGAGGATCAGCGTGTCGTTCCGTCCCATCCTCGGGCCGACGGAGGACCTGGCCTGGGAACGAGCGCACCGGATTCTCGAGACGACCCAGGCGGGTCTGGCGTCGTTCAAGGGCCAGTGGCGCTGGCCCACGGGCGGACCGGGCGAGGAACCGCAGAACCGGGGCTCCCAGCGCCTGCTCGCGGCGGCCGCCAAGGGCGAGTTCCACGACCGGGCACTGTGGACGCCGCTGGCCAGCGCCACCGGCGCGGCCGGCAACTCCACCGCCCTGGTGGGGACGCCCGAGACTGTGGCGCAGGCGCTGCTCGATTACGTCGATATCGGCGTGACCACGCTGCTCATCCGCGGCTACGACCCGTACGACGACGCCATCGACTACGGCCGCCACCTGCTGCCGCTGGTGCGCGAGGAAGTCGCCCGCCGCGACCGGCAGGCGCAGGCCAGCCCGGTCGCCGCGAGCCGTCCGTAGCCCGGCAGACACCCAGCGGAAGGACAGTTTCATGAGCAGCCGGCAGATCAAGCTAGGCGCCGTCACCATGGGCGTGGGCGGGCCCGGCCACCATTACCAGTGGCTCGACCCCGCCATCCCCGGCGATGCCAGCGTGAACATCAACTGGTACATCGAGCAGGCCCGGCTGGCCGAGGCGGCCAGGTTCGACCTGATCTTCATCGTGGACAGCCAGTTCATCACCCCCGACTCCCCGCCGCACTACCTGAACCGGCTGGAGCCGATGACGCTGCTGTCGGCGCTCGCCGTCACGACGCAGCACCTGGGCCTGGTCGCCACGATGACGACGTCCTACAACGACCCGTTCAACCTCGCGCGGCGCCTGGCGTCCCTGGAGCTGATCAGCGGCGGCCGGGCCGGCTGGAACGTGGTGACCAGCGGCGACGCGGGCGCGGCCGGCAACTTCAGCCGCGACGAGCACTACGACTACGACACGCGCTACGCGCGAGGGCTTGAGTTCGTGCAAGTCGCGCAAGGGCTCTGGGACTCCTACGAGGAGGACGCGTTCCCGCGGGACCGGCAGCGGCGGGCGTTCCTCGACCCGGCGCGGCTGCACGCGCTGCACCACAGGGGCACCCATTTCCAGGTGGCCGGCCCGCTGAACGTCTCCCGCTCCCCGCAGGGTCAGCCGGTGATCTTCCAGGCCGGCGATTCCGAGCAGGGCCGCGACCTGGGCGCCGCCATCGGCGAGGGCATCTTCACGCACGCCGCGTCGATCGAGGCGGGCCAGGCGTTCTACGCCGACATCAAGTCCCGCGCGGCGGCAAAGGGACGCGACCCTGACCACGTCATCGTGATGCCAGGCGTGTCGGTGTTCGTCGGCGACACCGACGCCGAGGCCAGGGAAATCGAGCGCGAGCTGCAGCAGGCCGACCAGGACTTCGACCGGGCGCTCGGCGAGCTCGGCCGCCCGTTCGCCTGGCACGATTTCCGGCAGTACGACCTCGACGCGCCGTTCCCCGACGTGCTGCACGTGGCCGAGCGCGGCTTCTACACGCAGGCGGAGAAGATCGTGACCATGGCCAGGGACGGCAACCTGACCCTGCGCGAGACCGTGCGGCGGCTGTCCGCGCCGAGGCCCACCCCGTTCGCCGGATCGCCGGAGACCGTGGCGAACGAGATGGCGCGGTGGTTCGATGAGCGGGCGCTGGACGGGTACAACATCCATATCGGGCACCCGGCCCAGTTCCGCAGGTTCATCGAGGACGTGCTGCCCATCCTGCGCGAGCGCGGCCTGGTCCGCGCCGAGTACGAGGCCAGCACGCTGCGGGGCAACCTGGGCATCCCGGTGCCGGAGAACCGCTACACCGCGGCCCGCCGGGCCGCCGCGAGCGAGCCGGCCAGGAACGGCAGCCAGCAGCTCATCGTGACGGCGTGAGCGGCGAGGCCTGGCCGGCCCAGCCTCAGGCCGGCCGGGTCAGCGATCAGGCCTGCCGTTCGCGATCGAGCCGGTCGCGACGCTGCGAGGCCATCGGCTCGGCGAGCTCCAGCGCGGCGAAGGCGGCCGGCCAGTCGCCCGGGCCGTACCCCACGGCGAGATCGCAATGATGCAGCTCGACCTCGACCAGCCGCCTGGTCAGCAGCCCGGCCGCCGGGAACTCCGCCGAGTCCAGGATCCGGACCGGAAACTGCCACGCGTCGCCGGGCAGCTGCCGGGCGACGGTGCGCAGGGCCATCGCCGAGTCGGCCAGGCTCGCCACGAGGTCCTTCGCCCGCAGCCGCGCTCCCTCCTCGATGCCGGCCTCCCGCGCCTCCCGGCTGGGATAGGCGGAGCGCTGCTGCCCGGACCGTGCCCCGATCAGCAGGTAGCGCATGGCATCGGCGCCGTTGGCCAGGTGCGCGATGACGTGCGCGCGCGTCCAGCCCGGCAGCAGTGACGGCGCCCGCAGGTCCGCCTCGGCGATCACCCGTGCCGCGCCGAGCAGGCGCTGCGTCGCGTAGTCGATCTGGTCGCTCAGCTCGCGTTGCGCGACGTCCATCACGTCACCTTCGGGCCGGCCTCACCACAGGTCACCGCCGGTCAGCACATAGACGAACGGAACCAGCGGGATGATCCCGAGGATGGCCCAGGCGAGCTTGGCGCCGGTGCTCAGCTCACGGCGGGTCAGCAGGTCGATCCACAGCAGCACGACAGCGAGCGGATGCAGGAAGCAGACGAGCAGCTCGAAAAGCTTCTTCATCACTCGAACCTACCGGCCGCCGCCCCCCGGCTGCACCCCCGCCGCGGCGCGGGCGATGTAATGGACGATCCGGCAGACGGATAAACGGAGGGCTGGGGGACTCATGGAACCAGTGCTGGATGGACCCGTGCTGGATGGCACCGTCGCGCTGGTGACGGGCGCCTCGAGCGGCATCGGCGCGGCCACGGCCGCCGCGCTCGCGGCGCGCGGCGCGGCAGTGGCGCTGGCCGCGCGGCGGCGGGACAGGCTGGACGCGGTCGCCGCCGACATCCGCGACCGCGGCGGGACGGCGCTGGTGCTGGAGTCCGACGTCACCGACGAGCAGCAGGCGACGGCCGCCGTGGAGGCCACGGTCGCCGAGCTTGGCCGCCTGGACACGCTGGTCAACAACGCCGGGGTCATGCTGCTCGGCCCGGCAGCAGGCGCGCCGATGTCGGAGTGGCAGCGGATGGTCGACCTGAACGTGCTCGGCCTGCTCTACTGCGCGCACGCGGCACTCCCCCACCTGCTGCGCGCCGCCGGGGACGGCCCGCGCCAGGTCGCCGACATGGTGAACATCAGCTCGGTGGCGGGCCGGGTGGCCCGCAACGGCAACGGGGTGTACAGCCTCACCAAGCATGGTGTCGGCGCGTTCAGCGAGTCGCTGCGGCAGGAGTTCGCCGGGCGCTACGTGCGGGTCTCCCTGGTCGAGCCAGGCGCGACCGCGACGGAGCTGGCCAGCCACAACCGGCCCGAGGTGCTCGACGCCATCCGGAACCAGTTCGGGCAGGTGATGGACGCCGGGGACATCGCCGACGCGATCAGCTACATCATCACCCGGCCGCGGCACGTCGCGGTCAACGAGATCCTGATCCGCCCCACCGAGCAGGAGCGCTAAACCCCTCCCTCTCCCCCGCCCCCGTGCCGGGCGGATTTCTTGATCACGGAAATTCCGGGTAGCTCCGGCTACCCCTTATTTCCGTGATCAAGAATCTCCAGGCGGCGGGCCGGTGCCCGGCGCGGGGGGCGGGGGGCAGGGGGGGTCGGCGCGGGTCAGGGCGGCGCGGTCAGGGCGGCGCGGCCGGAGCCCGGGGTTGTGTCCCTCGCCGCGCCGGGGTGGTGTCCTTCGCCGCGCTGCGCGTGTCAGGATGGCGCCATGACGAGTGCACGCGCGGGACAGCCTGCTGTCGCTGAGGATCTGGTGGATGTCGCGAAGCTGGTCACCGCCTATTACGCGCTGCATCCCGACCCCGATGACGCCGCCCAGCGGGTCTCGTTCGGGACCTCCGGGCACCGCGGGTCGGCGCTGACCGCGACGTTCAACGAGGACCACATCGTCGCCGCCACGCAGGCGATCTGCGAGTACCGGGCCGCCGCCGGCATCGACGGGCCGCTCTACCTGGGCGCGGACACGCACGCCCTATCCGAGCCTGCCCAGGTCAGCGCCCTTGAGGTGCTCGCCGCCAACGACGTCCGGGTGCTGGTGGACGCGCGCGGCGGGTACACGCCGACCCCGGCGGTGTCCAGGGCGATCCTGGCGCACAACGCGTCCGGGGGCGCACGGCGCGCCGACGGGATCGTGGTCACGCCGTCGCACAACCCGCCGCCGGACGGCGGTTTCAAGTACAACCCGCCGGACGGCGGGCCGGCCGGGACCGACATCACCCGGCAGATCCAGGACCGGGCGAACGACCTGCTCGCCGACGGGCTGAAGGGCGTGCGCCGGATCCCGTACGCGCGGGCGATGGCGGCGGACGGCACCGGGCGGTTCGACTTCCTCGATGCCTACGCGTCGGCGCTGGGCCAGGTGGTCGACCTGGCCGCGATCAGGGGCGCCGGGATCCGCATCGGCGCCGACCCGCTCGGCGGGGCGAGCGTCGGCTACTGGGGCGAGATCGGCGAGCGGTACGGGCTGGACCTCACCGTGGTCAACCCCGGGGTGGACGCCAGGTTCGCCTTCATGACCCTGGACTGGGACGGCAAGATCCGGATGGACTGCTCGTCGCCGTACGCGATGGCGAGCCTGATCGCCCGCCAGCACGAGTTCACCATCGCGACGGGCAACGACACCGACGCGGACCGGCACGGGATCGTCACGCCCGACGGCGGGCTGCTCAACCCCAACCACTACCTCGCGGTGGCGATCGACTACCTCTTCCGGCACCGGGACGGCTGGCCGGCCGGGGCGGCGGTCGGCAAGACGCTGGTCAGCTCCTCGATGATCGACCGGGTGGCGGACGGCCTGGGCCGCGAGCTGCTGGAGGTGCCGGTCGGCTTCAAGTGGTTCGTGCCGGGACTGCTGGACGGCTCGGTCGGCTTCGGCGGCGAGGAGAGCGCCGGGGCGTCGTTCTTGCAGCTGGACGGGTCGGTCTGGACGACCGACAAGGACGGGATCATCCTCGCCCTGCTCGCCTCGGAGATCACGGCCGTGACCGGGCGGTCGCCGTCGGAGCTGTACGGCGAGCTCACCGGCCGGTACGGGGCGCCCGCCTATGCCCGCATCGACACGGCGGCCAGCCGGGAGCAGAAGGCGGCGCTGGCGAGGCTCGCCCCCGAGCAGGTCACCGCGGACCAGCTGGCCGGCGAGAAGATCATCGCGGCGCTGACCACGGCACCCGGCAACGGCGCCCCGATCGGCGGGCTCAAGGTGATCAGCGCGTCCGGCTGGTTCGCCGCCCGCCCGTCCGGCACCGAGGACGT
>JBEKFH010000327.1:0-5494 GCA_050013415.1 Streptosporangiaceae bacterium | reverse complement strand
CGCGTCGATTCTGGCCGGCATCGCGATCACGATCGGGTTCATCCTGGTCATCGTCCCCGGCCTGTACCTGATCACCATCTGGGCGGTGATCGTGCCCGTCATCGTCATCGAGCGGTCAGGGGCGCTGGCATCCTTCGGGCGCAGCCGGCAACTCGTCCGGGGCCATGGCTGGCAGGTGTTCGGCACGCTCGTGCTGGTCTTCGTGATCCTGCTGGTCGTGGACCTCGTGCTCGGGCTCATCTTCGTTGCGCTGCCGCTGCTGCTGCGCAACGGCCTCAGCACGGTGGTGTCGGGAACCGTCATCGCCCCGTTCCTCGCCCTCGTGGTGACGCTCATCTATTACCGGCTCGCCGGCGCTCCCGGCGGCGGGCAGGACACGGCGGCCGGCTATCCCGGCGGCGGCTACGGGGCGGCATAACCCCGCGCTTCAGCTGAAGCCGAGGCCAGTGGAAATCATCCGGGCAGGCTCACCGCCGGCCTCGATCGCGAGGTCGAGTGCCGCGGTGACGTTGAGGTCGGTGCTCAGCAGCCGGCGGATCTCGGCGCTGGCGGCCGGCTGCTCCGGGCCGGTGCGGCCGGCGGCCTGGTACAGGCTGTCCAGCCGGGACGCCGCGTCCTCGAGCAGGGCTGGCGCGTAATCCCAGTCATCGGCCCAGTACCGGTCCAGGATCATCATCCGCACGGCCGCGGCAGGATGGGTGGTCAGCAGGTCCGCCAGGAGGATCAGGTTGCCGGCTGACTTGGCCATTTTCGCGCCCCGCATGGTCACGGTGCCGACGTGCAGCCATGCCCTCGCGTACGGGCGCACGCCCGTGAACGCCTCGGCCATCGCGGCATGGTACGCGTGGTGCGGGAACCGGAGATCCTTCCCGCCGGTGTGCAGGTCGACACCGACGCCGAACACCGACAGCGCCATCGCGGCGCACTCGGCGTGCCACCCGGGCCGGCCGTCGCCCCATGGCGACTCCCACGCGGGATGACCTGGCTCGGCCGCCTGCCACACCGCGATGTCCAGCGGGTCGTCCTTGGCTCTATCATCAGGCCGGCCGCCGTATTCCGCGGACAGCCGCAGTGCCTCGTCCCGGTCAAGGCCGGCCCGCTCGGCCGCGTTCCGGCCGCGGAAGTAGACACTGCCCCCGCGGTGATATGCCGCCCCGGCGGCCAGCAGCCCGGACGCCAGCCGGATGACATGCTCGACGTACCGGTGCGCCCGCGGCTCGTGCCGCGGCGGCCGGACGCTCAGCGCGGCCATGTCGCGCTCGAAATGAAACTGCTGCACCGCGGCGAACGCGTCATACGGGGCGCTGGCGCGCTGCGCCGCGGCATCCAGCACGTCGTCCACGTCGGTGATGTTCCTGCACACCTCGGCCTCGACGCCGCCCAGCCGCAGAGTCCGGCTGAGCGCGTCCACCCAGACGAACGTGGCCGCGTGCCCGAGGTGCGTGACGTCGTACGGCGTGATCCCGCATACGTAGACGCGGGCGCTGTCCAGCAAGGCCAGGCGGCGTCCGGCAAGGACCGTCTCGGTCACGCTGGCAGCCGCACTGGCGGCTGGGTGTGTTGTGGTCATGGACCTAGTGTCCGTTACCGCCGCCTGCTCTCTCACGCTGGCGGCCAGTGCGGACCAGGGCAGGGGGCCAGGGATGGTCCTGCGCCCCGCGGTCGTAATGCCGTAGATACTGCAATACTGCGTGACCCCGCTCGCCGACTACTGCCTACCGTCATGCCCCTGGCATTGCCATACTGCGTTAATGACCGCTCTCAGCGTCGCCCTGGTCAACCTCAAGCCGGGCACGGGCAAGACGACCTCGGCGGTCTGGCTGGCGCACATTTTCGTCGAGGCCGGGCACACCGTGCTGCTGGTGGACGCGGATCCGTCCGGCAGCGCCCTGGAGTGGTCGGACCTGGCGGCCATGAACCCGGGGCTGCCACCGCAGGCGGCGTTTCCGTTCCGGATCGTGGCGCTGCCGTCCCGCAACCTGCACCGCCGCCTGCCCGAGATCGCGCTGGCGGACGACGTGGTGATCATCGACGCGCCGCAACTGGAGGACCACGAGGGCATCGCCCGCTCGGCGATGCGGTACGTCGATGAGATCCTGATCCCGTGCGCGCCGAGCCCTATCGAGATCAACCGGACCACGCCGGTACGGGACGAGATCACCGAGGTTGAGGAACTCAGGGACAGGCCCGGCCGCTCGGCCGTGCTGCTGAACCGCTGCGTCGCCCGGGCGAATTCGACGGCTAGCGCCCGAGCGGCCCTGGAGGATCTCGGCTATGGCGTGCTGCGGACGGTTGTGCCGAGGCTTGAGGTCTACGCGCAGAGCTTTGGCCTGCCGATTCCCGACGCGGGCCGCGACGTGTGGCGCCGGGTGGCCCAGGACCTCCTTGAACGGCCCGTCCCGCCGGGGCCGGTGCCATCGTGACCGCGGAGCGGGAGCGGCAGAAGGCCCAGATGGCGGCCGCCGCGGCGAGCCGCACCGGGCCCGGCGCGTCCCCGGCCGGGCGGACCGCGATCCGGTCGAAGCCGGTCAGGGTCACCCTGGACCTGAGCCCCGAGCTCTACCGGCAGCTCGCCCGGTGGGCCGATGCGGCCGCCATCGAGCTCGACGTGCCGCGCGTCGCCCTGGCGGATGCGCTGCGGGCGATGATCCGGGTGGCAGCGGAAAGCCCGGACGCCGTCCTTGCCCAACTGCGGCGCGACCTGGGATAGCCGCGACCTCCGGCCAGCCGGCCGCTAGCTACTACAGATGCCGCCCGAGCAGGGTGAGGTCGGCCGGGGACAGCCGGTCGCGCGCGGTCTTGGCCTGATGCCAGTACGGGTAGATCAGCGGCGGCTCGCTGACCTTGTCCAGCCGGCCCCGTTCCTCCGCCGTCAGGACCAGTTCGGCGGCGGCCAGGTTGTCCGCGAGCTGCTCGCCGGTCTTCGCGCCGATCACCAGCGAGGTCACGGCGGGCCGGCCGAGCAGGTAGGCCAGCGCCACCTGAGCGGCCGAGACGCCGCGGGACTCGCCGATGTTCACCAGCACGTCGACAATCTCATACAGCGCGCCGGAGTCCCGGACCGGCGGCTCGTTCCAGTCGGTCAGCCCCCGCGAGCCGGCCGGCGGCTGCTGGCCACGGCGATACTTGCCGGACATCAGGCCGCCGGCCAGCGGGCTCCAGACGAGCACGCCGAGACCCTGGTCAACGGCGGCGGGAATCAGCTCGTACTCGGCCTCGCGGGCCTGCAGCGAGTAGTAGATCTGCTGGCTGACGAACCGCGGCAGGCCCAGCAGGCCGGCCAGGCCGAGCGCTTTCATCAGCTGCCAGCCCGCGTAGTTGGACACCCCGACGTAGCGGACCTTGCCCGAGCGGACCAGCAGGTCCAGCGCCTCCAGCGTCTCCTCAAGCGGAGTGAGCCCGTCCCATTCGTGCACCTGGTACAAGTCGATGTGCTCGGTGCCCAGCCGCCGCAGGCTGGCCTCGCATCCGGTCACGATGTGATAGCGGGACAGGCCGGCGTCATTGGGGCCATCGCCCATCGACATCCGCACCTTGGTGGCGAGGAGAACCTCGTCGCGGCGGCCCTTCAGCGCCTGGCCCAGGATCTCCTCCGCCAGCCCGCCGGAGTACACGTCCGCCGTGTCGAACAGGTTCACCCCGGCTGCCAGGCACTGGTCCACCTGGCGGCGTGCCTCGTCCACGTCGGTGGATCCGACATCCGCGAACCCCCCGCGGCCGCCGAACGTCATCGTGCCCATGGTGAGTACGGAGACCCGCAGACCTGACCTGCCCAGCGCGCGATATTCCATGGCCCGACCCTACCGATCACCGGGCCCGCGCGGCCAGCGGGGAAGCGATCAGGGCAGCGATCAGGGCGGCGCGGAGGCGTATCGCCCGCTCAGCGCACCGCGCAGCCGCCCGGCCGGCAGCTTGCGGCCGCACAGGATCAGCGCGAGTTCCTGGGCCGGGCCGCACACCGGTTCTCCGGACCCGAACGACCAGTCGATGTCGTCGGCCCGGAACTCGACCTGACTCAGGTCAGCGCCGAAGTAGCGGAGCGTGCGCGGCCTGGTGATGGCATCCAGCACCAGCCGCAGGCGATCCTCGGGTACCTGCCGCCCGGAGCCCAGCGCAGCCGTCATGTCCAGCCCGTGGATGACGTCGTGGACGAGCGCGCCCGCCAGGCCGCCGCCCGGCGGCTTCAACGGCCTCGCCGCGTTATCCCGCAGCGCCCCCACCAGCGCATCCGCCGCCATCGCGGCGTCCCTCCTGGCGCAGCGGTCCGCCATCCGGCTGAAATTCCCCCGGTCCCTGGCGATCTCGGCGGCGAACCGCAGGGTCGAGTAGCGAAACGGCATGGTCATGTGGGCCACGACCTCCCGCACCCGCCACCCGGCGCACAAGGACGGCGTTTCCCACGACTCGGCAGGCAGGCTCTCCAGCACCTGCGCGATATCCCGGCGTTCAGCCGTGATCAGTTCCTGCAGATCAGCGTCTTTCGCCGATGTCCTGCTCATGGAGTCGCTCCTCGATGGTGAGTGCTGGCGAGCGACTGGAGGTACCCGGCGAAGCGATCGAGCGAGGTGGCGAACCCGGCGCGGGCGGCCGGATCGCGGAACGCCGCGGGCACGTTCGCCTGGCGGATGCGGACCTCGGTCCGGCCGTCATCGAGAGCCGCGAAGGTGGTCGTCGTCGTCGTCCCGGTGTCGGTGTCGACCCACGCAAGCAATTCAGGCGCCACGATCTCGACGTACCTGGCCCGCATCGGGTACTGGCTGCCGTCGCCGTCATTGACCATGACGGTCTCGAAGGCGCCGCCAGGACGCGGATCGACCGTGATGTTCTCCAGCGGCGTGCTCACGCCGAGCGGGCCCCAGAAGTGAGTCAGCCGCTCGGGCTCGGTCATGCACCGGAAGACCAGCTCTCTCGGCGCATCGAAAACGCGGACGTAGGTGAGCTCGGCCGCCTCAGCCGCCTCGTCATTCATGGTCCTTCCCTTCCTTCCCGCGCGGTTCTTGCTGGATGCCGCGCAGGTAGTCGTCGAGCTTGTCGAACCGCTCCGCCCAGATCCGCCGGTTCTCCTCAATCCAGCCGGCGGCCGTATCGAGCGCCTCCCGCTCCAGGTGGCAGGGACGGAACTGGGCGCGCCGGGATCGCGTGATCAGCCCGCAGCGCTCGAGCACCTTCAGGTGCTTGGAAATGCCGGGCAGCGTCATCTCGAAGGGGGCCGCCAGCTCGTTCACCGTGGCGTCCCCCCGCGCCAGCCGGGCCACGATCGCCCGGCGGGTCTGATCCGCCAGCGCGGTAAAGGTCGCGTCGAGCTGCTCATCGGCCACCGTCATCGCTGCCCCCAGGATCCCGAGCCGGCGACTCGTTGCGCCCGCAGAAGTACTTCACCATATAGTTAATTAACTGTCAAGTTCAATACAGGGCAGAACGGATTGATCATGATCGTCAAGCCGCCACGACATTCTCAGCCTCTCGGCAGCTCAGGACCGCCGCCGGGCAGGCG
>JBEKFH010000326.1:0-5498 GCA_050013415.1 Streptosporangiaceae bacterium | reverse complement strand
TCACCGCGCTGGCGCGGGCGAGGAAGGCTGACGGGGACGGCGGCGGGATCGACCTGCTGCGCTGCCAGGTCCTCGCCGGGCTGCTGCTCGGCACCCTGCCGCTGATCCCTCCCGCCCCCGGCGCGCCCGCCGGCGGCCCGCCCCCCGATGACCCGCCCCCCGGCGATCCCGGTGATCCCGGCGATCCCGGCGATCCCGGTGATCCCGGTGATCCCGGTGATCCCGGCGGCCCCGGTGATGGCCCGCGTGGCGGCGATGATCCGGCTGACGGCCCCGGCGGCGCGCCGCGCGACGATGACGTGCCGGCTGATGACGTGCCGCGCGACGATGACGTGCCGGCTGATGACGTGCCGCGTGACGATGACGTGCCGGCTGATGACGTGCCGCGTGACGATGACGTGCCGGCTGATGACGTGCCGCGTGACGATGACGTGCCGCCGCCGGGGGACCAGGACGCGCCCCGCGGCGATGAGGACTGGCCCGTGCCCGCTGAGGGCCCGGCCGGGTACGGTGATGACGGTGATGACGGTGATGACGGGTCCGCGCCGGCCCGGGACTGGCCGGCGCTGCCCGCGGTGATCCCGCCTGCGTTCGCCGGCCCCGCCGGCCCCGGCGGGCCCGGGACGGCGGGCGCTGGTTCCGGGGACGGGCGGCCGCCGCCGGGGCTGCTGGATGTGTCGCTGCCCTGGCCGGTGCTGGCCGGGATCTCCGCCGGGCCCGGGCACCTGGGCCGGATCGGCCCCATCACCGCGCCGCAGGCCCGCCGCCTCGCGGCCGCCGCCGCCGCGGACCCCGGCGCCCGGTGGCGGATCATCGTGACCACCCCCGCCGGGCACGCCCTGGCCATCACCCCCGTCCCGGGCCCCCGCGGCCCCGCCGCCCGGGCAGCACCCGCCGCCCGGGCCGGCCCGGCGCCGGGTGCCGGGACCGGGCTGGTCGGCCGGGTCACCCTGACCATCAGCCAGGACACCCTGGCTGCCGCCGCGGACCTGCTGGCCCACCCGCCGCCCGCCGGACCCGGACCCGGACCAGGCCCCGGGCCAGGGCCCTGGCCCTGGCCGGGGTCCGGCAGGGGACCCTGGCCGGGACCACAGCCCGGACCCGGGCCCGGACCTGAATCCTGGCCCTGGCCCGGGTCAGTCCCGGGCCCGGGGGAGGATCCCTGCGGCCCGGTCCTCGGCCTGGCGCTGCGCGCCGCGGCCCGGGCCGCGGCCCGCGCCGCCGCCGCCGCGGCGGCGGACGCCGCCGCCGGAGGCTGCGCCCATAGTGCCGCCAGCCCCGGCTACCGGCCCCCGCCCCGGCTCCGCGACTACATCACCGCCCGGGACCTGACCTGCCGGTTCCCCCGCTGCCGCCAGCCCGCCTGGCGCGGCGACCTCGACCACACCATCGCCTACGACGACGGCGGCCTGACCTGCTCGTGCAACCTCGGCGGCCTCTGCAGAACCCACCACATCCTCAAGCACCACCCCGACTGGACCCTCACCCAGACCGCCCCCGGCTATTTCCGCTGGACCACCCCCGCCGGCCGCACCTTTGCCACCGGCCCCGACACCCACGCCGCCTGATGTGCGCGAGGAGTACCGGGTGGGTCAGCCGGACAGCTCCGCCAGGGTTCGCTCCGCTTCACGCAGCCACTCCCGCCGGGCGTTCAGCGCCTCGTCAGCAAGCTGCTCGGCTTTCTGGTCACCCTGTTCCCGCGCCCGCTGCAGCTGGGTCTCAAGCTGGCTGATCGCGGAGCGGATCTGCTCGACGGTGTCTTTCGCACGGGAAAGCGCCTCGGGGTTCGAGCGCCGCCACTGGTTGTCGTCGGCCTTGCGCACCGTCTCCTCGATCCGGCGCAGCCCGCCTTCAAGCTTCTCCTGGGCGTCACGGGGGACGCCGCCGATGCGTTCCCAGCGTTCCTGGATGCCGCGCAGCGTGGCGCGGGCCGCCCGGGCATTGGTCACCGGCAGCAGCTTCTCGGCCTCCGCCAGCAGCTGCTGCTTCGCGGCGGCGTGCTCCTGGAGCTCGGCGTCCTTAGCCGAGAAGACCGCCGCCCTGGCTGCGAAGAAACCGTCCTGCGCGGCCTTGAACCGGCTCCACAGCTCTTCCTCGGCCGTCCGGTCGGCCCGGCCGGCTTCCTTCCATGAGCGCATCAGCTCACGGTAGGTCGTGGCCGTCGGGCCCCAGTCGGTAGAGGTCGCCAGAGCCTCAGCCTCCGCAGCCAGCTTCTCCTTGCGTGCCCTGGCGCCTTCCCGCTCGTCCTCCAGCCCGGCGAAATATGCCTTGCGCCGCTTCGTGAACGCGTTGCGGGCCGCGGACATCCGCTTCCACAACGCGGTCTCCACGGCGCGGTCCGCGCGCGGCGCGGTCTTCCACTCTTCCAGAAGTTGCCGCATCCGCTCGCCGCTGATCTTCCAGTGCGTCGCCTCGACGGCAATCCGCTCGGCCTCGGCGACGATGCGCTCCTTGCGTTCCTGCGCCTGCGCCCTGGCCTGCTCCCGGGCAGCCCTAGTCTCCTCGCGGCGATGGTCGACCAGCCCGGTCATCGCCTCCAGCCTGCGCTGGAGCCCGGCAAGGTCCCCGACGGCTTTCGCGTCCTCGCAGGCCGTCATCAGCCTGGTGAGGGTCGCCCTGGCCTGGGCGGGAGACAGGTCGGTGGTGGAAATCCGCTGCTCAAGCAGGCTGACCTCGGTCTCGAGCGCCAGGAACTTGCGCTCGAAGAAAGCGAGCGCCTCCGCCGGAGTGCCCGCCTGCCAGGAGCCCACCACGCGCTCGCCGTCGGCGGTGCGCACGTAGACAGTGCCGTCGTCGTCCACCCGGCCCCACGGATCGTTGGCGGTGCTCACCGCTAACCTCCTGCTCAGTGACTGGCCGGCCAGGCGCGTGCCGGTCAGTTCTTCTTGATAGTCACGCTCGTGATGACGACCTTCTTCTTCGGATGACCGTCACCGGGACCGTTGGCGTTGTCGCTGCCAGCCTTAGCCACATTCTGGATGATATTGAGTCCGCTGACGATGGTGCCAAACGGTGTGTATTTGGGTTGCAACTGAGTGCTGTCCTTGTACACGAGGAAGAACTGGCTGCCGTTGGTGTTGGGACCCGAGTTGGCCATCGCCACGGTGCCCGCCGGGTATGTCGCTCCGGTCAGGTTCTCGTCGTCGAACTTGTAGCCGGGGCCGCCGCTGCCCGTGCCAGACGGGTCACCGCATTGCAGCACGAAGATGCCCGATGTCGTCAACCGCTGGCAGTGGGTCTTGTTGAAGTACTTCTTGACGGCCAGGAAAACGAAGGAGTGCACCGTGCATGTGGCCTTGCTATTGAGCAGGTCGATAACGATGGGTCCGCGGTTGGTGTGGATCGTCGCCCGGTACTTTGCCGTGTAGTTGGGCCGGGCAGGCGGCCGGCCGACGTTGCGGGCGGCCGGCGGGTCAGCGATGTAGGTGCAGTGCGTCGCGGGCTCGGCCTGCGGCGAGGTTGTCGGCGTTGCGCTCGGCGTCGCGCTCGAGGTGGCCGACGCGCCCGCCTTGGCGGAAGCGCTCGGCGTCGTGGATGCCGCCTGCGCGCCGGTGCCATTGCCGCGGAACAGGAAGAATCCGCCTGCCGCAAGAGCCACCACCAGGCAGCAGACAGCGCCGATCGCCGTCCACCGGCGCGTCCGGTTGTATCGTTCCGCCTGCCGGGCCGCCCGGCGCTCGTAGCGCTCGCGGGCGAGCCTGCGCTGGCGTTCTTTCCTACCCGCCACTCGTCCAGCCTCCGTGTTCGTGCCGTTCTGGCTGATCAGCGAAACCTCGCGAATCGTACCGGCACCCGGACTCCAGTGAAACCGCCGTTACCAGTTCGGAGCCAAGGCCGGTGGTTTCGCTACCGGCCTGCGCTGCCGGCCTGCGGTCCCGGCGAGATCGGTAACCTGGACGCACACTGCCAGCCAGCCGACAGCCAGCAGTCGGCCAGCAGCCAGCCAGACTGCGGCACGCCGGGAGGGAGGGATGGGCATGCTCATCGCCGGATTCCCGGCCGGCACGTTCGCGGCGAACTGCTACGCAGTGGCCGCGGGGCCTGGTGAGGAGTGCCTGATCGTGGATCCCGGCCAGGACGCGGAGCCCGGCATCGAGGAGATCATCCGGCGGTACCGGCTGAAGCCAGTCGCCGTGCTGCTCACCCACGGCCACATTGACCACATCTGGTCGGTAGCCCCGGTCTGCGGCGCCAGGAACATTCCCGCTTACATCCATCCGGCGGACCGGGCCCTGCTCACCGACCCGGCGAGCGGGCTCTGGCCGCAGGCGGCACAGGCGGGATCCGCGCTGCTCGGCGGCCTGACCTTCACCGAGCCGGACGAGGTGGCCGAGTTGACCGACGGCGCCACGCTCCGGCTGGCCGGACTGGAGGTGGTGGTGGACCACGCCCCGGGACACACGCCAGGCTCGGTAACGTTCCGGCTGCCCGGCGCCGGCGGTCCGCTCGCCGGCGGTCCGCTAGGCGCCGGTGATCAGGGCGCCGGTGATCAGGGCGCCGGTGATCAGGGCGGCGATCCGGCCGTCCTGTTCAGCGGCGACCTGCTGTTCGCCGGATCGATCGGGCGGAGCGACCTGCCCGGCGGCGATTATGCGACGATCATGGACAGCCTCGCCCGGGTATGCCTGCCGCTCCCGGATGAGACAGTGGTTCTCGCCGGGCACGGCCCGCAGACGACGATCGGCGCCGAACGGGCAGCCAACCCCTTCCTGGCCGGCCTCGCGCCCGCACCGGGGCCTGCCAGGGGACTGTGACCGGCCCGCCGCGGCAGCATCGGCCGGCCCGCAAGGGAGCCATGCGGCGGCAGTGGCGCAGCGCCAGACCAGGGAAGCGCCAGACCAGGGAAGAAACGCAGCGGCAGACCAGGGAAAGGTGAGCGACGCCATGATCCGCACCCACGAGGCCGGCACGCTGCGCGCGTCGCAGGCCGGACAGCAGGTCACGCTGGCCGGCTGGGTAGCACGCCGTCGCGACCATGGCGGCGTGGTCTTCATCGACCTGCGGGACGCCAGCGGGGTCGCCCAGATCGTGTTCCGCCAGGACGACCTGGCGCACGACCTGCGCGCGGAGTACTGCGTGCGGGTGACCGGCGAGGTGCGGCGCCGGCCGGCTGGCAACGAGAACCCGGAGCTGCCCACCGGCGAGATCGAGGTGGCGGTCGCCGGGATCGAGGTCCTGGCCGAGTCCGACCCGCTGCCGTTCCCGATCGAGAGCGGCGATGAGCTGAGCGAGGAAGTGCGGCTGCGGTACCGCTACCTCGACATCCGGCGGCCGGAGATGTCGGCCGCGCTGCGCGCCCGCTCGGCGGCCGCCTACCTGGTCAGCGACGTGATGCGGGATCGCGGTTTCGTGAACGTGGAGACCCCCTTCCTGACTAGATCCACGCCGGAGGGCGCGCGCGACTTCCTGGTGCCGGTGCGGCTGCGGCCGGGCAGCTGGTACGCGCTGCCGCAGTCGCCGCAGCTCTTCAAGCAGCTGCTGATGATCTCCGGCCTGGA
>JBEKFH010000325.1:0-5522 GCA_050013415.1 Streptosporangiaceae bacterium | reverse complement strand
CGCCGTTACCCGGCCGTGTACGTGATCCAGGGGTACACCGGCCATCTCGCCATGTGGCGGAACCGCCATCCCTACCGGCAGCCGTTCCCCGAGACGGCCGACGCGGTGTTCGCGCGCGGCGAGGCGCCGGCGGCGATCGTGGTGTACGCAGACGCGTGGACCGCCTACGGCGGCAGCCAGTTCGTCGATTCCCATGGCACCGGGCGGTACCACTCCTACCTCTGCGACGAGGTCGTGCCGTGGGTGGACCGGCGTTACCGCACGCTGGCGGCCCCGGCCCACCGGGCGATCATGGGGAAGTCCAGCGGCGGGTTCGGCGCGATGATCACCCCGATGCTGCGGCCGGACCTGTTCGGCGCGCTCGCGACGCACGCCGGCGACGCGCTGTACGAGAACTGCTACATCCCGGAGTTCGGCACCGCGGTGCGGCTGCTGCGGGACTACGACGGCGACATCTGGCGGTGGTGGGAGGACTTCCGGTCCCGGGTCTCGTTCACCAGGGAAGCCGATGATCACCTGCTGATGATTCTCGGGGTATCGGCGTGCTTCTCCGCCCGGGAGGACGGGACGGTCGAGCTGCCGTTCGACCCCCGTACCGGGATGCTGCGGCCCGGCGTCTGGCAGCGGTGGCTGGACTGGGACCCGGTCCGGATGGCCCCCAGGTACGCCGGCGCGCTCCGGTCGCTGCGGGCGATCTGGATTGACGCCGGCACCAGGGACGACTACTTCCTCGACCTCGGCGCCGAGGCGTTCCGCCTCGCGCTGCGCGAGGCCGGCGTGGCCGACGACGTGATCAGGTTCGAGCTGTTCGACGCCACGCACGGCGGGATCGACTACCGTTACCCGCTGTCGCTGGCCTGGCTCTGCCAGCGGATCGCGGGCTGACCGGCGCGGCGTGTGAACGATACCGGCGGGCGCTACGTGGTTCAGGTGTAGGACATCAACCTGATCACCAGCCAGAACGGAGAGATTCAGATGAGGAACCGATGGCTGGCGGTGGCCGGCCTGGCCGCCGCCACGGTGGCGCTCGCCGCGTGCGGGAGTTCGGCCGCCAGCACCCCGAGTTCAGGCAGCGGCTCGTCCTCCGCGCCTGCCGCCGCTTCCGCCTCGGGGATCAAGACCGCCAGCACCAGCCGCGGCACGGTGCTGGTGAACTCGGCGGGGCACACCCTGTACTGGTTCGCCATCGACACACCGGCCATGTCGAACTGCAACGGCCAGTGCGCCTCCTACTGGCCGCCGGTGCCCGCGAGCGCGAAGGCCGCGGTCGGCGTGTCGCTGCCGGGCGCGTTCGGCGCGATCGCGCGGAAGGACGGCTCGAAGCAGCTCACCTATCACGGGCATCCGCTCTACGCCTACACCGGCGATACCGCCGCCGGGCAGGTCAACGGCAACGGGATCAGCGCCTCCGGCGGACTGTGGTGGGCGATGACCCCGAGCGGCGCCAAGCTCGGGTCGGCTGCCAGCCCGGCGTCGAGCACCTCCTCGGGCTCGGGCGGCGTGGGCTACTGATCGCGGGCCTGGGCTCGGCTCGCGCGGCCTGGGCTCGGCTCGCGCGGCCTGGGCTCGGCTCGCGCGGCCTCGGCTCAGCTCGCGCGGCTGGCTGCCTTGCGCTTGCCAGCCTTGCGGCGGGCTGCCTTGCGCAGCTTCGTGGTGTCCCGCAACTCGACGAACGGCTCTTTGTCCGCCGGCGCGCCGGCTGCCATCGCGCGGCCGCGCTGGAGCTCGGCATTGAATTCGGCGCCGAGCAGCACCGCGATATTGGAAATCCACAGCCACACGAGCAGCACGATCACCGCGGCAAGGCTGCCGTACACCTTGTTGTAGTGCCCGAAGTTCGCCACGTAGAGGGTGAACAGGCCCGAGGCGATGAGCCAGACGACGACGGCCAGGCCCCCGCCCGGGCTCAGCGACCTGATGCCGCCCTGCCGGGCGTTCGGGCTGGCCCAGTACAGGACGGCCAGCATCAGGCTGACCAGGATCAGCAGCACGGGCCACTTGGCGATGTCCCACGCCGTGACGGCCGCCGGCCCGATGCCGAGCACCCGGCCGGCCCGGCTCGCGAGCCCGCCGGTCACGACGACGATCAGCGCGGACGCGATTAGCATGATCATCATCACGAGCGTGACCCCGAGCCTGATCGGCAGGGTCTTCCAGACCGGGCGGCCCTCCGGCACGTCGTAGATAACGTTGGAGGCCCGCATGAACGCGGCGACGTAGCTGGAAGCCGACCACAGCGCCGCCGCCATCGCGACGATCGCGAGCACGACCGCCGTCGCGTGACCGTGCTGCAGGCGGGTCACTGAGGAAAGGAATGTGTGCCGGACCGAGGCCGGCACAACCGTCGCCAGGTTGGTGACCAGCGGCTGCGTGGCGCGCTTGCCGAGCAGGCCGAGCAGGGAGACTAGGAACAGGATCCCGGGGAAGATGGCCAGCACGGCGTAATACGTGAGCGTCGCCGCCCGGTCGGTCAGCGCGTCCTGCTTGAACTCCCGCATGGTGCGCTTTCCCGCGGCCAGCCAGGAGGCGCCGGTGCGCTCAGCCCGGGGAGTGACCGGATGCTCCGCCCGGGGCGTGGCGGGATGCTCCGCCTGGGGCGTGGCGGGATGCTCCGGCGTGCGCACGTCGCTCATGATCTCTCCCTTCGGCCGTGGCGCGCGAAAAGCCAGCCAGCCAGCGTGATTCCCGCCGCGGCCGCGGCCACGGCGACTGCTACGCGTCGCTGGCGGCCGATCTCGGCTGCCCGGCTCGCGGCCCGCAGGACCGGCTCGGGTGCCGCCTGCCGCGCCGCGCTCCCAGCGTCGGCGGCCTGGCCGGCCACCTGCTGCCTGACCTTGCCGCCGCTGGCGGCGACGGTGCGCCGCGCCCCGGTGACCTTGTCAGCCAGCCCGTCCCTTACCTGGCTGGCGCGGGCGGCCGCCTGCTCCCGCAGCTGATCTGCCGCGCTGGCGACGTGCCCGGTCACCTCGGCCGCCTTGTCCCGTGCCCTGGCCTTCACGTCTGCCTTGGCGGCGAGCGCCTCCACGGTCTCGCCGAGTTGCGCGCGAGTCCGGTCGATCTCTTCGGTCAGCGCCTGGACGCTGCTGCCTGCGGTTTCTTCTGTCATCGGTGCACGTGCTCCTTGACTTCCTCGATGTCGGCCTTGACGCTTTCGGCCGTCCGGGCGGGGACGGGCGGCGTTGCCTGGTGCAGATGCCCCCTGCCGAGCAGGGCGGCGGCGCCGGATATCAGCAGCAGGCCCGCCCCGATGATCAGCGCCGCCAGCCAGGGGGCGACCGCCGTCGCTAGCGCGATGACGGCGGCGGCCACCAGGCAGGCCATTCCGTAGAGGGCGACAAGGCCGCCCCCGCCGAGCATGCCGATGCCAGCGCCGGCTCGCTTTCCCTTCTGGGCCATCTCCAGCCGCGCCAGCCGCAGCTCGTCGCGGATCAGCGTGGACACCTGCTCGGAAAGCTGCCTGACGAGTTCTCCCGTCGAGCTGTCCTGCTTAGCCTGGGCGCTGGCCGGCTGCCTCGCGGCGGCCTCGCCCGTGATGGTCTCCCGCATGATGCGCATCCCTCCGTCGCTTCGTCGCCTCGCCGTTACCCAGCTCCGGCGGAACCTAACTTCTGGCCGGAGGTGGTGACATGCCTGCCGGGCAGATCCTGGCCAGCGAAATCGCTGCACCGCCGCATGGTCGTGCCCGTCACGGGTAGCACTCAGCTTCCGATCCGGCGGATCCCGATCAGGGGCCCGCCGTTCCCGGACCAGCACCGGTCCGGGAACGGACCATGAGAGGACGGAAAGGCATGACGCGTTACGGCTATTTCCTCGCGTCGGAGGAGCATGAGCCAGCGGAACTTGTCCGCCAGGCAAAGCTCGCCGAGGAGGCCGGCTTCGAAAGCCTGTGGATCTCCGACCACTTCCATCCATGGCTGGACGAGCAGGGCCAGAGCGGCTTCGTGTGGTCGGTCATCGGGGCGATCTCCCAGGTCACGTCGCTGCCGGTCACGACCGCGGTGACCTGCCCGCTTCGCCGAATCCACCCGGCGCTGGTTGCTCAGGCGGCCGCGACCTCCGCCCTGCTCACCGGCGGCCGTTTCACCCTCGGCGTCGGCACGGGGGCGCGATCGCGCTCAACGCCGCCGACGGGGATCCCGCCGAGCGGATCGTCGACGCCACCGAGGGCCGGGGCGCGGACAAGGGAATCGAGGCGGTGGGCTACCAGGCCCATGACCACTCCGGCGAGGAGCATCCGGCGATGGTGCTCGACAACCTGGTGAAAACCGTGCGCACGGCCGGCGGCATCGGCGTGGTGGGCGTCTACGTTCCCGAGGACCCCCAGGCCGCTACCGAGGGAGCCAGGCAGGGCAGGATCGGCTTCGACTTCGGCACCCTGTTCCAGAAGGGCCAGCGGATCGGCACCGGCCAGTGCCCGGTCAAGCGGTACAACGAGTCCCTGCGCGACCTGATCATCGCCGGCCGGGCCACGCCCTCCCTGCTGGTCTCCCATGAGCTCGCCCTGGATGATGCGCCCGACGCCTACGACAAGTTCGACCGGCGAGTCGACGGCTACACCAAGGTGCTGCTGCATCCCGCGGGGGCTCCCGCCGCATCGGCGTAGCCGCCGCCCGGCCCCGGGCTACGCTGAGCGGGCTCGGGGGAGCGGTATCGGGGCAGCGGTAATCGGACCTACGGCAGGAGACCTGACCATGGCGCTTGCGGTGAGCAGCGCGCCGGATCTGGCCGGGGATGCGGATCGCGGCGAAGCGTGGCATGCGGCCGGTGATTACAGCCTCGTGATCGCCGCCAGCCGGCTGCCCGTGGACGAGATCGACGGTCCGGACGGCTCGGCCGAGTGGCGGCCAAGCCCGGGCGGGCTGGTGACTGCGCTACGGCCAGTGATGCGGGCCGCTGACGGCGTCTGGATCGGGTGGTCCGGCGCGGCGGGTGACGCGCCTGAGCCGTTCGACATCGCGGGCATGCGCCTGGTCGGCGTCGGCCTGTCGGCGGCTGAGGTCAGGGATTACTACGAGGGCTTCTGCAATGCCACGCTGTGGCCTCTTTATCACGACGTCATCGCCCCGCCGGTGTTCGACCGGAGCTGGTGGGACGCCTACGTGGCGGTGAACAGCCGTTACGCGCGCACGGCCGCGCAGCAGGCGGCCAGCGGCGGGACCGTATGGGTGCACGATTACCAGCTCCAGCTAGTCCCGGGGATGCTGAGAAAGCTTCGTGCTGACGTGCGCATCGGCTTCTTCCTCCATGTGCCGTTTCCCGGCTACGAGATCTTCGCCCAGCTTCCATGGCGGCGGCAGATCATCGAGGGCCTGCTCGGCGCGGATCTCGTCGGATTCCAGCGACGCGGCGACGCGGCGAACTTCCTCCGTGCGTGCCGCCGGGCGGCGGGCCTGGTGACCAGGGGATCCCTGGTCCGGGTGCCGCCCGCCGCGCCCGGCGGCACGCCGGCCGCCCAGGGCATGGCCCGGGAGGACCCGCAAGCCCGGGAGGACCCGCAAGCCCGGGAGGACCCGCAAGCCCGG
>JBEKFH010000324.1:0-5576 GCA_050013415.1 Streptosporangiaceae bacterium | reverse complement strand
GCCGCCGGCCGCCGCGCCGGAGCAGGGCCTCTACCAGGGCGGCGGGTTCGACACCTGCGCAGCGCCCTCGACGAGTGAGATGTCGGCCTGGCTCGCCTCGCCCTACCGGGCCGTCGGCATCTACATCGGCGGCATCAACCGCGCCTGCGCGCAGGCCAACCTCACCCCCTCCTGGATCACCACGATCCAGCAGCAGGGCTGGCACTACTTCCCGTTCTACGCCGGCCGGCAGGCCAGCTGCGTGCTGGCCGGCGGGGACGCCCTGATCACGTCGTCGCGAGCCGCTGCGGAGGGCAGCGCCGCCGCGGTCGACGCGGCCGCCCAGGCCCAGGCGCTGGGCATCCCGCACGGGACGCCGATCATCTACGACATGGAGGCCTACGCCGGATGCGGTCCGGAGGTGGTGACGTTCCTCAGCAGCTGGGACAGCGAGCTTGACGCGCTGGACTACGCCTCCGGCGTCTACGAGTCGTTCTCCAACATCTCCGACCTGATCAGTGCCGCCGGGTCGATGACCGAGCCGGACGTCATCCACTACGCGGACTGGGACGGTAAGGCCACCACCGACAGCTCCTACATGCCCGCCGCGATGTGGACGGGCAACCAGCGGCTGCATCAGTACCAGGGCGGCCACAACGAGCAGTGGGGCAACGTCACCATCGACATCGACAACGACTACGTCGATGCCACGCTCGGCGGCCCGGCCGGCCGGGCGCCTGCCCGCGGCAGGTTCCGCGTCGCCGTCGCCGCCGACACCAACGGGGCGCCGGAGTGGTTCGCCAGGGCGGCGGACGGCACCCTCGTGCACGATTACCAGAGCCCGGCGGGCAGCCAGCCGTGGTCAGGGATCGAGCCGGTCGGCGGCTCCCCCGACGACATCGCGGGCAACCCGGCCGTCACCGCGGACGAGAACGGCGCCCTGACCGTGTTCGCCCGCCGGGCAGCGGGCGAGGTGACGCACGCCTGGCAGCAGCCGGGCGCGGCCGGCGGCTGGCAGTGGGGCGGCGCGGTGGGCGGCGGATCGCCCGGCGCCACCACCGGGGATCCCGGCGCGGCCAGGCGCCCGGCCGGCGATGTCGACGTCTTCGTCACCGGCTCCGGCGGCGCCGTGCTCGTCACCCGCCAGACGGCGCCCGACGGCGACCGCAGCTGGACGCCCTGGCGGAGCATCGGCGGCAGCTGCGCGAGCTCGCCGGTCCCGTTCACCGCCGCCGCCACCGGCAGGCTGGCGGTCTACTGCATAACGACGGCGGGCACCGTGGCCGCCGACCGGTTCCGCGATGGCACCTGGAAGGGCTGGCGGGTCATTCCCGGCAGCCCGTCCGGGCTGACCGCGAACCCGGCCCTGGTGTCCGACGCCGCCGGGCAGACCGAGCTGTTCGCGACCACTGCGTCGCACCAGCTGGACTTCGCCTGGCGCGACGCGAGCACCGGCGACTGGACCTGGGCCGCGCCGCTGGCCAGCGGCGCGGCCGGGCAGAGCGTCCGGCGCACCCCCGCGGCAGTGCTGTGGCCGGACGGCCGGGTCGAGGTGTTCGCCCGGCTGGCCGGCGGCCAGCTCGGGGTCACCGGCCAGCTCGCCGGCACCGGCGCCGCCGGCTGGTCCGGCTGGGCCCCGACCGGCGGCATTGTGCTCGGCAGCCCGGCCGCGTGGCTCAGCGCCAGCGGCGTCCCGGCGGCCGGCGGCCTGGACACCGGCCTGCAGATGGCCGGCGGCAGCTTCAGCAGCGGGGCGTGGACCGGGTGGGCCGAGTTCGGCGGCAGCTTCTAGCGGGGGCGGTCCGGCGGGCGCGACATGGCCGGCATCGTGAAGTGCAGCCGGCAGATGACCACGTTGACCGTGCCGCGCTGGATCGCGTGGTCGAGCACCAGGCCCCGCTGGTTGTGCAGGATCCGCTGCGACGGCCTAGCCGGCCGCACCTCGGCGATGAGCACCACCACCCGGTGGTAGCGGTCCTCGTTCTCGATCTTGCGCAGGTACTGCACCACCGGCGGGGCCAGCGAGCGGCGCGCCGAGTGCAGCGTGACCAGGCGCACGTTCGGGTGCCAGGCGTCCCAGCGCTCGCGGAAGTCAGCTTCCGCGTGGGCGTCGTCGGGATCGGGGAAGCGGACGGTCACCGCGACGACATCGTCGCCGAGCGAGAGCGCCGCCGAGATCGCCTCCACGGTGAGCCGGGTCAGCCCGTCAACGGGCACCACCACGAGCGAGCGGAACTTGCGCGGCGGCGGCGGATGCGGCCCGACCGCGAGCTGGGCGCCGATCCGGTCATACAGCGTATGCACCCGGGTGAACATGGCCACGACCAGCGGGATCACGATGACCACCAGCCAGGCGCCATGGGTGAACTTGCTGAGCAGCTCGATCGCGAGCGCCGCCGTGGTGAGCACGGCGCCGACGCCGTTGATCGCGGCGCGGCGGGCCCAGCCGTGACCATGCTGCTCGCGCCAGTGCCGCACCATGCCGGCCTGGGACAGCGTGAACCCGACGAACACGCCGATGGCGAACACCGGGACGAGCGCCTGGGTGTTGCCCTTGGACACGACCAGCAGGATGGCGGCGGCCACCGCCAGCACGCCAACCCCGTACCGGTGCACCTGCCGGTCCGCGCGCAGCCGGAACAGGTGCGGCAGAAAATTGTCCCTGGCCAGCAGCGACGCGAGCACCGGGAGCCCGCCGAAGGAGGTGTTCGCGGCGAGTGCGAGCAGCACGGTGGTGATCAGCTGGACCCCGTAGAACACCACGTTGTGGCCGAGCGACGCGGCGGTGAGCTGGGCCAGCACAGTCTCCGACCCGGACGGGCCGACATGGAATTTCTTGATCAGGATGGCGATGCCGAGCAGCATCACGCCCAGCACGATGCCCAGCCACATCTCCGTGTGCTGGGCCCGGCGGGCCCGCGGCTCGCGGAACGACGGGACCGCGTTCGCGATCGCCTCCACCCCGGTCAGCGCCGAGCAGCCGGACGCGAACGCGCGGAGCAGCAGCAGCAGGCCGACCGTCGCGGTCGCGCTGGACATGTCACGGGCCACCGGGACGACCGGGTGGGAGCGGATCAGGCCGCCGGCGATGACGGCGAAGATCGCCACGATGAAGATGACCGTGGGGACGATGAACAGCCGGGCGGAGTCGGCGACGCCCCACATGTTGGCCGCGGTGATCAGGCCGAGCACGACCAGGCAGATCACCACCCGGTCGGGGTACAGCTGCGGGTACGCCGAGGTCAGGGCCTCCACGCCGGCCGACACGCCGACGGCTGCGTTCAGCACGTAGTCGACGATGAGCGAGGCGGCGGCGATCAGGCTGGGCCGCACGCCCAGGTGCCTGCCCGCCACCGCGTAGGCGCCGCCGCCGCCGGGGAACGCCGCGATCACCTGCCGGTAGGAGGTGACGAGCACCATCAGCAGCAACACGATCGCGCCGGTGACGGGCAGCGTGTAACCCAGGCCCGTGGTCCCGGCGGCCGCCAGCACGATGACGATGGCCTCTGGCCCGTACGCGACGGACGACAGCGCGTCGAGGGAGAGCGCGGCCAGCCCCTCCAGGGCAGTCAGCCGGTGCCGGTCAGCCCCGGTCTCGTCCCCCATGACCGTTCATACAAGCACGCGCGCCACAGCGGCCCGAGAGTGCCCTAGCCGTTGATGACCAGCAGCGCGACGATCGCGAGGATGACCGCCACGGCGAGGATGGCGGCGGCGAGGACGGCGACGCGGCGGCCCGGCGCGCGCATCGACCAGGGCGGCTGGGTCTCCGCGTTCCCCGCCGCGGCGAACGCGCGGAACTCGGCGGTGCTGCCGGCATTATCGGGGTCGCGCTCGGACATGCTGACGACTTTAACGGATCAGGCTGGCGACATCTGTCGGTCAGCCAGATCCGTGCCAAACCGCTCAGTCTGGCCGCTATGGATACCTGCCCGGCCAGCCGCGCACATGACCCGCTGACAGTGCCCGCTGACAGCGCCCGCTGGCTGCCGGGCGGAGCCGCCGCGCGGTCGGTCCGTCCAGGTCCCCGTCGGCGCCGGGCGCTGGCGGGCCGATCAAGCCCGAGGGCCCCGTTCAGGCCTTAATGTTGCCAGCCATCTGCCGGGCATGCGCCTCGGCGTGCCCGCGGAGCGAGCGCAGCAGGCTCTCCCCGCCGGCGCGGTACGCGGTGAGCATCTCCTCGCCGAGCACGCCGAGCACGGAGGCGGTGGTGCGGACGCGGGTGGATTCGCCGAGCGCCTCCAGCCGGTAGGTCTTCACGTACTGGCGCGCGCCCGGCATCCCCATCGGACCGCTCATCCGCAGCATCTCCGGCGGCTTGACGTAGGTGATCGTGGCGTACAGCGCGCCTGCCCCGGCCTCGTCGAACTGCTCGTAGAAACGGCCGCCAATGGTCGGCTCGAGGACCACGGCATAGGGGGCGTCGGAGAAGGTGTGGTCCCACCACTGGCCGATGTCGCTCGTCAGGCAGCGCCAGACGGCCGCCAGCGGCGCGTCGATGGTGATCTCCGCCTCGATCTCTGCGCCGGTCGCGGTGGTGGTGTCGGCGGTGACGTCGGCTGGCATGTCAGCTCCTCTCGGCCGCCTGCTTGAGGCGGACCAGGTCAACGGCGGCCGTCTCGGCGAGCGGCCGCATCCACCGCTCGTAGACGAGCCTGAGCGGCACGGGGTTGAGGTGGTTGAGCCGGGTGCGGCCTGCCCTGGTCACCAGGACCAGCCCGGCGTCCGTCAGCACGTCCAGATGGCACATGACCCCGAACCTGGTCATCTCCGGGTGCGCCGAGCACAGGTCGCCGGTCGTCCTGGGCCCGTCCCGCAGCGCGTCCAGCAGCCGCCGGCGGGTCGGATCGGCCAGCGCGCGGAAGACACGCTGGTCGTCGCCTCCGTCCTGGGGCGGCGCTGATTTCATGTGAGTAAACACTCACATAAATCGGCCCGGCGGTCAAGAGCGGCGCGGCCGGTACCCTTGGCCCAATGGATCAGGCCCGGGTCGCGCCGGCGGCCCCGCGCCGCGCCTCTCGATGGCGCGCGCCTCGATGGCGCTCGCCCTGGGTGCGGCTCGGCGGTCCCGCGCTGATCCTCGTCCTGCTGACGATCAACGTGCTGGCCAGCGGCCCGCTGGTCGGCGCTGACCAGCGGATCCGCGTGTTCGTGCAGTCGCACGGAGGCTCGGCCGGCTGGCACTGGCTGGACGCGCCGGCCCGGCTGGTGGTCAATCTCGCCGGTCCCGGCGTCGCGGTCCCCGTGCTCGCGCTGGCCGCCCTTGCCGTCAGCGCCCGGCGCCGCAGCCTGCGCCCGCTGCTCACCGCCGCGGTCGCCGCCGTCTTGCTCCTGGTGACCGTCATCCCGGCGAAGATCCTGATCGGTCGGCTGTCACCCGGGCAGCGCCCGCTGGCTCCAGGCGCCCTGGGATCTTTCCCCTCCGGGCACATGACGACGGCGGCCGTGTGCTACGTCGTGGCGATGCTGCTTGTCGTCCCGGCCCTGCCGGCCCGGGTCCGGCGCGGGGCCGTGGCGATCGCGCTCGCCTGGTGCCTGGTCGTCGGCGCCGCGCTGGTGTGGCGCAACGAGCACTGGTCCACCGACGTCGTGGCCGG
>JBEKFH010000323.1:0-5584 GCA_050013415.1 Streptosporangiaceae bacterium | reverse complement strand
GTGCGCGCACGGCTGGCAATGTGCTCCGGCCCCTACTGCCTGTGGACGATCGACGGCGCCGGCTACGTCCAGGCCGGCCAGATCATCGGTGAGATCTCGGCGAACCGGACGAACGTGGGTGCCCGCAGCCGTCCTCTGCTCGGCTCTGGCCTCGCCGCGGACGGCGCATATCTCGGCGTCAGGTACGGGTCCGGCGGTGGCGGGGATGGCCGCCTGCCGACGGTGCGAAACCAGTCCTCCGCCGGCGCGGTCAGCGCGGAACGCGCCGACCTCGATGACGGCGAGGCCGCAGCGACGGTGCGGATGCGCCGTCCCGGAGTCGCGGTGCTCAGCGCCTCCTACGACCCCGGGTGGACGGCAACCGTGAACGGCCGGCCGCGACCTGTCCGGATGGTGGCTCCGGCGCTCGTCGCCGTCGACGTCCCCGCAGGCACAGACCACGTCGTGTTCCGCTTCCGCGGGTACGGCGACTACCCGGAGTTGCTCGCGCTGAGCGGCCTCACCCTCGCCATGGCCGCCGCCGCGCCGGCGTGCCTGCGCCGCGCAAGGACGCGACGCGACGGTAAAGAAGCGCCGCATGCCGCTGACGGTCGACGAGATCATCAAACTGATCGAGACTGACGGCTGCTATCTCTACGCCAGCCTCGTTGCCTTCGCCCGTAGCTGACGGGCAGCGGGACGCACGATGGCGCGCCGCCGAGATCAGCTGGCCAGGCGGTCCAGTGCCGTCTGGATCCGCTGCTCGGACACGGGAACCGGGGTGCCGAGCGCCTGCGCGAAGAGGCTGACTCGCAGTTCCTCGATCATCCAGCGCACCGGCTGGGCCTCCGCGCCGCCGCGGCCGGCCGCCGCGAGATCCTTGACGGCTCGCTGGTAGGCATCCGTCACCCGGTGCACGATCGCCATCCGGCCGTCGTCCCGGCCGGGATCCAGCGGCGCCTTCTCCAGCCGCCGGCTGATCGCCCGCAGGTAGCGGAGCAGGTCGGGCAGGCGCTGCGCGCCGGTCTCGGTGACGAACCCGGGATGGACCAGCCCGGAAAGCTGCGCGCGCATGTCCGAGATGGCCGGCGCCAGGGCCGGGCTGGCGGCGCGGTCGAGCCCGGCCTCGACCACGTGCGCCTCGGCGAGGACCCGCGCGACGGCACCGACCACGCCGACCGCGGTCACCGCCAGCACTGACCGGGCCGCCGCGAGCAGGGCCGCGAAGCCCTCGGCGTCCCAGGCCGGCCCGCCCGCCTCCGCGATCACCTGGTCCGCCGCGCACGCCGCGCAGTCATCCAGCAGCGCGGCGGCGCTCGGGTACGGGTGCCGGCTCATCGCCAGCTTGGCGCTGACCGGCAGCCTGCTGGCCACCGCGCGCACGCCGGACGGGACGGCGATCAGCAGCAGGCGGCGGGTGCCGCCGCGCATGGCCTCGGCGGCCTCGGCCTCGGTCTCGAACAGCCGGATGTCGACCGAGTCGCCCGCGTCGGCCAGCGCCGGGTAGGCCCGTAGCTGCCCGTCCGCGAACTCCCGCGGCAGCGCGCCGAAGTCCCAGGCCCGGAGCCCGGTGCGGGTGATGCCGCCCGCCGCGTCGGCCAGTGCCGCCTGCAGCCGGGGCCGCAGCTGCCGCCGCAGCGCGGCCAGGTCCTTGCTGGCCGCGAGGTCGCGGTCGCCGTCGACCACCCGGTAGGTGGGCCTCAGGTGGGCGGGCAGCCGGGACTCATCCCACGCCTCCCTGGGGATGCTCACGCCGCTCATCCGGCCGAGCTCGGCGCCCAGCGCGCTGAGCAGGTCGCCGCGGGCGGGGCCGAGCCGTGCGAGCACCGCGCGGGCCGTGTCCGGGGCCGGCACGAAGGCCGTCCTGAGCTGCTTGGGCAGTGACCGGATCAGCTCCGTCACTAGTTCCTCGCGCAGGCCGGGCACCTGCCAGCCGAGTTCATCGCCGCTGACCTGGTTGAGCATCGCCAGCGGGATGTCGACGGTGACCCCGTCAGCCGGCTCGCCGGGGGCGAACTCGTACGACAGCGGGAACTCGCCCAGGCTGCCCGGATAGTCCTCCGGCCGGATCTCGTCGGCCGCGGGGCTGAGCAGGTCGGCGGGGGAGAGGGTCAGCAGCTCCGGATCGGCCGCCCGCGCCTCCTTCCACCAGGCGTCGAAATGCCGGGCGGACGTCACGTCGGCAGGTATCCGCCGGTCGTAGAAATCGAACAGCGCGCCGTCGTCGGCCACGATGTCGCGCCGTCTCGCCTTGCGCTCCAGGTCCCCCGCCTCGTCCAGCAACTGCTCGTTGCGGGCGAGGAACGGGTGCCGGGTCTGCCAGTCGCCCTCCACCAGCGCATGCCGGATGAACAGCTCGCGGGACCCGGCCGGATCAATCCGCCCGTAGCTGACCTGCCGGGCCGCGACGACCGGCAGCCCGTACAGCGTTACCTTTTCTGTTGCGGTCACCTCGCCGCGGCGGGCGTCCCAGCGGGGCTCGCTGTAGCTGCGCTGGACCAGGTGCGGGGCCAGCGTCTCCGCCCATTCGGGCTCGATCCGCGCGACGGTCCTCGCCCACAGCCGGGACGTCTCGACCAGCTCGGCCGCGACCACCCAGCCCGGCGGCTTCCTCGCCAGCGCGGAGCCGGGGGAGATGGCGAAGCGGGCGCCGCGCGCGCCGGCGAACTCGGTCATGCCGCGTCGCTTGCCCGTCGGCTGCTGGCTGGTGTCCTTCATCCCGATATGCGACAGCAGGCCGGCCAGCAGCGAGATGTGCACCCGGTCGGCGACGTCCGCCGGGAAGCCCGCCCCGGCGGCGTCGCGGCCGGCGGCATCGCGGCCGTGCGCACCGTGCCCGGCGGCGTCGCGCCCGGGGTCATCGCGGCCGGCCGCGATGCCGAGCTCCCTGGCCGCCTGGGTGAGCTGCCCGTGCAGGTCCTGCCATTCGCGCACCCGCAGGTAGTGCAGGAACTCGCGGCGGCACATCCGGCGGAAAGCCGACGCCGACAGCTCACGCCGCTGGTCACGCAGGTAGTCCCACAGGTTCAGGTAGGCGAGGAAGTCAGACCCGGGCTCGGCGAAACGCGCGTGCAGCGCGTCCGCCGCCTCGCGGGATTCGGCTGGCCGTTCCCGGGGGTCCTGGATGGACAGTGCCGCGGTGATGATCAGCACTTCGCGCGCGCAGCCGTTCCGGCCGGCCTCCAGGATCATCCGGCCGAGCCGCGGGTCCACCGGCAGCCGGGCGAGCTTGCGCCCCGCGTCGGTCAGCCGGGACCGGCCGTGGCCCGCTTTGACGGCGCCGAGCTCTTCCAGCAGGCGGACGCCGTCGGAGATGTTCCGCGAATCCGGCGGGTCGACGAACGGGAAGTCCGCCACCTCGCCGAGGTCGAGCGCCGCCATCTGCAGGATCACCGATGCCAGGTTGGTGCGCAGGATCTCCGGGTCGGTGAACTCCGGCCGCGATTCGAAGTCCTCCTCGCTGTAGAGCCGGATGCACACGCCGTCGGAGGTGCGGCCGCACCGGCCCTTGCGCTGGTTGGCCGAGGCGCGGGAGATCCGCTCGATCGGCAGCCGCTGGACCTTGGTCCGCAGGCTGTAGCGGGAAATCCGGGCGGTCCCCGGATCGATCACGTACCTGATGCCGGGGACGGTCAGCGAGGTCTCCGCGACGTTCGTGGCCAGCACCACGCGCCGCCCGCGATGCGGCTGGAAGACCCGGTGCTGCTCGGCGGCCGACAGCCGGGCATACAGCGGCACCACCTCCAGGCCGCCGGCGTCGCCGAGCGCCTCCGCGGTGTCCCTGATCTCCCGCTCGCCGCTGAGGAACACCAGGATGTCTCCGGGCCCTTCCGCGAGCAGTTCGGTCACCGCGTCGCTGATGCCCTGCACCTGATCTCTTGGTTCATTAACGTGGTCCTCGGGGTCAGCCAGCGGCCGGTAGCGTACTTCGACCGGGTAGGTACGCCCCGACACCTCGATCACCGGCGCGTCCCCAAGGTGCTTGCCTGATTCGCCTCCGGCAAGGTGCTTGCCTGATTCGCCTCCGGCAAGGTGCTTGCCTGATTCGCCTCCGGCAAAATGGGTGCTGAAGCGCTCGGAGTCGATCGTGGCCGAGGTGATGATGACCTTGAGATCGGGCCGGCGGGGGAGCAGCTGCCGCAGGTAGCCGAGGATGAAGTCGATGTTCAGGCTGCGCTCGTGCGCCTCGTCGATGATCAGCGTGTCGTAGCGCAGCAGCTGCCGGTCGCGCTGCATCTCGGCCAGCAGGATGCCGTCGGTCATCAGCTTGATCACCGTGTCGTCGCTGGAATGATCGGCGAACCGCACCTTGTAGCCGACGGTCGTGCCGAGCTCCGTGCCGAGTTCCGCCGCGATCCGGTCGGCGACGGTGCGGGCCGCGATCCGCCGGGGCTGGGTGTGGCCGATCTGGCCGGTCACGCCGCGGCCGAGCTCCAGGCAGATCTTCGGCAGCTGGGTGGTCTTCCCCGAGCCGGTCTCGCCAGCGATGATCACCACCTGGTGGTCGCGGATGACCTCGGCGATCTGGTCCTTCAGCTGGCTGACCGGCAGCTCGGGCGGGTAGGAGACGACGGGCATGGTGCGCCTGCGCGCCTCCACCCGGTCCGCCGCCGCCTCGAGGTCAGCGAGCACGCCTGCCAGTGCCTGCTCGCGGGCAGCGGGATCTGGCAGCGCGGCGGCCTGCTCGGCTCGCCGGCCCAGCCGTTGCTGATCGCGCAGCATCAGCCCGGGCAGGCGGGCGCGCAGGGTGGTGAGCGAGGGCGGCAAGGCGGCAGTCTCCATAGCGGGAGGTACCCGAGCTCCATGGCCGGAAGTACACGACCCGGGCGGCGGTACGTGGCAGGACGGCGGTACGTGGCAGGGCGGCGTTACCTGACAAGAATCGCGATAAACGCCCAGGAGCCCTAACGCTTTTTTGGCCTGCCGGCTTCCGCAACCGCGGTTCGCGCGCACGCTGGCGGTCAGCGCCAGCCTGATCCGCGCTTCGGCCGCCGGCGGGACGAACTTCGCCACCGGCAGCCGTTCAGGCAGCAGCGCTCCCGGGGCTCGCGGCCGGTCGCGCTAGCCCCGTAAGTGTAATTGGCGAGGTGGACGGGATTTTGCCTGCTGGTCACTGGCTGGGGCCCGGGTCACTGGGCGGGGCGCTGCGGCTCGTGCCGCTGGGCCCGGGCCCGGTTATGCGGGGTAGGGCGGGGGTGTGACGGTGCGTGTTCGGCCGCTGGGGAAGGTCCAGGTCAGGGTGCCTGGCTGGGGCTGCTGGAGGTGCCAGCCGGGGGCTTGCTTCGCGGCGTGGTGTCGTCTGCAGAGCGGGGTCAGATTACATTCGCAGGTGCGTCCGCCCTGGTCAAACGGCTGGGTGTGGTCGTCGTCGCAGCGGCGGGCGGGGCGGCGGCAGCCGGGGAAGGAGCAGGTCTGGTCGCGGGTTTTGATCAGGTGCCGCAGGGCTGGTGACGGCTGGTAGGCGCGGGTTTCCCTGGCGTGGCCGCAGGCCTCGGTTTCCAGCCACTTGATCGTGATCCCGGCGAGCCAGGGGATCTGTCCGGCGCCGCCGGGTGGTCCTGTTCCGCGGGGGCCGGCGCAGTCGCAGGGTGGCCCGGCACCGGGC
>JBEKFH010000322.1:0-5592 GCA_050013415.1 Streptosporangiaceae bacterium | reverse complement strand
GGGATTCCGCCACCTTCATGATCGCGATGACGACGGCGATGATGCCGAACGGCACGTTCACGAAGAAGATCCACCGCCAGGACAGGCCGGAGGTCAGCGCCCCGCCGAGCAGTGGACCGATGGCCACGGCCAGGCCGGTCACCGCTCCCCATGCCCCGAACGCGACGGCCCGGTCCTTGCCGCGGAAGGCGTCGGCCAGCAGCGCCAGCGAGACCGCGAACATGATCGCGCCGCCGACACCCTGCAGGGCACGGGAGAGCTGCAGCATCAGCGAGGTGACGGCGAAGCCGCACAGCACCGAGGCGAGCGTGAACACCACCAGGCCGATCAGGTACAGCAGCCGGCGGCCGTACATGTCCGCCACGCTGCCTGCGGTCAGCAGGAACGCCGCCAGGGTCAGCGCGTAAGCGTCGATAACCCACTGCAGGTCGGAGAAGCTCGACTTCAGCGCCAGCTGGATAGCCGGCAGGGCGACGTTCACGATCGTGATGTCCAGCAGCAGCATGAAGGTGCCGAGGCACACCGCGACCAGCGTCCACCACTTGTTGCCGCGCTGGCCGGGATCCTCGCCGCCTGCGCTGGCCTGCCCGGCGGGACGCGGCTGAGCCTGCCCGGACAGGTGAGCCTGCCCGGACAGATCTGCGTGGGCTTCGGTCACGAGGGCTCCCGTTGGCTGGTCGGCACGAATTCTCGCGGACGGACCTCCCTACGATCATCGCCGACGCCCGCTGGAGCCGGCTCATCACCCCCGTCGCCAGGGCGGCTGCGCTGTGACGTGGCGGCCAGGCTCACCGCCAGCGCGCCGCAGCAGACCAGCAGGGCCCCGGCGAGCTGGAGCAGGGTGGGCCGCTCGCCCAGCACGGCGAATGCCAGCAGCAGCGCGGCGGCCGGCTGGAGGAGCAGCAGCAGCGAGGACACGGCCGCCGGCAGCCGGGGCAGTGACGAGGTGATCAGCAGCCAGCCGATCGTCTGGCTGGTCACCGACAGCAACAGCAGCCACCAGAAGGACGGCCACGGTATCTCGAACTGCAGGCCGCCGAAGGCCAGGCCGAGCAGCAGCGAGCCGAGTGCCGCGCCGGCCGTCGCCTCCGCGAGCGGGCCAGCGACATGGGGCGTTCCGGTCGATGTCCGGCGCAGGATGAGCAGGAATCCCGCGTAGGCGACCGACGTGCCCACCCCGTAGACGATCCCGGCGGCCGGGTGGATGCCGCGCGTCGTGCTGCCGACCAGGCCGGACACCAGCACCACGCCGGCCATCACGACGGGCAGCGAGACCAGGAAAGCGCGGGTCGGGCGCTCGCGGAACGCGGCCCAGGCGGCGAAGGCGACGAACAGCACCTGCAGGTTCCCGAGCACCGTGGCGATCCCGGCGCCGACCTCGGCGATGGCGTGGTTCCACAGCACCAGGTCGACGGCCAGGAACAGCCCCGCCAGGACTGCGCCGAGCCGGGCAGCCCGCTGCCGCGGCCCGCGGCGCCGCTGCTCGACCGCCGCCAGCGCGGCGAGCACGGGCAGCGCCAGCAGGCACCGGTAGAACCCGGTGGTGGCCGCGCCGGTGTCGGCGAGCTTGACCAGCACAGCCGAGGCGGAGATGCAGGCCGCGCCGAGGACGGCCAGCAGCACCGGCCGCCGGCCGCCGGCCGCCGGCCCTGGCTGATGGCCGGTAATGACCGTCCCGGCGTACGGTACTGACATGATCACCACCCTACGAGAAACCCGCCGGGCAGCAGTCAGCTAGCGGACGCGGATCGATGCGACAACACGGCTGACCTCGGTGGCCGGGAGAAAGGTGACCGGGAGAACATGAGCGGGTCTGCGCGTCAGCTGCCCGCCGGGCCGGTGATCGTGGGCCGCGAGGCTGAGCGCCAGTTGCTGACCAGGTTCCTGGACGACGGCGCCCTGGTCCGGTCCGATCCGGCTGGCGCGGGCACCGTCAGTGACCAGACTCCGAACGTGGCCGCGATTCTCACCGGCCCGGCCGGGATCGGCAAGACTGCCCTGTGGGAATGGACAGTCGGCCTGGCCGCCCGCATGGGGTACCTGGTGCTGACGGCTCGTACCGGCGCCGCCGAGGCACGGTTGCCCTGGGTGGCGCTGACTGACCTGCTGCGAACGGCGCCACCGGCGGTACTGGCTGCTCTGCCGCCGCCGCAGCGCACTGCACTGCACGCGGTGATGCTGCTGTCGGATTCCGCTGCGGCTGTCGACGAGCGAGCGGTCGGCACTGCGCTGTGGTCGGTCATTTCCGTGCAGGCAGCGGCGGGCCCGGTGCTGATCGCCCTGGATGACCTGCCTCAGCTGGATACCGCCAGCGCCGCCGCACTGCGCTTCGCGCTGCGGCGGATAGTGGCGCCGAACCGGGTACGGCTGGTGGCCAGCGCGCGCGGAGCCAGCTCGCGCTGGGCGCCACTCGACGGGCTGCCCGGCGATGCGGTGCTGCAGGTTGACGTTGGCCCGATGACAGTGGGAGCCCTGTTCGAGCTGCTCGCAGTCCGGCTGGGCCTGCGGCTTGCCCGGCCGGTCCTGCTGCGCGTGCACCAGACGTCGGGCGGCAACCCGCTGTACGCGCTGGAGCTGGCGCGCGCTCTGGACAGGCTGGAGATAGTGCCGCGAGCGGGGGTTCCGCTGGCAGTGCCGTCGAGCCTGGACGAGCTGGTGGCCGAGCGGGTACGCAGCTCGCGGCCGGACGAACTCCAGATCGCGGCCGGCACGGCGGCGTCGGCTCGGTTCACCGACGCAGGGCTTGCGGCGGCTGCGGTGGACCGTGCGGTCGCGGCCGGGCTGGTGGTTGCCGATGAGCCGGTGGTCCTGAATGGCCACCGCATCATCCGGGCAGCCCATCCGCTGGTGGGAGCGGCCGCCTACGCGGCGCTGCCCGCCGCCGGGCGGCGCGCGCTGCACCGGCGGCTGGCGGACAGCTCGGATGACCCGCTGGAACGTGCCCGCCACGCCGCCCTGGCGGCCACTAAAGCTGATTCCCGCATCGCCCGGGCGCTGGATGTGGGCGTGGCGGCGGCCCTGGCCGCAGGCGCGCCGGACATAGCCGCAGACCTGTCGCGGCTGGCGCTGCAGCACACCGACAGCGTTCCCGGCCGCGCGGCGAGGCTGGATCTCCTGGCCGACGCGCTGGTCCGGGCCGGTGACAGTCCAGGTGCTGTCGAGGCGCAGCGGCAGGCGATCGCACTGACGCCGGAGGTGTCCGAGCGGGCTCGCCGGCGCATCCGGCTCGCCGAGATGGCCACGGAGGTCATCGGCTGGGGCGCGGCCGCCGATGAACTTCAGGCCGCAGCGGCAGAAGCGGCCGCTGACCCGGTAGTCCGGTCCGAGGCGCTGCTGACGCTGGCCGCGGTGACGGACGACATCGCGCTTGCTGACGCTTCCGCGACAGAGGCGGTGACGCTGCTGGACCAGGCGGGCCAGTCCGATCCAGCGGTCATGTCAGGCGCGCTGTCGCAAGCCGCCGGCGCCCGGTTCCGGGCGGGCCGCGGGCTGGATCACGAGATGTTCAGCCGGGCCATCGAACTCGAGCGCAGCCAGCCCAGCCGGCGGCTGTCCGATCGTGCCGACGCCAGCTACGCCGCGCTGCTGAAATACGCCGATGACCTGGACGAGGCCGAGACCCGGCTGCTCGGCCTGCTGGCGGAGGCCCGGAAGTCGGCGGATCTGTCCTCGATCGCCTATTCACTCGCGCACTTGCCGGCGATCGCGCTGTGGCGGGGCCGGATAGGGCAGGCCCGGCAGTTCGCGCAGGAACATCTCGATATCGCTGAGCAGGGCAGCCTGGCCGCCCAGGCGGGGCAGGCACGCCACAATCTTGCCGTGGTGCTGGCCTACGAAGGCCGGCTGGACGAGGCGACAGCCGCGCTGGTCAGCCTCCGTGATGCCCCGATGGCAACCAACTGGGACCGGCAGCGAGCCCACGGCGCGCTCGGCTTCACCGCGCTGTCCGGCGGTGACCCGGTCACGGCTGCCGGTCACCTCGATCGCTGGCACGCCGTGCTGACCGCCATGCACCTGGGCGAACCCGGTTACAGCCGCTGGCACATCGACTACCTGACGTCCCTGGTGGCGACCGGCAGGCTTGCTGACGCGGCGGGGTTCCTGGAGCATCTAGACGCCCAGGTGGCGAGCTCGGGGCGGCGCTCGGCTGCCGCGGTAGCGCTGACGGGACACGCGATGGTGCACGCGGCCAGCGCCCGCGCGCCCGAGGCGCTGGCCGCCATCGAGCAGGCCCTCGCCTGGTACGACACCTCGCCGATGCGCTTTGACCGGGCCAGGACGCTGCTGATTGCGGGCCAGATTCACCGCCGGGCAAAGGCCAAGCGGATGGCGCATGATGCCCTCAGCGAGGCACGCAGGGAGTTCACTGCCTTCGGAGCGGAGGCCTGGGCGCGGCAGGCGGCCGCGGAGCTTGCCCGGGTGAACCTGCGGCCGGCTGGCCCGGCCGCGCTGACCGAGACCGAACGCCGCGTCGCGGAGCTGGCAGCAGCCGGCCGGACCAATCGCGAGGCAGCCCAGCAGCTCTTTCTCGCTGTCAAAACGGTAGAAGCCAACCTTGCTCGCGTTTACCGCAAACTGGGCATCACCTCACGCGCCGAGCTTGGCGCGCGGATGGGTCGGCCCGGCTCCTGAAGCCGGCGCTACGGGCCAGCACCGGGCTCGTCGAGGAAGACGGCCGCCACTACCCGATCACAGCGCAGCCCGGCTCGCTCGCCGTCGGCGGCGACCTGCCCCGCGCTGGCCGCCTCGAAGCGGAACAGCGCCACTTCGTCGCCGGGCACCAGGATGCTGCCCAGGTAGCGGACGCCCGCGCTGTCGGCGGCTCGCAGCGCCGCTGCCGCCAGCCGCAAGTCAGCCTCGGTAACGCCGGGCCAGTACCACTCCACGATGAACCCGCTCATGGGCCCGACGGTAGGGCTGCCCGGTACCTTGCCGCCAGATGCGGCTCCCAGACCGAGGGTTATTCCCGATTCCTCAGGCCGGCGCTGATCCTAACGTCGGCAGCACAGCCTGAATCTGTCGCCGAGCACCGCGAAGGCGACCCCACTGAGGAGAGAACATGCGAGTCGCCACAGTCTGCGCAAGTACCGGCCTGACCCTCCTCGCGGTCGCCGCCACCGCCTGCTCGGGCGCATCAAGCCCAGGCGCGGCAGCACCCGCGGGCACGGCCACCAGCGCGGCCGCAGGATCGCAGGGCGCGGGCGGATCGGCCGGGTCCCCGGCATCCGTCAGCAAGGTCAACGTCTGCCGCGCGCTGCCGGCCGCGACGGTCTCGCAGATCACCGGAACGACCTTCACCAAGACCAAGCCGAGCAATGTGGAGGGCGTCATCTTCACTTGCGAATACGAGGGTCATCTGACGGAGATGGAGGTTTCCGTCGCGATGCAGGACGGCGCCGGCGATCTCAGTGCGGACACGTCAGCGCTCCGGACCGCGGGTTACGCGCCGAAGAAGGTGGCCGGAGTGGGCGATGAGGCCTTCGCCGAGCCCGCTCCCAAGGGCAACGTCGGAGCTGCCGCCGCAGCGTCAGTCGCGAGCTTCGGGGCGGTCTTCGGCAACACCTACATCAAGATCAGCGGCCTCGTTTTCGT
>JBEKFH010000321.1:0-5608 GCA_050013415.1 Streptosporangiaceae bacterium | reverse complement strand
ACCTGGAGCAGCGTGGTCTTGCCGGCCCCGTTCGGGCCGACGACGACCCAGCTCTCGTCGCTGCGGACGGTCCACTCGACGTCGCGCAGCAGCATCGACTTCTCCCGCCGGACGCTGACCCCGCGCAGTCGCAGCACCTCATCCGACATGCGGCTCCCTTCTAGCCCTGCAGCTCTAGCCCTGCAGCATCACCAGATCGAACCTACGGCATCGGGGTCAGGGCGGCGGCACGCGGCGGGTAGCGTTGACCCGATGCCCGGGCCGCGGATCACCATCCTGATCACCCTGACTGGCCGGGACCGGCCGGGTGTCACGTCACGGCTGTTCTCCGTGCTGGCCGCGCATCAGCTGAGCGTGATCGACATCGAGCAGGTGGTCATCCGCGGCCACCTGGTGCTCGGCGTCCTGCTGTCCTGCGATCAGACCCCGGATCTGACGGCGATTCACCGCGAGGTGGCGGCGGTGGCGGCGGATCTCGACCTGGAAGCGGAGATCACCACGGGCTCCGGCGAGGCGCCCCGGCGGCGCGGCAGCCTGCATGTCACGGTACTCGGCAGTCCGCTGGCGCCGGCCGCCGTCGCGGCCATCGCGGGCCGGATCGCCGCGAGCGGCGCGAACATCGACCGGATCGGGCGGCTCGCGGACCGGCCGGTGACCTGCATCGAGTTCGACGTGTCCGGGGCCGACCCGGACGGCTTGCGCACCGCGCTGGCCCGCGAATCGCTCGATCAGCAGACGGACGTGGCCGTCCAGCGCGGCGGCCTGCACCGCCGCGCCATGCGCCTGATCGTGATGGACGTCGATTCCACGCTGATCAGGGGCGAGGCCATCGACCTGCTCGCGGCCAGGGCCGGATGCGGCGAGAAGGTCGCCGCGCTGACCGACGCGGCGATGCGCGGGGAGCTGGATTTCGCTGAATCGCTGCGCGAGCGCGTCGCGCTGCTCGCCGGGCTCGAGATCACCGCGGTCGATTCCGCCCGCTCGCAGCTGCAGCTGGCACCGGGCGCGCGCACGCTGATCAGGACGCTCAAGCGGCTGGGCTACCGATGCGGCATCGTGAGCGGCGGCTTCACCCAGTTCACCGACGGGCTGGTCGCCGACCTCGGCATCGACTACGCGGCCGCCAACACCCTGGAGGTCGCCGACGGCAGGCTCACCGGGCGGGTCACCGGCCCGGTGATCGACCGGGCCGGCAAGGCGCTGGCGCTGCGGCGCTTCGCGGCGGCGGCCGGCACTCCGCTGAGCCAGACCGTGGCGGTGGGCGACGGCGCGAACGACCTTGACATGATCGCGGCGGCGGGCCTGGGGATTGCCTTCAACGCCAGGGCAGCCGTGCGGGACGCGGCTGACGCCTCGGTCAGCGTTCCGAATCTGGACGTCATCCTTTACCTGCTCGGCATCTCCAGGGACGACGTGGAGGCGGCCGACGCGGCCGACGAGGTTCCGGCGACTGAGCCCGGCTGATCTCAGGCGGCCGGCCGGGGCGTCCAGTAAGCGAGGAGCTCGGCGTTGCCCGCC
This sequence comes from Streptosporangiaceae bacterium, assembly GCA_050013415.1. Lineage (GTDB taxonomy): Bacteria > Actinomycetota > Actinomycetes > Streptosporangiales > Streptosporangiaceae > Palsa-506. Next base: position 4,090 of record JBEKFH010000321.1, on the reverse strand, counting down.
GCCGCCCCGACCCAGGGCGCGGCCAGGCCGAGCACGGCGACGGCCGCAGTCGGGAATCCTCGCGGCTCCCCCAGCAACCCGGACGCGAGATCCTGCGCGGCCGGGTTGTGGCCGACGTACATGAGCGTCGCCACGTCCGGCCGGGTCTCCCTGATGATCTCCAGCAGCTCCCCTGCGCCCGCGTCGTAGAGGCGCGGATCCTCGTGCAGGTCGACCGCCGCGGCGAGCCCGGCGCCGGCCTGCCGCCAGGTCTGCCGTGCGCGGCGCGCGGTAGAGCAGATCACCACGTCGGGAATGAACCCCTGGCCGCGCAGCCAGATCCCGGCTGAGGCCGCGTCACGCAGGCCGCGCGAGCTCAGCTCCCGCTGTGCGTCCGGGCCGCCAGGCAGATCCCGTGCTTTCGCGTGCCGCATCACGATCAGGCGCCGGCTGTCATGCACCTCCCGGCTGTCAGGCATCTCGCTGCTCAGGCCGTGGCGGTCCCGGCAGACGCCTTGCCGTCCTCGTCCGCAGCCGGCGCAGCATCCGCGGCCGGCGCAGCATCCGCGGCCGGCGCAGCGTCCGCGGCCGGGGTGGCATCCGGGCCGGCCACGCTGCCCGTTCCGCCCGGCCCGGCCACAGCCGGCGCGGCGTCCGGGCCGGCCACGCTGCCGGTTCCGCCTGGGCCGGCGGCCGGGATGCTCGTGGACCGGCGTTTGGCGACGACGATGGCACCGACCACGATGGCGATCGCGACGATCGATACGCCGGCCCGCAGGCCTGGGTTATGACTGTATTTGACCACGCTTGTCGCGATGAGCAGCGATACCAGGTTCATTACCTTGATCAGGGGGTTGATCGCCGGGCCGGCGGTGTCCTTGAAGGGATCGCCCACCGTGTCGCCGATGATCGTGGCCTCGTGGGCGTCGGAGCCCTTGCCGCCGAAGTTGCCGTCCTCGACCAGCTTCTTGGCGTTGTCCCAAGCGCCGCCGGAGTTGGCCAGGAAGACCGCCATCAGCGCGCCGGCTGCGATCGCACCGGCCAGGAACGCGCCAAGCGGAGCGTAGCCGAAGGCGAATCCGAGGGCGATCGGCGTCAGCACGGCCAGCAGCCCGGGCGTGGCCAGCTCGCGCAGCGAGTCCCTGGTGCAGATGTCCACCACCCGGCCGTACTCGGGCTTCTCGGTGAAGTCCATGATCCCCGGGTGGTTCCGGAACTGCTCGCGCACCTCGTAGACCACCCGGCCGGCCGCCCGGCCAACGGCCATGATCAGCAGGCCGGAGAAGTAGAACACCACCGCGGCGCCGATCATGACGCCGACCAGGACATTGGGCCGGTCAACCGAGAGGCTGAAGGTGCTGGCCTTGCTGCCGAGCGCGGCCTGCACCGTGCTGCGGAACGCGCCGAAAAGCGCGGTCGCGGCGAGCACCGCGGTGGCAATCGCGATGCCCTTGGTAATCGCCTTGGTGGTGTTGCCGATCGCGTCCAGCCGGGTGAGCACCTGCGCGCCGTCGCCATCCACGTCTCCGGACATCTCGGCGATGCCCTGCGCGTTGTCGGAGACCGGGCCGAAGGTGTCCATCGACACGATGACGCCGACCGTGGTGAGCAGGCCCGTGCCGGCCAGCGCCACCGCGAACAGCGCGATGGTCGCGTTGCCGGTGCCGAGCAGGAACGCGCCGTAGACCGCGGCCGCGATCAGCAGCGCCGAGTACACGGCCGACTCAAGGCCGACCGAGATGCCGGACAAGATCACGGTGGCCGGGCCGGTGAGCGAGCTCTCGCCGATCTCGCGGACCGGGCGGCGGTTGGTCTCGGTGAAGTACCCGGTCAGCAGCTGGATGGCGCTGGCCAGCACGAGCCCGATGAGGACCGCGCCGATGGCCAGCAGCCGCGGGCTGCCGCCATGCGCGAGAATCCCCGTACTGCCCGGGCCGGTGACACCCTTCAACTCGCTGAACTTGGCCGGCAGGTAGATGAAGGCGGCTCCGACCACCAGCACCAGCGAGATGATCGCGGAGACGAAGAAACCCCGGTTGATGGCGGTCATGCCGCTGCGGTCGCCCTTGCGCGGGGCGACCACGAAAATGCCGGCCACCGCGGTGATCACGCCGCACATCGGGACGATCAGCGGGAACACCAGGCCTTCGGAGCCGAACGCCTTGACGCCCAGGATGAGCGAGGCGACCAGCATGACCGAGTAGGACTCGAAAAGGTCAGCGGCCATCCCGGCGCAGTCGCCGACGTTGTCGCCGACGTTGTCGGCGATGGTCGCGGCGTTCCTCGGGTCGTCTTCCGGGATGCCCTTCTCGACCTTGCCGACCAGGTCGGCGCCGACGTCCGCGGCCTTGGTGAAGATGCCGCCGCCGACCCGCATGAACATCGCGAGCAGCGCGGCGCCGAAGCCGAAGCCCTCAAGGACGCTGGGCGCGTTCGCCTTGTACAGGATCACGACCAGCGCGGCGCCGAACAGGCCGAGGCCGACGGTGAACATGCCGGCCACCCCGCCGGTGCGGAACGCGATCCGCATGGCGGGCCGCTCGCCATCGAAGCCAGCGCGCGCGGCGGCGGCGACCCGCACGTTGCCGCGGACGGCCAGCCACATGCCGGTGAATCCGGTGAGTGCCGAGAAGGACGCGCCCACCAGGAAGAACACGCTGCGTCCCCAGCGGACGGATGCGTCCGCCGCGGGGAGCAGCAGCAGCACGAAGAAGATCGGGACGACGAAGACGGCGAGCGTCCTGAACTGGCGCCGCAGGTAGGCCGCCGCGCCTTCCTGGACGGCAAGCGCGATCTCCTGCATCTTCTCCGTGCCCTGGTCCGCCGCCAGGACCTCCCTGACCAGCCAGCCAGCTACGCCCAGCGCGAGCAGCGCGACCACGGCCACGACGATGACCCAGGTCAGGTTGGTACCCGCCACACCAGGCGCACCACCCGCCAGAGCGAGGTTGACCCCAGACATCTGTCCTCCTTGACAGGAAAGCGCGCTTCGGCAGCAGCGGACGCGCGCTTCGCGCGAAGCTGCTGCTCAGCCAGGCGTCGTGGCACCCCTCCGCGGACATGTCGCCGCGCGGCCAGCAGGAAGTCCCACCACCGGCAGTGCCGGGAGTCTACGCATGCGGGCCACGGGATGATAGTGCGGGTCCAGGTTTACGCGCAATGCGCTGGCCAGCTCATCGTGATGCTGATGCCGCCCGGGGTCTCGCTGATCCGGACGTCGTCAGCCAGGCCCGCGATGACGGCGAGGCCAAGGCCGCGGTCAAGGTCAAGGTCCGCTGAATCACCTGGCTGCGCCGCATCACCGGGCTGCGCCGCATCACCGGGCTGCGCTGAATCACCTGGCTGCGCAGCATCACCGGGCTGCCCGGTGGCAGCGGTGCCGCCGTCGGTACCGTCGGGCTGGCCGCCGTTCCCGCCGCGGCCGCCCGCGCCGCCGCCGTCGGAACAGGTGTCGGTCACCTCGACCTCGAACCTCCCGGCGGCATCAGTCAGGGCAATCCTGACCGGCTCGGCGGGGCAGCGCAGGCGGTGCGCCTCCACCGCCCGCGAGCATGCCTCGCCGACCGCCAGCCGTACCTCATCGAGCAGCGCCTCGTCGACCCCGCTGCGCCTGGCCACCGCGGTGGCGACGAGCCTGGCGGTGCGGACGTGCGCGGGCAGGGGCGTGAAGCTAACTTCGACCGTGGCCATCGGGGTGCAGGCGCCAGGCGGCCTACTTCTCGGCTTTTCTCGCCGCGATGGCCTCGTCCACGGTGTCGTGAATGCCGAACACCTTCGTCAGCCCGGTGATCCTGAAAATCTTCAGAATCCGCTCCTGGGTACAGACCAGATCCAGCGAGCCGTCATGCGCGCGAACCCGCTTCAGGCCGCCGACCAGCACTCCGAGCCCGGTCGAGTCCAGGAAGTCGACCTTCTCCATGTTCACGACCAGCTGGTAGTAGCCGTTGTTCACCAGCTCGATCAGGAGCTCACGCAGTCGCGGCGCGGTGTAGACGTCGATCTCGCCCTCGACGTTGACTACCTCGATCCCGTCCTTGGTGTGGTGATCAAGCTTCAGATCCACGAATCCTCCAGCGCCGTGCGGCCATCGTCTCAGCGTCGCGGCCCGGTT
>JBEKFH010000320.1:0-5609 GCA_050013415.1 Streptosporangiaceae bacterium | reverse complement strand
CGCGACCTGGCCGCCGAGACGATCTACCGCTTCGTCTTCAGGAGCCTGTACGAGGTGCACGCGTTCAACGGCGATCCGCACCCGGGCAATTACCTGTTCCACGGCGGCGGCCGGGTCACGTTCCTCGACTTCGGGCTCGTCAAGCACTTCACCACGGCCCAGCTGCAGCCGCTCATGCAGATGGCGCGCACCCTGTGCGTCGAGCAGGATCCGGAGGCCTTCCGGCGCAGCATGGAGGAGGCCGGCTTCCTGATCCCCGGCGCGCCGCTGAGCACGGAGACCATCGTCGAGCACATGGCGGTCTTCTACGACACCATCCGCAGGCCCGGGCGGCTGACCATCACCGGCGACTACGCCTCGGCGGTGGTGCGCCGGTTCTTCGACGTGCGCAGCCCGGTGGCCGAGTATGTCAGCGTGCCGCGCTCCTACGTGATCCTGCAGCGGATCAATCTCGGCCTGTTCGCGCTGCTCGGCGACCTGACCGCGACCGCCGACTGGCGGGCCATCGCGGAGGAGATCTGGCCCTTCGTCCAGGCGCCCCCGTCCACCCCGATGGGCGAGGCCGAGGCCGCCTGGCGGGCCCGGCGCCCGGCGGCAGCCGCGAGCCTGGCCTGAGCGCTGCCTGGCGCCGCGTCCCAGTGCTGCCCGCCCGGGAGCAGTCGGCAGCCGCCCGCAAATCCGTCACCGGCCGGACGCGGCTCGATAACAACTCGGTCAGTTTGACGAACGTCCCCTTGACACCGGCCCCGGCCCGCTTGACACTACTGCTCATATTGAAACGTTCCACACCAACGAGGACAACCGGCTGGGATCACGGCCGGCCGATCTGCTGAAGGGCAGCCATGCGACCTGCGCGCGACGGCGACATCGGCCAGCCCGCCGACGGATCCTCGCCGGCCGGGGCTCCCGCTGCACCGCCCGCCGGGACCGCCGCCGGCTCCCTGATAAGCCAGAACGCGGACCCAGGCGGCGAATCCCCTGGCGCAGCGCTGCTCTCCCTGCGGCACGTGGCCAAATCCTTCGGCGCGGTCCAGGCGATTACCGACGGCTCCATCGAGCTGTACGCCGGCGAGGCGCACGCGCTGGTCGGCGAGAACGGCGCGGGCAAGTCCACCATGGTGAAGATCCTGGCCGGCGTGCATCAGCCGGACAGCGGGACGTTCCTGATCGACGGAGAGCCAGTCGTGCTGCACGGCCCTGCCGCCGCGCGGGACGCCGGCCTCGCGATCATCTACCAGGAGCCGACCCTGTTCCCCGACCTGACCGTGGCGGAGAACATCTTCATGGGCCGCCAGCCGCTGCGCGCCGGGCGCCGGATTGACATCCGGTCAATGCGCGCCCGGTCCGCCGAGCTGTTCGAGCGGCTCGGCGTGCCACTCGACCCGGCGCGCATCTGCCGCGGCCTGTCCATCGCCGACCAGCAGATCGTCGAGATCGGCAAGGCGCTGTCGCTGAACGCGCGGGTCATCGTGATGGACGAGCCCACGGCCGCGCTGTCGGCGCTGGAGGTCGCCAGGCTCTTCGAGGTCGTGCGCGCGCTGCGGGCAGCGGGCGCCGCGGTGCTCTTCATCTCGCACCGGCTGGAAGAGGTATTCGAGATCTGCCAGCGGGTCACGGTGATGCGCGACGGCAGGCAGGTGCTCAGCAGCGAGCTCGCCGGGCTGACCGCCGCCGACCTGGTCCGCGCCATGGTGGGCAGGGACATGCCGGACCGCTCCGCGGGCGAGCAGAGCGCACCTGGCCAGAATGTGCTGTCCGTGGAGCACCTGACCAGGGAAGGCGTGTTCACCGACATCTCGTTCGGCGTCCGGGCCGGCGAGATCGTGGCGTTCGCCGGCCTGGTCGGATCGGGCCGGAGCGAAGTCGCGAGGGCGATCTTCGGGATCGACCGCTACGACGCGGGCAGCGTGACGATGTCGGGCCGCAAGCTCCGCCGGGGATCGCCGGCCGACGCGATGGCGGCCGGCGTGGGGCTGGTGCCCGAGGACCGAAGGCAGCAGGGCCTGGTGATGGACATGTCCATTCAGCAGAACATGACGCTCGCCTCGCTGAGCCGGCTCCGGCACGCCGGCCTCATCTCGGCCGCTGCCGAGCGGGCCTTCGCCACCGACTGGGCGACGCGGCTGCAGCTCAAGTACGGCCGCCTCGCCGACCCGGTCGCCCGGCTGTCCGGCGGTAACCAGCAGAAGGTCGTGCTGGGCAAGTGGCTCGGCCGCAAGCCGACGCTGCTGATCGTGGACGAGCCGACCCGCGGCATCGACATCAACACCAAGGCCGAGGTGCACCAGATGCTGTCACGGCTGGCCTCCGACGGGGTCGCGATCCTGATGATCTCCTCGGAGCTGCCGGAAGTCCTGCACGTCAGCGACCGGATCCTGGTCATGCGGGAGGGCCGCCTGACCGCGGAGATCAGCCGCGCCGACGCCTCGGAGGAAACGATCATGTCCGCAGCGACCGGCCAGATCCAGGCGCAGGCATCATGAGCGCCACCCTGGCCGAGCGGCGCGATCCCGCCCCGCCGCCGCCCGACCCCAGCTCGCGGCGGCTCACCGAGCGGGTGTTCCGGGTCAGGGAGTCCGGCATCCTCGCCGTGCTCGTGGTGTTCGCGGGCATCACGGCCGCCATCCAGCCGCGTTTCCTTGACTCGCAGAACATCCAGTTCGTGCTGATCAACACCACCGTCTTTGCCCTGCTGGCGCTCGGCGAGACCATGGTCGTGGTCAGCCGCAACGTCGACCTGTCGATCGGGTCGGTGCTCGGCCTGTCGGCCTACCTCTCCACCCGGCTGTTCAGCCAGGTGCACGGGATCCCGATTCCCGCGGTTTTCGCCGTGGGCCTGGCCATCGGGCTGGCCTGCGGGGTGGCGAACGGCCTGATGGTCTCGCTGGGACGGGTGCCCAGCCTAGTGGTGACGCTGGCCACGCTCTACATCATCCGGGGCATCGACATCCTGATCGTGGGCGGCAACGAGGTGGTCGCCCAGTCCCTGCCCAACACCTTCGCCAACATCCCGCAGGACACCGTGCTCGGGATACCCGATCTTGCCATCGTGGTCGCCGTCATCGTCGCGCTCGGGGCCTACTACATGCGCTCGTTCCGGTCCGGCCGGGAGCTGTACGCGATCGGCTCCAACCCGGACGCCGCCCGGCTCGCCGGAATCCCGGTCGGCAAGCGGATCTTCACCGCCTTCGCGGTCAGCGGCGCGCTGGCCGGGCTGGCCGGGGTGCTCTGGGCCGCCGAGTACCAGACGATCGATTCCACCGCGGGCACGGGCTACGAGCTGCTGGTGGTCTCGGCGGTGGTGGTCGGCGGCGTGGCGATCTTCGGCGGCAGCGGCACCGCGGTCGGGGCTGCCATCGGCGCGCTGCTGCTGAGCACCATCAACTCCGCGCTGAACGTGCTGGGCATCGCGCCCTTCTGGGACCAGGCGATCGCCGGCTTCCTGCTGCTGCTGGCCATCACCCTCGACCGGGTGATCTCGCTGCGGCTGGCGGCCGCCCTGCGACTGAGGAGCTCCCACCGTGCAAGCTGAGCGCGACGCCGCGGCCGGCGGCCCGCTGGCCGCGGGCGCCACCGGCCAGGACGCGGCCCTCCCGGACGGACCGGCCGGGCCCACCGGTCCCGGCCCTTCCCGGCAGGCCGCACTGGGCGCGGCCGGCGGCCAGCTGCTCCGGCGCTCAGCGCGCTGGGAGGCAGGCCTGCTGGTCCTGGTCATCGCGATCGCCGTGTTCGGCGGGTCGACCTCCTCGGAGTTCCTGACCGGGTCCAACTTCTTCAACATCGGCCTGGGCTCCGGCGAGATCGCGATCATGGCGCTGCCCATGACGCTCATCATCATCAGCGGCGAGATCGACCTGTCCGTGGCCTCCATCCTGGGCATGTCGAGCGCGCTGCTCGGCGTGCTGTGGAGCAAGGGCTGGCCGATGCTGGCCATCTTCGCGGTGCTGGTGCTGCTCGGGATCGCGGCCGGCCTCGTCAACGGCCTGCTGGTGACCCGCGTCGGCCTCCCTTCGCTGGCCGTGACGATCGGCACGCTGGCGCTGTTCCGCGGCATTGCCCTCATCACCATCGGCGCGAACACGGTCTCCAATTTCCCGTCCGTCTACACCAACATGGGCGTCGAGCCGATACCGCACACGGAGCTCTCCTACAGCGCGGGGATCTTCATCGTGCTCGCGGTAATTTTCGGGGTGGCGCTGCACGGCACCCCGTTCGGCCGGTCGATCTTCGCGATGGGCGCCAGCCAGGACGCGGCGCTGTTCGCCGGGATCCGGGTGAAGCGGATCAAGACCCTGCTGTACGTGATCTCGGGCGTGACCTGCGCCCTGGCCGGGGCGCTGTGGACCTTCCGGCTCGACACCGCAGTGCAGAACAACGGCCTGGGCCTGGAGCTTGACGTCGTGGCCATCGCGCTGCTGGCCGGCGTGTCGATCTTCGGCGGCAAGGGGTCCATCTTCGGCGTGGTACTCGCCGTGCTGGCCTTCGCCGGGCTGCAGAACGCGCTGCTGCTGACCAACTTCAACCAGGAAGCCACCGGAATCGTCATCGGCGGCCTGCTGCTGGCCAGCGTGTTCGTGCCGAACGCGGTGTCGTTCTCGACGCGGGCGCGCGATTCGCTCGCTCGCCGCCGGCGGCGGGCGGCGCCCGCCGCGATCGGAGCGGCCCGTGAATGAGCTGCCGCCCCGGCTGCTCCGGGCCGCCGCTCACGAACCATCACCTAAGTTTTCCGTTTCGCCCCAATTGAAAGGATTCACAATGAAGGGTTCCCTGAGACGGGTTCTGCTGCTCCCAGCAGCGCTCGCCACCGTGTCCGTCGTCATCGCGGCGTGCGGGTCGTCCGGCACGTCGACGCCATCGCCGTCCAGTTCATCCTCCGGCGGGGCCTCGGGCGCGCTGAAGACCGGGCTGAAGGTGTTCGTCATCCCGAAGAACCTCGGCAACCCGTACTTCACCACCTCGGACAGCGTGAAGTCCGGCGGCGCCCTGGCGGCGCTGGCGGCGCTGAAGGAGGACGGCACCGAGACCAGCGGTACGGCCGCCACGCCGGCCTCCCAGATCCCCGCCATCCAGGCGGCGGTGGCCAAGGGCGCCAACGCGCTGATCGTCTCCGCGTCCGACCCGACGGCACTCTGCCCGACGCTGAACGCGGCGATCAAGAAGGGCATCACCGTCGTCACGTATGACTCGGACGCGCCCACCTGCCGCACCCTGTTCGTCAACCAGGCATCCACCGCGCAGATCGGCACCAGCGAGGTCTCGCTGCTGGCGTCGGAGATTCACGACAGCGGGCAGATCGCGATCTTGTCGGCCACCGCCTCGGCGCCCAACCAGAACGCCTGGATCGGCTACATGAAGCAGGAGCTGAAGAAGTACCCGAAGATGAAGCTGGTCACGACCGTGTACGGGAATGACGACCCGACCACGGCCACCCAGGTGGCCCAGGGGCTGCTCCAGCACTACCCGAACCTCAAGGGCATCATCTCGCCGACCACCGTCGGGATCCTGGCGGCCGCGCAGGTCGTCAGCGCCTCCTCGCGGCGCGGCAAGCTGCTGGTCACCGGGCTCGGCACGCCGGACTCGCTGAAGAAGTACGTGGCGAACGGCACGGT